>VGRY01000012.1 GCA_016875195.1 Deltaproteobacteria bacterium
GGGTAAGGGGTCGCAATGAGATTTGTCACTGGGTGTAAGTTCACCATGATTGATACCTAACCGTTCGTCTAAAAATTAAATTCAGAAACCCCAAACCCCAACTACAGCTGAATTTTTTCACAGCTTCGGAGGTCAGGAGGGGGATGGGGAATTTGTTGGAGCGCCTATTGTATCCAGCGACTCCACTTATGGGTAAAGATCAGAGTTTTACAAGGGGGGGCTTATCCAACCCTCCTAACCTGCTAACTCAATTTTTGAGTCAACTTCTTGAGTATGCCCGAAATTTTAGATCCCGAAGAAATTCTATCAAGACTTTTTGGTTCTATCTCAAGGGCAAGAATTCTTTACCCCGTTAGAAAATATTCATTATTGACATGGTATTTGTTTGATATCCTCTATTCAAACTGAGCAAGTACTGAAAGTAGTAGACTTTCTAACGGGGTGAACTTTTTGATTTCTCATGCGGGGAGGGCTTTTTATCAAAGAGAGATCATGTTTGAAACGGGTCTCAGCTTGCATCCGACGCAGCGCGAGCTCAAAAATTTATATGATCTGGGAATCATAAAGATGCGGGAAACCCATGATAGAGTCTACTATGAAATCGATTCTCATTCCTCTTTTTTCGAACCTCTTTCTGCGATCTTCGGTACTGCACAAAACAGAAAAAAGCAATCACCGTAGGGGTAGAAAATTAGAGGTTAACCTGCTCCTGGATTGAAGATTTCAGGAATTCGGAGAAGGCAACACCTAATGAAAGTATCACATTTAATGAATTTAAGATTGTTTTCAATAGAAATTTCACAACCCACCGCTGCCGAAGAGATTGATTCAGCTGAGATCGCAAGGCAGGTCGAGATATTTCACCGGGGTGCAAAGCCCATGAGATTGCTGAGACCTGCCCGCATCGGAGATGGGATCGTCCAGGTCTCACCTCAGGAAAGAGAGGCTCTTATCCGGCTTCATGAAGAGGCTGCTTGGAAAGGCCGAATGCTCACGTTTGTGCCTGCCTCAGGCGCTGCAAGCCGAATGTTCGAGGATTGGTACAGGTGTTACAAAGAAGGAAGATTTGATTCGGTCGAACGTTCAAAGTTTTTTGCTGAAAATCTTTCAAGGTTTGCCTTCTTTGATGATTTAAAGAAAGTCATGTCTCTGAACGGGCATGATATTCAAATGTGCCTTAGCGATGGCGAGTGCTCTAAAATCCTGGAATATATCCTCACACCCAAAGGCCTTAACTATGCCCTGCTTCCAAAAGCACTTCTTAAGTTTCACGTTTATCCGGAGCACAACCGAACAGCTATGGAGGAGCACCTCGTCGAAGCCGCATGTTATGTTCGAGACAAAAGAAACACCTGCAGGATACAATTTACTGTCTCAAAGGAACATGAAGCCCCATTCAGGGCCCTGCTTTCTCACATGAAGGAACTTTATGAAAAGTTTTATAGGGTGAGTCTGGATACAACCGTAACAACTCAGCTTCCCTCAACTGACACAATTGCTGTGGACATGGAGAACAGACCTTTCAAGGACAGCAGTGGTAAGATCCTGTTCAGACCAGGAGGTCACGGGGCGCTCCTTCAGAATCTCAATAATATGAACGGGGATATCATCTTTGTTAAGAACATTGACAACGTCGTTCCGGACCGTTTGAAGGATGTGACTGTCAGTTATAAGAAAATCCTGGGCGGGGTTCTCGTCCGATTTCAGGATGAGATTTTTGAATACCTCCGTCTTCTGTCCCGAAAAGAAATGGATCATCAACTACTGGAACGGGTCATCCTGTTCTGCAAAAAGAAACTCACCCTGTCCCTACCTGACAGGTTCAACAGTTATCCGGAAGATGTAAAAAGAGAATGGCTGCAACAGAAACTGAACAGACCGATCCGTTTATGCGGTATGGTGAAAAATGATGGCGAGCCAGGAGGAGGTCCTTTCTGGGTTGAAGAAGAAGATGGAACCCAGTCCCTTCAGATCGTAGAGCAGAACCAGATAGATATGACTTCTGTCGACCAGAAGGATATCTGGAAATCCTCTACCCATTTCAACCCTGTTGACCTGGTGTGCGGGGTCAGAAATTACCGGGGAGAAAAGTTTGATTTGAATCTTTATTCGAACCGGGAATCGGTAACGATCTCAAGAAAATCTTATAAAGGGATCCCGATCAAGGCACTTGAATTACCAGGCCTGTGGAATGGGGGCATGGCTTTCTGGAATACAGTGTTTGTTGAGGTGCCACTGGAAACCTTCAATCCCGTTAAGACGGTAGACGACCTGCTACGGAGCTCACACCAATTATAGTTACTTCCCTTTTAGCCGAGCTGGAGCTGAGGTTGGAGGCTGGGGTCAGGCCAGGCTAAGTGATTGATTTAATGAATTAAGATTGAAAAAAGGAGGCCGATTTTTGGTTTAGAATGGTAGTTTAAAGGGTGAAATTGATCTGGTAAGGAATTGGGGGTAGGTGTCCGGAATCTCCCGAACGGGTGTCCAGATTGCCCCGGAATACGCAGAGAGATCTGCCTGAGCCTCCATGTTCAAACCCAAGCCTGGATGAGCGGTATTGCCGAATCAGCGAGCTATGGAGACAGGGTGGTAACTTCTACCATAGGATGCTTTTGGCGTGCATCATTAACAATCTCTTCCAGTTTGAACGCAATAGAGGGTGAAGGGTATAGGGTGTAAAGTACCGAGAATAAGGATGTGACTGTAAGGAGATGTCAGCTTTCGAACCAATTTTCATTCTTTAATCTTGGAACACGGGAAAAATGTTTGTTGTTGGCACTGACCACTGTCAAGCCATTGGATAAGGCAATGGAAGCGATCATAATATCTTCAATCCCGATGGGTTGTCCGATCGAATATAAATGATGGATCAGGTCCCCTGCCTCCATGGCTTCCTTGTATGAGAAAGATAAGATCCGAATTTTTGGTAGAATTTGCTGCTCTATCTTTGTCCACAGGTCTGCGGGATTTCCCCGCTTTAATGCCCCATATCTTAATTCCATAATACAGATACTGGCTGAGAAGAGGGCATCAGTAGGTGTGTTCCGAAGCCTATTCATGAAACTGGGATTAGGTTTCTTCTTGATGATTTCGCTTAAGGCGTTTGTGTCAATCAGATACATCCATCATTCCTTCTGTGACCTGAGTATCCTGGGAGAATGTTTTTGGCGATTTTTAACAATTTGATTTACGATTTTAAAGAAAGGATCGCTGTTTTCCAACCATCCTTGCACTTTACCGGGGTGTTCCGAGCCTGATTCCGCAACAGGAGGAACGAGCATGGCCAAGGGCTTTCCTCTCTTCGCTATGGTAATGCGCTCCCTTCCATAAGCGACCCGGCTTAATAATTCCGAAAAATGTTTTTTTGCTTCCGCAACGCTATACTCCATACTGCTCATCATGACCTCTCCTTATGATCATTTTGACCTCATTATAAATTCGACCTCGATGTATTGTCAAGTGATGGTAATAAATTAGGGACACTTGCCTATTTATAAGGAAGCCAGGAAGGCAGGAATAAGGAAATGCAGGAATAGTGAAATAAGGAAGCCAGGAAAGCAGGAAAAGAAAAGCAGGAATAATGGAATGATGGAATGTTGAAAATACTGTTACGGGTTAGAAGACAAAATCGTTTCGGGTTACGGGTTGCGGGTTTTGGATCAAAAGGCTATAAAAAATAACCTTAGTGTTTCATAAAAAAGAATATGATTGGTCCTTCCCAACCCTCCCCTCCAGCCTCGGAGGGGGAGGGTAAGGGTGAGCGGATTGACTCTATCTATAGCGTTGATCTCTCTATGATTTCTATATTGAAACAGGAGGGATTTAAAGCTCTAAATCCTGAAGAAGAGACGTTACCTGAACCCAGAAATGAAATTGACTGAATTCCAATCCTCAAAAAGAGCAATCCGCCGTCATGACCCCGAACGGGTCATCCGTCAGAGGCTGCGGCGAACGCATCGGCATGTGAAGAATCCGGGCCATCTTTTCAAGAACAATACAGTCTGCTCCTGCTGGATGTGCGGCAACCCCCGTAAACATCTTGGAGAAGTCACGTTACAGGAAAAGAAATTTCGGGAAGCCTGGCCTATTCTTTGGGAAGATTTGGCTTTAGAAGCTGAGAATGACGGCGCCAGATTATATTCGAGCACATAAACACTCGATGGGTAACCGCAATGAGATACTCTCGAGCGAACGATGCGGATGTTTTTATTGTCTGGAGATATTTTTGCCAATCGAGGTGAAAGAATGGATCGATGAGAAGGGAGGGGTCAGTCAGACTGCGCTTTGCCCAAGATGCGGCATCGACTCCGTTATCGGGTCTGGGTCAGGCTATCCGATTACGATCGAGTTTTTGCGGCTGATGAAGGAACATTGGTTTGCCCTCCAAGTGGCTACATAGACCTGGTTTTTTAGTGTCGAACCAATGGGGTAAAATCTTTATTCATTACTTTGGGGAAGAGCTGAAACCTCTGTTTTTACAGGGAGATTTAATAGATCATAAACTTGGTATTGGCGCCTGGAGTGGGGGCGGACCCAGTTCAGCAAAGTCATTGGAGGCATCACAGAGTTATAAGTGTTTAGTGTGAGTGTTAAGTTTTTAAGACGATCAAAAAACGATTACGAGTTACCGGGTTTATAAAGCCAGAGCATAGAGAGAAGGAATGCTAAAAGAAATACAAGATTGTTTTAGATCAGAGAGAATTCTTTTCACCAGGCATGCAAGAGATGAGATGGAGTATGAGGAGCTCGGTGAAATTAGGAGAAGCGGCCCAGGGTCAGGCTTGTTTCTTGTGTTTCCGCTTTTAGAAACCAATAGTCAAACCAAACCAACCTTTCCTAACCTTTCCCCTCCTGACTCAATTTTTGAGTTACCCCCCAAACAGAGAATATGGAATCAACCCTTTATCCTTGGCTTCCCCACTACGGAATGTACAACAGGAAAGGTTAAGAGGCGAGGGGAAAAGCGAATCTGTGGAGGGGCGAATCAGGAAAATAGAGAAATAGCTAATTTTGATTCGATTTGATTAAATAATGCTGACCTGATATAATTTCAAATACTATGAGAGAGGGTTTTCTATCAATCGACAAAAATGATAATAGATTTAAAGAGATACTCAGAAGAAATAAAGTGAAAAGTATCTCTATTTTTGGTTCCTATGCAACTGGGGAAAAGCGCGAGGACAGTGATATAGATTTTTTGGTGGAATTCCATAAGGATGCTGATCTTTTGGATATGGTAGGTTTGAAACTAGACTTGGAAAATTTGCTGGGGAAAAAGGTAGATATTGTTACCCAGAATTCAATCAGTCAATACATACGAGAAAAGATCATTAGCCAGGCTATACCCTTGTGAGAAAAGACTTCAGACCATTTTGGGAACACATCTTAGAAGCCATTCAGAAGACTGAAGCTTATACAAAAGGCTTTGAAAAGGAAGATTTTTTCGGAAACAAGTTAGTTCAGGATGGTGTAGTTAGAAATCTCGAAATAATCGGGGAGGCCACAAAAAGGATACCCGAGGTAATTAGAGGCAGATATCCGCAAATTGAATGGAAAAAGATTGCGGGAATGAGAGATGTTCTGATCCATGATTATTTCGGGGTTGATATGGAAAAAGTATGGGGTGTGATTAAAAACCGAATTCCTGAACTGAAAAAAGTTGTTTCAGATATTCTCAAAGATTAATGAGGGGAAAGGACTGTGGGGTCAGACCGCAACTTTCAACACAATGTGGGGGGGCTCCCCGGTCCGCGGTTAAGTTTTTTAAGAAACCAAAAAGGGATTCTGCCTTAGCCTGATTCCACGGATTCAGGCTCCGGCTCCGGAAACCCGAAGGACTCCTACTCAACCCCCATCTTCGTTGACTCAATTTTTGAGTCAACTTTCCCAGTTCAGCGAACTTTTTCTGATGGAATAATGTAATAGCGAAGGGATCAAGGCTAAAGATTGAAAAGAATTCTTTTCGGCCTTCGACTCAAAATTCGTAACAGGAAAGGGTAAACCTTCCGCATTACGCACTACGACTCACGATTTTCCGTCTAAAACTTAGAACTCAAAACTTAACACTCAAAACTGATTGTTATGAAGTCATTTGAGATGATTCATCTTGGAGGGGAGCACTGCGTCACAGGTTCATGCCACCTCGTTCAGACTAACGGGATCAATCTTCTGGTTGATTGCGGGACAACGCAGGGTTCAGATCAGGCTCTTCCGATAGATGCTTGGCCGGTTAAACCTTCACAGATTGATTTCCTTTTCCTCTCCCATGCTCATATTGACCATGTCGGACGTATCCCGGAATTGATTCGAAAGGGGTTCAAGGGTGAGATACTCACGACTCACCCGACCAAGAACCTACTCCTGCCGATGTTGGAAGATGCCATGGCTCTTGGCAATCCGGAGGAAAAAGAGGCCGCTTCTCTCTTGCGGACGATTGATGAATTCAGTTGGGGGTTTGAATACGGGCAAGCTTTCAATCTCAGGAAAGGGGTCCGGTTTTCGTTTTACCAGGCAGGCCACATTTTGGGATCTTCATTCATTTTCTTCGAATCGGAATTCCCTCGGAATTCCATTCTTTTCTCCGGCGATCTCGGGTGCAAACATACCCCGCTGGTCCCGAATCCGGATCCCCCCCCTTCCTGCGATCTTCTCATTCTTGAATCCACCTATGGGGACAAAACCCATGAAACACGTGAGCGCCGAATTGAAGCATTGGGAAAGGTTTTAGCCCATGCGCTCTCCGATGGCGGAAAGGTGTTCATTCCAGCTTTTGCCCTGGGCCGCACTCAGGAAGTGCTTTACGATCTTGACCGGCTTTTCTCAGACCGGTTTTATCAAAAACAGTTTCCAGAACTGACCGTGAGAGGTGGCATCCCGGTAGTTCTGGATTCGCCCCTGGGCATGAAACTGACGAAGATTGCATTGAGCCTTTCCGAATATTGGGACAACGAGGCAAAAGGGCTTCTGGATTATGGGGACAAGCCCATGGATTTCGATCATCTCTATGTGGCCGAAAGCCATAAAGCCCACATGAGACTTCTGGATCACCCCGGTCCCTTAGTGGTCATTGCAGGGAGCGGGATGTGCACGGGTGGAAGAATCATCGATCACCTGAAGATCGGCATCGAAGACCCCAAGAACGACATCATCTTCGTAGGATACAATGCAAGGGGTACTCCAGGAAGGGAAATTCAGGAAGCGGCCACTCAAAAAAAAGGCTATGTGACTCTCGACGGCAAAAAGTGCAGGTTGCAAGCCGGCGTTCATACTCTTTCCGGGTATTCGGCCCATGCAGATCAGAAGGAGTTGATGGAGTGGGTCAAGCTTATGCCTGACAAACCTCGATCGATCAAGCTCGTTCACGGAGAACCCTCTGCACAGAAAACGCTGGCGAGTGAGCTTAGTCGACAGGGGTATAAAGTAGAGTGTTGAGTTATCAGTGTTAAGTGTTAAGTTATCAGTGTTGAGTTAAAAGCTTAGAGCAATCACTGTTGCGAGTTTCGAGTTACGAGTTTAATTCATTTAGGAATTTTGGAATGATGAATTTTGAGTTATCAATGTTGAGTGTTAAGTTTTGAGTTAAAGGGACAAGGAAAAACGGTTACGAGTTTCGCCCGCCTGCGCCGAGGTTTCGGCGGGCAGGTGTTCGGGTTAAAGATACAAGGCGAAAGGTTCAAGGAATAAGAAATTTCGTATAGAGTCATAGGAGAAATAGATTTTAATGAAAATATTAACCACAGGCGGTGCTGGTTATATTGGCAGTCACACGTGTCTGGAACTGTTGGAAGCCGGTTATGAAGTAGTTGTAGTGGATAATCTCTGCAACAGCAAGGTGGAATCATTAGAGCGGGTTCAACGAATCACCGGACGATCGCTTTCTTTCTACCAGGTGGATTTAATCGATCAGGAGGGACTAACTTCGGTGTTTCGCAATCACCGCATCGATGCAGTCATCCATTTTGCCGGGCTGAAAGCTGTGGGCGAGTCTACCCGTTACCCTCTAAAATATTACCACAATAACATTACTGGAACATTAATCCTTTGCGAGGTCATGAAGAAAGAAGGCGTCAGAACGATCGTCTTCAGCTCTTCCGCAACCGTCTATGGCGAGCCGCAACAGGTTCCCATCACAGAAGATGCTCCACTCTCTCCGACAAATCCGTATGGACGGACGAAGCTTGTAATCGAAGACATCCTGCGGGACTTGCGCATTGCTGAGCCGGACTGGCAAATCGCACTCCTCCGTTACTTTAACCCGGTAGGCGCCCACCAAAGCGGAGAAATCGGGGAGGACCCCGATGGCATTCCAAATAACCTGTTCCCCTACATTTCCCAGGTGGCCGTTGGAAAGCTCAAAGAACTGTCGGTTTTCGGTAACGACTATCCGACTCCGGACGGGACAGGGGTGCGTGATTATATTCATGTGGTCGATTTGAGCCTCGGCCATATCAAGGCTCTTGAGAGATTGAAAAGCAAACCCGGGCTGGTCACTTATAATCTGGGAACGGGAAAGGGTTATAGTGTGCTGGAGGTTATTGAGGCTTTCAGAATGGCTTGCGGAAAACCGATCCCTTATAAGATGGTTGGCCGTCGGCCGGGAGACGTAGCCGCTTGCTTTGCCGACCCTTCGTTGGCAGGCCGTGAACTCGGCTGGGTTGCCGTAAAAGGTTTGGAAGAGATGTGCGCCGACACCTGGCGCTGGCAGGTCAATAATCCAATGGGGTATTGAGGAACCCCGGAAAAAATGGAACCAATGTTGAAAACCATTGTTACGAGTTGCGAGTTACGGGTTTTGAGGTGCCTGGGTTATGGGGTTATCACAACAAACCCAATAAACCCAATCAACTCAAGTAACCCAATTCAACCCAATTAACCCGTAACCCGAAACATGAAACATAAAACTCTTTACTCAACACTCAATCACTCTAAGAAGGAGTAAATGATGCTTGAATATTCAATTAGTCCGAAAGGTGAGACGTTTAAACTTCCATCCCAGGAGGAATATCCCAAAGAATACGAACGGCTTAAGGAATTGGCGGATCGCCAGCGGGCCCTGGGGCGGGAGATCGTTGTCGTTATGGGATTGGGGTTTGTCGGCGCGGTCATGGCCGCGGTGGTTGCCGATGCAACGGATCAAAATGGTCAACCAACGAAATTTGTAATTGGCATGCAAAGGCCGAGCCCCCGCAGTTTCTGGAAAACCCCTTTGTTGAACCGCGGAATTCCGCCAGTGAGCTCGGAAGATCCGGAAGTCCCGTTGATGATCAACCGCTGTGTGAATGAAAAGAAGACACTCACTGCAACCTACACTTATGATGCTTTAAAGCTGGCGGATGTCGTAATTGTGGATGTCCAGTGCGATTATTTGAAAGAATCACTCGGCCGTGTTTGTGAGGGTAGGGCGGATATGGTCGCCATGGAAGAGTCCATTGAGATTATTGCTCAACAGATCAGCCCCCAGACTCTGGTGCTTATTGAAACGACGGTCGCTCCAGGAACGACTGAACAGATCGCTTATCCAATCATCAAAAAGGCTTTCCAGAAGAGGGGAATTCTCTCCGATCCGGTCCTGGCGCACAGCTTTGAGAGGGTCATGCCCGGGAAGAATTATGTGGCCAGCATCCGTGACTTCTGGCGGGTTTGCAGCGGAATCAACGAAGAGTCAACGCACAGAGTGGTTAAATTCCTGAAGGATGTCCTGAACACGGAGAAGTTCCCATTGAGTGTGTTAGATAGGCCGATCGAGTCGGAGACTGCCAAGATTATTGAAAACAGTTTCAGGGCCACCCTCCTCGCATTTATGGACGAGTGGAGCCTTTTTGCAGAGCGAAACGGCGTGGATCTCATTAAAGTCATCAACGCCATTAAGGTCAGGCCGACGCACAGCAACATCATATTTCCAGGCCCGGGAATCGGAGGGTACTGTCTTCCCAAAGATGGGGGCCTGGGCGTTTGGGCCTACCGCCACATCCATGGGTTTGAGGACGATATTTTCAAAATTACTCCAAAGGCCATCGATATCAATGATACGAGGGCTCTTCACGTAGCCCAACTCACTCGAGACGCTCTCCGAAACATGAGCCGACCGATTGCCTCCGCGGATATTCTGGTGCTCGGGGCGTCGTACCGTGAAGACGTAGGGGATACCCGTTACAGCGGCTCAGAACTAATCGTCCGGCGTCTGACAGAGATGGGTGCGGAATTACGGGTACACGATCCTTACGTTCTTCATTGGTGGGAGTTTGAGAAGCAGGATGAATATCCTGCCACGTCACAAAGCCTGAAAAGGTTTTTTAGGGGACAGGAAAAACTTAAAGATCTCCGGATTGAACAAGACTTGCAAAAAGCATTGCATGGCATTGACGCCCTAATTCTTGCCGTCAGGCACAGGCATTACTTGAATCTTAATCCTGAAGAGATCGTGAAGGCTGCAGGAGGACCCATTGCCGTCATCGACTGTTTTGGCATTCTGGATGATGAAAGGATAAAACGTTATTTCGAACTCGGTTGTGAAGTAAAAGGATTGGGAAGAGGCCACGTTAAAAGAATCAAGGACCAGGTAAGGAAGAAAATCCGGAATACTGAATAATGAAACCAATGTTAGAAACCATTGTTACGGGTTTCGAGTTACGGGTTAAAAACACTAAAGAATAATGGAATAAGGAAGCCAGGAAAGCAGGAAAAAAGCTGGAATGGGGGAAGAATGAAATAATGGAATAATGAAAAGACGGTTACGGGTTTCGAGTTACGGGTTTAAAACACTAAAGAATAATGGGATAAGGAAGCCAGGAAAGCAGGAAAAAAGCTGGAATGGGGGAAGAATGAAATAATGGAATAATGAAAAGACGGTTACGGGTTTCGAGTTACGGGTTTAAAACACTAAAGAATAATGGAATAAGGAAGCCAAGAAAGCAGGAAAAGAAAAGCTGGAATGGGGGAATTTTGGAATGGTGGAATAATGGAAACCAATGTTAAAAAACATTGTTACGGGTTTCGAGTTGCGGGTTTCGTGTTAAAAACCGTTAGAAGTAATGTGTTGACTGTAACTTGTAACCCGGAACTTGTAACAATGTTTTCTTCCTCTAACCTCCAACTTTTTATTTATTTGCCTCCAACCTCCAACTTTTAACTTCAAATAATTATTTGGTAGCTTGAGTTGATACAAGTTGTGAACATGGACCCCGAAACTCGTAACCCGTAACATCTCTGTTTATTTTCCCCCAACCTCAAACCTTTCGTTTTTGAAATATGCATTTACTGAATTTTCTTCCATTTCTATGCGCTCTTTTCTGTCTCGGAATTGCTCTATTTGCTTTATTCCGGGATAAACATTCTTTTACCCACTGGATATTTGCGGCGGGAATGATCGTCTTATCCCTTGAGATGGGCCTCATTGGAATGAGTTTTCGGTCGGATTCTCTCGCTGAGATGATCCGGTGGCAGGAATTCCGGATGATTACCACGGCTTTTTTGCCGGGCATATGGCTCATCTTTTCGTTCACCTTTGCCAGGGCAAACTATGGAGAATTTATTAAGAAGTGGTGGTGGGTTATTGCTTCATCATTCCTCTTGTCCGTCCTTCTGACAATCGTTTTAAAGAAAGGTGTGTTCATCGAGGAACTGTCTTTTCTGGAAACATCCACATGGTCTTTGCGGTTAGGCCGGTCCGGCTATCTTTCGGAGGTGGTTTTCCTTCTTATCAGCGTGATCATCCTGATGAACCTTGAGAGAGCTTTTCGGACTTCCGTTGGCACGATCCGGTGGAAAATTAAATTCATCCTTCTTGGCGTTGGAGGGTTCTTTACTTTTCGGATTTATGCCACCAGTCAGGCTCTGCTTTTTTCCTCGACCGGATATTCTCTCCAACTGTTTAACGCAGGAACCGGATTTATCATAGGCATCCTTATGCTTATCGGACTGATGAGAATGCGTCTGTTGAAGACAGATCTCTATTTCTCCCAGACCTTTCTTTATAATTCGGTGGTGATCCTGATTGTCGGGGTCTATCTCCTTTCGATAGGGTTTCTTTCCAAAATCCTCGGCCAGCTTGATATCAGCCACCATCTACCCATTGAAGCTCTTTTTATCCTTTTAGCCCTTACCGGTTTAACCATTGCCCTGATATCGGGCGAGGTGCGACTGAAGATACGGCGTTTTGTGGTGCGCCATTTCAAAAAGCCGCAATACGATTACCGGGAAAAATGGGGGGAGTTTATCGAACGCACAAGTTCTTCGATCGACATCCACGATTATTGTGACAAAGTGACCAAATGGACTTCAGGAATTTTTAGCGTCTCTTCTGTGACGGTATGGTTACTGAATGAATCAAAGGAACGCCTTATCTTCGGAGGATCGACAGCCCTTTCTCAAGAGGAGGCAGGCAAGATTTCGGGGAATCAAGAGAGTGTACAGAAATGGATTGCTTTTTTGAAAGATCAAAAGGACCCGTTTGATTTCGAGGCTATTCAGAAGACCAATCCTCACGATACGGATTGGCTGAACCAGAGCTTTCTGACGGAAGGAAGAATCCGTTATGGGACATCACTCATGACCGGAGAACATCTGCTTGGATTTTTAACTGTAAACAATCGGATGAAAAAGGAGCCTTTTTCCGTAGAAGATTTAATGTTGCTCAAGATGGTCGCAAGTCAAACCGCAGGAAACCTTCTTAATTTTAAGCTTGCGGAGGACCTCCGGAAGGCAAAGGAGATGGAGGCGTTCCAGACGATGTCCGCTTTCGTCGTTCACGACCTAAAGAACCTTGCTTCCACGCTTTCGCTGACCATGCAGAATCTTCCCGTTCACTTTGATAACCCTGAATTCAGGAAGGATGCCACGCAGATGATCGGCCAAAGCGTGGAGAAGGTGAATCATATGTGCAGTCACCTCTCCCTGCTGAGCCAAAAGGTTCAGTTAAATATCGTTGAAACAGACCTGAATGAACTGATTATCCGTTCTCTCCACTGCCTGAATGGATCGAGTAAGATCTCTCTGATTCAAGACCTCCAGCCGACTCCTAAATTGTTGATCGACCCCGATCAATTTCAAAAGGTTCTGACGAACCTCATCCTGAACGCCAATGAATCGGTGGGGAACAGAGGGGAGGTCCGGGTGGCCACGGGCCACAGGGATGGCTGGGTGACGCTTTCCGTAAGCGACAACGGATGCGGTATGTCAGAGGAGTTCATGGAGCAATCGCTCTTCCGCCCCTTCAAGACGACGAAGAAGAACGGCATGGGAATCGGCCTCTACCAGAGCAAGATGATCATCGAAGCTCACCGCGGGAGAATCGAGGTAGAGAGTGAAGTAGGGAAAGGAAGTACGTTTAGAGTTTTCCTGCCTCTGGCAGGAAAATTGTGTTAAGTGTTGAGTGTTAAAGTGTTCAGAGAAAACTGGAAACACATGAAAAAATGTTGAGTGTTAAAGTGTTAAGTCAAAACACAGGAAAATAGTGTTAAGTGTCGAGTGTTAAAGTGTTAAGTCAAAACACTTAACACCAAACACTTAACACTTAACACTAACTACGAGGAGGGAAAATTATGATTACAAGTTACAAAGAATTGAAAGTTTGGGAAAAAGCCGATGAGCTTGCATTCCAAGTTTTTGATTTAACCGATTTATTTCCAAGGAGATACTTATACGACCTGACGAGTCAGTTGAGAAGAGCTGCTCTTTCGGTACCGACTAACATTGCGGAGGGTTGTGCGAGCTTTCATTCAGGAGAGTTCTTGCAGTTTTTGAATATTTCCAGGAGATCATTAAGTGAAGCACAGTATTTGCTGTATTTTGCTTCAAGGCGAAATTTAATAAAAGAGACTCAACTGTCAGAACTTGAATCAATAGGTGAAGAGATCAGCAAGATGCTGAACGCTTTAGCCAAATCCATACGCAATAAAATCAAAACCTCTAAAAAATCTCAGCGCTTTTTGCCTGATATTGATACTTAACACTCAACACTTAACACTGAGGTACAATGTCAAAACCCAAACTTCTCATTGTGGAAGACGACTCCTCGATTGCTACCCAGATGAAATGGGCGCTGGCTGGGGATTATGAGGTTCTCCTGGCGGGGGACCGGCGGAGCGCTGTCGAGATTTTTATTGAGAAACAACCTCTGGTGGTCACACTCGACCTCGGACTGCCTCCCCGTCCCGGCGAAGTGGAAGAGGGGTTCCTGACGCTCAACGAGATTCTCTCACAGAAGGGGTTGGTGAAGGTGATTGTGATTACCGGCCAGGGAGAAAAGGATCATGCTCTGAGGGCAATCGGAGAGGGCGCCTACGACTTCTTCTGCAAACCGATTCAGATAGAGGAGCTGAAGATTATTTTGAACCGGGCTTTTTACGTGTCGCAGCTTGAGGTTGAACATCGCGAACTTAAACAACGTATGAGCGGTGAATCGTTTGAGGGGATGGTTGGGACAAGCCCGCAAATGCAGGAAGTCTTTTCAACTATTCGCAAGGTGGCTACGACTGATGTACCTGTTCTAATCGCAGGAGAGAGCGGAACGGGCAAGGAATTAGTGGCCAAGGCGATTCACCTGAATAGCTCGAGGAAGGGTTACCCTTTTATTGTAATCAATTGCAGCGCCATCCCTGAAAGTCTGCTTGAAAGCGAGCTCTTCGGACATGAAAAGGGAGCGTTTACCGGCGCCCATATCCAGCGCAAAGGCCGTTTTGAGATGGCTCAAAAGGGGACCCTTTTTCTGGATGAAATCGGAGAGCTTTCACTGCCGCTGCAGGTAAAACTTCTCAGATTCCTCCAGGAGCAGAAGATCGAGCGGGTCGGTGGAAGGGAAGAGATCGAAGTGGACACTCGTGTTCTTGCAGCTACGAATAGGGATTTGAAGCAGGCCCTCAGTGGGGGGAAGTTTCGTGAAGACCTTTATTATCGCCTTGGAGTCATGACGATTTCTTTGCCGCCTCTACGTGAACGTGAAGGAGACGCGTTGCTTCTTGCAACCGCATTATTACGAAAGTATGCCAATGAGAGCGGAAAAAAAATCACCGGATATACTCCTCAGGCAATTCAAGCCATTAAGACCTATACATGGCCCGGAAATGTTAGAGAGCTTGAAAACCGGGTAAAAAGGGCGGTCATCATGGCGGAAGGACAGAAGGTGACCCACGGCGACCTGGAATTTGAGTCTCCTTATGAAAGGTATGAAGGGCAAGGGCTGAAGGGAGCCAGAGAGGCGGTGGAGAAGGACATGATTCAAAGAGCATTAGGCAGGAATAAAGGGAACATGACCAAGGCTGCCGAAGAGTTAGGAATCAGTCGCCCCACGCTGTACGAATTGATGGAGAAGTTGGGAATTGAGAAGTAGTTGTTAGTGTTGAGTGTTGAAGTGTCAAGTATGAAGCGAAAAGTAAACTCGGGGTGTGAAACTCAACACTTAACACTGGTCACTTAAAACTTGTTAAACCGTCGGAAAATCTTACAACTGTAAAATGGCGTAAAAATGCTAGTAACATATTGTTTTTAAAAGAAATATATTTGCATTTCTCAATATTCTCTTATTATTTATCCGTATTGTCAGTATTTTTTACATTCTTTTAAAATTAAAGAAAAAGGCCGCCTCAGCAAAATATAAAATTCAATAGGAATATTAAATAGTTATTATGAAGCATGTAATTTATCAAGTTTATGTTTTTTGGCATGCAAATTGATATATATAAGGCAGCCCATGGAAAGTAGTGATTTAAAGAGGAGGATGAAAATGAAAAAGTTTCTTTTCGGTATGGCACTTCAATTTATTATTTCTATAATAATTGTCCCATTTGCCGTGGCTGATCAAATACAGCTCTACCAGCAGAGTGGTTATTCATCTTCAAATGGGGGGGAATTCACTTTAAGGATAATGGATTCTCCATCAATTGGGCCTGATTTGAATGTATATTGGAACTATTATTCTCCATTAGCCCGGGACATAGGAAATGTGAGTTACAATCCAAGTTTTCAAACCTTCTGCTTGGAAGCAGGCGAATTTTTTACGCCGGGTACAACCTATAATGTGGCAATAAATGATAGAGCATTAAATGGAGGGGTTGGTCCAGCGGGGGACCCGATTTCTGTCGGGACCGCGTGGTTATATTACATGTTTGCAACAGGGCAACTTAGTGGCTACGACTATACAGGTTCTGTTCGAAGTGCAGATGCCGGTGCACTCCAAACAACGTTCTGGTGGCTGGAAGGCGATGGCACTGATCCAGGTAGTGGGAATGAATTCAGAAACTTGGTCTTAGCCCAATTTTCTGATCCCTTGGTTAACAATGATTGGACTTATCCTGTAGCTGTTTTGAATGTAACCAGTACAAATCCTGGAAATTTACAACAAGATCAGTTGGTCTTGGTGGGAACAGTTCCCGAACCTTCCACCCTCCTTCTGTTAGGGACTGGGTTGCTGGGGTTGGGGTTGGTTGCTCGTCGGCGTAAGAAATAAGAGATTATCAAATATCGAAAGATCATAAAAAAAGCCGCTTTTTAAGCGGCTTTTTTTTTACCTGAAAAAAGAATGCTTATTCGATTTTGACCTGGTGGAAAAAGATATGGTCTTCTATATTTCCATTGCCGATGACTTTTTTGATCCAGTTCATGACGGATTCATCGCTGATTCTTTCCATATCTTTTCTTCGCTCAGGCAAAATTCCAATAAGGTGGGTATTACCAATATCGTCCGTCGTGTAGAATTCGTAGGCGACCAAAATTTTTCTCTTTTCCGGTGGGGGATAATTTTACCAACAATTAGCAAGCAAAACCTATACCATGAAAAGGAAAATAAAAATCTTATCTTTTCAATAAGTTGCGTAGCTTCAAAATTTGAAATGTCAGAGAATTTGTAAAGCAAACCGACAATATAATTGATCGTTTTCTAATTAGCTGAAAACATTAAACTTTTGAAATAAATGAACCTGTAAGCATTACAGACAGTCTGCATAAATGGATACAAATATTGCGAACGAATAGCCGATAATTTAGCGCCGATGGTTTCGAAGGCTATGGAATCTCATTGAAGTGGGGGAATGTTTGAGAAGGCTGAAGTCAACTATTCGAGCCAATTTTCAGTCTTCAAACCGAGAACACGGGAAAAATGTTTGATATTGGCGCTGACTACTGTTAAGCCATTGGAAAGAGCAATCGAAGCGATCATGATATCTTCAATTCCAATGGGTTGTCCAATCGTATATAAATGATGGATCACATCACCTGCCTTGATGGCTTCCTTGTATGAGAAAGGCAATATCCTAATTTTCGGGAGGATTTGTTGCTCAATCTTTGCCCAGAGGTCTGCAGGCTCTCCCCGCTTTATTGCCCCATACCTCAGCTCCATAATACAAATGCTGGCCGAGAAGAGAGCATCCGTAGGTATGGTCCGGAGCTTGGATATAAATTTGGGATTAGGGTTTCTCTTGATGAGTTCACTTAAGACGTTCGTATCTACTAAGTACATCGATCATCCTTTCTTTGACTTTATAGTTCTGGGATAATGTTTTTGACGATTCTTAACAATTTGGTTCACAATCTTAAAGAAAGGGTCGCTGTTTTCTAACCACCCTTCAACTTTGCAGGGATGATCCGAGCCTGGTTCCGCAACAGGAGGTACAAGCATGGCTAAGGGTTTCCCTCGCTTTGCTATGGTAATACGCTCCCTTCCATAGGCAACGCGACCCAATAATTCCGAAAAATGTTTTTTGGCCTCTGCAACGCTATACTCCAAATTGCTCATTATGACCTCCCTTTTAAATCATTTTGACCTCATTCTAAATGAAGTCCTTTCTTTTGTCAACTGAGAGATTTGGAGATGGATTTGACATTTTTGATGGTTTATGATTGTATGCCAGTAAGAAGGAGTTTGAGAGAAATCGGCAAGAATTTGAGAGAGGAGAGCCATGGATCCGATAAAAAAATATGGGATGGGGTGGATTCCGGATTATCCGGATTTACGGGATTACACAGAGAAAACAGAGGAAGTGAAGGTTCTTTTGCCCTCTTCACTGCGGGGATCAAAAAACAAGAGCCTTCCTGCGTCCGTTGATCTGAGGGAATGGTGTTCATCGATTGAGGACCAGGGTCCGATCGGCTCCTGCACGGCTCATGCGGGAGCGGGGATCATCGAGTATTACGAAAGAAAATCCTTCAAGAGACACATCGACGCCTCACGCCTCTTTCTCTATAAGGTTACACGGAACCTGATGAAGATGAAGGGGGATACTGGGGCCTATCTCCGGACGACCATGGGCGCCATGGTGCTCTTCGGGGTGCCGCCCGAAGAGTACTGGCCTTATGCGGATGTTGAAAAGCGGTTTGACCAGGAGCCTCCTGCTTTCTGCTATGCCTATGCCCAGAATTATCAGACGATCAAGTATTACCGGCATGACCCGCCGGGTAAAAAAGCTGAGGCGATTCTTCAGGAGGTGAAGAGCTATCTTTCCAAAGGCCATCCGGCGATGTTCGGGTTTACTGTTTATAATTCTATCGAACAGGCAGAGAGCGCCGGCAGGATTCCTTTTCCGTCACCCAGGGAGAAGATCGAAGGCGGTCATGCGATCGTCGCCGTGGGCTATGATGACAAGATGAAGATTAAAAACAGGTACGGCAAGGTTGAAACCACAGGCGCCCTTCTCATCCGTAACTCCTGGGGAAAGGGATGGGGAGAAAAAGGGTATGGATGGTTGCCTTATGAATATGTACTGAAAGGACTGGCTGAAGACTTCTGGTCGGTTCTGAAAAAAGAATGGGTGGATTCGGGTGAATTTAAGGAGTAGGATAGAAGTTCTAAAGTGCTGCAGTGTTGCGGATAACACAACCTGTAGTTCGTTTCGGGTTATTGAGAGTAAAGGGTATAGGTATTGGGTGTAGAAACTTTATTCAAAAGGGTTATCACCTTACGATTTGCGACTCACGAATAAGAAGGAGGTTATGATGCATTCTTTGAGTAAAAAATGGGCAGGAATCATTTATACATTACTTTTTTTATTTATCCTTTCGGGATTCATAGGATGCAGCAAAGAGGCCAAACGAGAGAAGCATTGGAAGAGGGCGGAGAAGTATTACTCCGAAAACAAGTTCAGGGAAGCCGTCATCGAATACAAGAATGTGATCCAGATTGAGCCCAAAGACGCCAATGCCCGCTATAAGCTGGGGCTTGCCCACTTGAGAGTGGGGCAAGCCCGGGAGGCCTTTTCCGAGTTTACGAAGAGTGTGGATTTAAACCCTGACCTGTCCGATGCCCGGATCCAGCTCGGAAGTCTCTATCTTTTATCGAGGGAGATACAGAAAGCAAGGGAGCAGGCGGAGAAAGCCATTGGCAAAGAACCCAACAACGCTTCGGCCCGTCTTTTAATGAGCTCCATTTACGTTGCGGAAAAAAAACCGGATAAAGCCATCGCGGAGGCCAAAAAGGCCATCGAGCTGGATCCCAAAAAGATCGAGACCTATCTTCACCTGGCAAACCTTTATATCCTTAAAAAGGATTTTCCGCAGGCGGAGAAAGCCTTTAAGGAGGCAATCAAAGTTGATGAAAAATCAATCAGAGCGCGGTTTGCGTTAAGCGAGTTTTACCGGAGGACGGGGAAGGCGGAGCTGGCTGAGGCTGAATTGATTGAAGCGACAAAAATCAGCCCCAAAGAATCGGATACTTTTATCGCCCTTGGAAATTATTATACCTCTTTGAAACGAATGGAGGATGCGGAAAAGCAGTTTTTAAGGGCGATCGAAGTTGAACCCAAAAAAATTTCTTCGAGGATTCACCTGGGAGACTTCTATTTGATCTGGGGAAAAAAGGACAAGGCCGTCGAGGCCTACCAGAAAGGGATCGACACCGACGAGAAGAATATTCCGGCCAGAGCGAAGCTTGCCGAAGCCTATTTGAACGATAGTCAATATGATAAAGCCTCGGAGACGGTGGCAAAGATTCTTGAAATCAACCCGAAGAGCCACGACGGCTTTTTCCTCAAGGGCAGGCTTCATCTGGCCAAGAGGGAGTTTAATGACGGGATCCATCTCTTTCAATCGTATCTTAAGGAAAATCCAAAATCTTCCATAGGACACCATTTCCTTGGCCTGGCCCATCTCGGGAATAAAGACGTCCAGCAGGCCAAGAACGAATTCACCGAGGCAGTTAAGCTGAATCCGAATGCGACCCAGTCGAGATTGCTGCTCGCCGATATTCATCTCGGTGCTGGCTCTTTCGATCTGGCGGTCGGAGAGGCCCAAGAGGTTTTAAAGAGCGACCCAAAATCGATCCAGGCCCATTTAATCCTTGGGAATGCTTATCTTCTTAAGAAGGACCTCCAGAAAGCCGGCCAATCTTTCGAAGAAGCGATTCAGATCGCCCCCAATCATCCTGCCGGTTATTATCAAAAGGGCCGCCTCCTTCTGGTGCAAAAGAAGGAGAAAGAGGCGTTAATTCAGCTTGAGAAGGCTCTGTCGATCCAGCCTAATTTTCTGGAGAGTCTCAACCTGATCGCTGTCATCTATATGAACCAGAAGGAGAACAGGAAGGCGGTCGAAAGGGTGGAAGCACAGATTAAAATTTCGCCGCAATATCCTTTCTTCTATAATATGCTGGGGCGGCTGTATGAAGTGAATAAAGATTTGTCCAAAGCCGAGAGTCATTACAAAAAGGCCATCGAGATCAATCCCAATGTTTCGGGGTTCTATACCTCGCTGGCCAGTTTTTATGTCCGGCAGAATTTGACAGAGAAGGCCATCGAAGAATTCAACACGGCCATTCAAAAGGCGCCCGATTCGTTATCCGCCCACATGGGGCTCGGATTGATTTATGACACCCAGAAAAAATACGACAAAGCGAAAGAATATTATGAGAAGGTTTTGAAGATCAATCCGAAATTTGCGCCCGCTGCCAATAACCTTGCCTACCTCTATTTAGAGCATGGAGGGAATGTTGACGAAGCGCTTAATTTAGCGCAGGAAGCGAAGCGGCAGTTCCCCGAGGATCCGAATATCTCGGATACCATTGGATGGGCTTATTATAAGAAGAACGTCTTTAGCCGCGCCGTCGGTTATTTGCAGGAGGCAAAGGAGAAGGTTCCGGACAATCCCGTCGTGAGATACCATTTGGGCATGGCCTATTTTAAAAACGGCGATAAGGTGAATGCCAAAAAGGAACTGACAAAGGCGCTCGAATTGAATCCAAAATTCCCCGGGGTAGAAGAAGCAAAGGCAACGCTCGACTTAATTAAATAACAGGAAATCTCGTATCAATTTAGGTTTTTGAAAAGAAGAGATATATGAGTCAATGGATCAAAAGAATCATCATAAAATCCCCTCGGTTTCGAGTCGCAACGACCGGAGTCCAATCATATCAAGAGTTTCTGGATTCTCCCGATGAAGATCGAGACCGGAATGACATTTTTAGAAGTTCTCTTAACCTTAGAAATATTTTTTACAGTTGAATAAATAAACCCCGTTAGCGTAGTGCGTCATAAATTCCTTTGCAGTCCGTTCGTGGTGAGCCTGTCGAACCATGAACGGAACCCGTCGATATGATTCACCCTTCGACTGGCTCAGGGTGAACGGATTATGGAAAGAAACGTTAGACGCACTACACAAGAAGAGCTTTGCACGGGGCAAGCAGCGGGGCTTTCTAAGGGGGTAAATATTTTCCATTTTTAAAGGAAACAGTTGGGATATTTTAGGAAAATGCTTTCCAATATATTGATATACTATAATTATTGATTTATCATTAAACTAAATGATTCTAAGTAGTTATAGGCTGGCCAGAAATGTGGTATTAAAATTGCTTTATTATTTATAATCCAAACTTAAAAACCGCCATGCAAAGAAATTCCATCTTTAATACCGAAAAAGATTTGTCCGATTCTATCTTTGGCCAAGGACACATTGACCTACAAGAATTTAAAAACATTCTTTTGTCGGATGAACGAAACGGTTCCTTTCTCTTCTCGATTCTCGTCGAGTTGATTCAACGAATCGAACATTCTCTCGGATCCATTAAAAATATTGCGCAACTCTCCCGAGGAAAATTTTCCGACAAGACCTTTGGCGATCATTTCCATTATATCATCGATGAGGAGATCGGGAAGGTGGACCTGGCGTTAAGCTGCATCTCCAATTATATCAAAGTCAATCACATGATTGAAAAAACAAATACAGTCCACACGCTCATCGAAGAAATATTAAGTCATCATAAACTTCAGATCGAAGGAAAAAAAATTCGAGTGTTTCGAAAATTCGAAGAAAACCTTCCTGAAACGACCGCTCTGGATGAACATCTCAGATATATCTTGGACTCCACCCTGAGGTATGCCATGGGATGGATGCCTCTGAGTGGACGTATCGGCATTATCACCCGACCATTTATGCTGCAGAGAGAATCACGGGAGAGTAATGTCTTGCCTATGGAGAAAGGGAAATACATTGAGATCTCCATTCTCTTTGATGGCTGCAGAAAAACAGTAGACTCCCTTGAAACAATTTTAAAATACTCATCCTCTGGAAAACAGAGTGGAATCGTTGATTTTGAGTTGAAACTTATTCAAGAAATGGTCAATAAAAATCGAGGGATCATGGAATTTGGTATAGATACGAAAAAAGAAAGGACCACCATTTCTTTGAAATTTCCCGTTGAAAGAAGGAAGATCGTCTATTATGAATCCATCCGGGCGGGTCATTCTGCATAGTCGAGTAAACCCTGTTAGAAAGCCCCGCAGTAAAGCTGCGGGGCTTTCTAACGGGTTAAAAGGGGTATGGAAGATATGTTAGCCTATGAATTCTATTATAGAGATGATACCGACCAGTGTCAATTGATTGGGATTCTTCCTGAACGAAGAAAGGGCCCTCAACGGATTACCCCCGAATCGATTATGAATTGGGTGGAAAAAGTTTTAGGGAGTAATTTGGATATCAGTAAAATATTTTTTGTTAAGGTAATGATTGATAATCGAACAGGCGGCATTGTTTGATTGTCCCACTTAAGGATTTCGGCCAGCCAATTTCAAGAGCACTTCCTCCCTCATTTCGTACCAATGGAATTTTCTCAAAAAAACATCTTGACGAAATAATTTTAAAATCATAATGTTAATTCCATAAGCCCCTGTAGCTCAGGTGGATAGAGCAACGGA
Organism: Deltaproteobacteria bacterium; assembly: GCA_016875195.1. Classification (GTDB taxonomy): domain Bacteria; phylum Desulfobacterota; class BSN033; order BSN033; family UBA1163; genus RBG-16-49-23. Next base: position 23,106 of record VGRY01000012.1, read on the forward strand.
TTCCTAATCCGTGTGCCGGGTGTTCGAGTCACCCCAGGGGCGCTTGACAGGGTAACGACCTCCATTGCAAACGCTATATATAAATTGCCATTGCGAGGAGTGGAGCGGTTGCGAGGCAAAGCCGAAGCAAACCCGGAGTTTCTTCGCCTTGCTCGGAACAGGCTCCGCAATCTCATAAAAGACGAGATTGTCGCGCCCTTTGGGCTCGCAATGACATGTAAAAGTTTTAATGCGTTTGTATTAATGCCATCTTGGCATATTAATTGCTAAAATTAATATTAATTAAAAAATTTTTAAGTTATCATATTTCATAAGGACATAAGGAGATGAATCTCATCCAGAACGAATATCCCGAAAAACGTGAATATCCGAGAATCAACCTTGAAACAAAAGTCTCGATTCGAGCATCGGCTAAGGAGCCTTTTATTTCTGCGTGGATTCAAAACATATCTAAAGGCGGATTTAAGTTGAAAGCAGATAACCCATTGAAAATAAAGGATATATTTCGATCTGGAAAAGAGATATTTTTCGAAACGTACGAAGATTTTTTTAAACTGAAAGGCCGAGGGGAAGTTATCTGGGCTTCTGCAAGAGAGAATGAAGCGGGCATAAAATTCGATGAACTTGATCAGAGAAGCCGTAAGTTTCTTGAAGATTTTCTACAAATGTTTTAACTCTTTCTCTAACTCACCTATTAAATAAGTTTCAGACATATTGTCATAGTATGTAAATTTTATATGGGCTGTTGCCCAAAACACCGTTTACCCTTCGATCTCTGCTACGGCGGGACTCAGGGCGAACGGTTTGTTATTGAAAATATGTAACATTTCCGACCATGTTCCACAAAGTGCGGGATCGAAGCATAATATCAATTTGGGCAACAACCCGTATAGGCTCTGACCTTCTTGCCTTTCTCTCTTCCTTAATTTAAAACTCTCCATATTTTTTAGCAATCGTTTTTGCCAAGTTTGGTTTAGAATGTTATGATTCAGCAAGTTTTATCATATCACCATCTATGAAAGCTGAAATCATTGCCATTGGATCTGAACTTCTCTTAGGGCAAATCATCGATACGAATTCGTCCTACATAGCCAAACGATTATCGGAAAACGGTATAGAACTTGTTCAGACAGCGACCGTTGGAGATGACTTCCAGCGGATGAAGGAAGTCATCAGCGGAGCCATCAGTAGGTCCAATATCATCATCACCACCGGAGGCATTGGCCCAACCGAGGATGACCTCACCCGCGAAGCCGTTGCAGAGTTCTTTAACCGGCCGCTTCAATTCCAGCCGCACCTCATGGAACAGATCGAGGCCATCTTCAAAAAACGCGGGTTCAAAATGTCGGACAACAACCGGAAACAGGCTTTCATTCCAGAAGGAGGCATTCCTATTGAAAACCCCAAGGGGACCGCTCCCGGGTTTATCGTAGAATATTCCAACGGAGCCATTCTCTCCATCCCTGGCGTCCCCGCAGAAATGGAATACTTAATGGAGCATTCTGTGATCCCTTACCTGCGAAGACGATTTGAGCTGGAAAGCCGGATCATTCAATACAAAGTCCTGCGCGCTTGCGGCCTCGGAGAAAGCGCCATCGGCCTTCAAATTAAAGACCTGATGAAGCAGAATCAGAATCCTTTGGTGGGAACGCTTGCCTCCATTGGAGATATCAAAATCAGGATTACGGCTAAGGGGGACAACCCTCAGGAAGCCTCATCGCTCATTGCAACAATGGAAAACAAAATCAGAGAACGCCTTGGAACTCTGATCTATGGGGTAAACGATGAAACCCTTCACGGAAATGTGACGAAGGAGATGGAAAGGCTCAATATCACACTATCGGTTGTTGAAACTTTTACGAGCGGAATCATCTCTCAAAAATTAGGTAGCACGGGAAACAACTCCTTCAATCAGGGGTTGGTCCTTCCAACAGAGAGATCCAAAGCCGGTTTTTTAAACATCTCAGAAGATGAGGTTTGCGCACTCCAAACCGATCCTCAAACGTTTAATGATAGGCTTTCTGCACGGGCAAGAGAGGAGTTAAAGACAACGCTTGGGCTTGCCATCCATGGGCAGGCAACAGAGGACCAGGGCAAGGGGGAATACAGGATGGAGACCTTCTATTCCATTGCTTCAGACGAGGGGATTGAAAGGCAGTCCTATTCTCTGGGCGGTGAGCTCTGGATGGTTCGGGAGAGGGCGTCCATCATCGCCCTCGATATGCTTAGGAAATACCTGATCAAGAAAAGCTAATTTCAAGTATCAAAGTTCAAATACCAAAGGAATGTCAAATTTCTTTTTTTAAGTTTGAACTTTGGATTTAATTTGGAATTTGAACTTTGCAATTTGACATTATTTACCCTAACAAAAGGTTAGAGATTTGATCAAAAAAACTATTCAATGTTCAATCTGTGGGAATGAGATGGGAGTTTACAAAAACCCTTTGCTCACGGTGGATATCATCATCGAGATCGAATCCAAGGGGGTCATTTTGATCAGGCGTAAAAACCCACCTTATGGGTGGGCGCTGCCAGGAGGGTTCGTTGATTACGGGGAGTCATTAGAAGAGGCAGCTATCCGTGAGGCAAAGGAGGAAACTGATTTAGATGTAAAACTTAACAAACAACTTCACACCTATTCCGACCCCAGAAGGGACCCAAGACACCATAGTATTTCAACGGTTTATATAGCAAAGGCTGATGGAAAACCTAATGCCAAGGATGATGCTGCCGAAATCGGAATTTTTAATGAATCGAACCTACCAGACGAGATCGTCTTCGACCACCGCTCCATTCTAAACGACTATTTCAGACGAGTTTTTTAAGAGCCTCTTCGATCCGATTCAATCCCTCCTTGATATCTTCCATGGAAGTCGCATAAGAAAGCCTCTCAAATGGATCGGCTCCGAATTCGACACCCGGAACAACGGCCACGCGGGCAACTCCGAGGAAGTAGTCAGCCAGCTCTGTCGAGTTCGAAAACTTCTTCCCTTCATAGGACTTTCCGTAATACGAAGAAAAGTTGGGAAAGACGTAAAATGCGCCAATGGGCTTAAAGCAGGAGACACCTGGCATCTTATTAAGACGATCCACAATATAGTTCCGTCTTTCTTGGAATGCAGCCACCATTTTAGAAACTGTCTCCTGAGAACCTGCAAGAGCCTCCACAGAGGCCTTCTGGGCAATGGAGGTGGGGTTGGAGGTACTCTGACTCTGGATATTGTTCATCGCAGAGATGATTTCTTCAGGCCCTGCCGTATACCCGATTCTCCATCCTGTCATGGCATAGGTCTTGGCAACCCCGTGGACGATAATCGTCTTCTTCTTAATCTCCTCATCGAGTGAGGCAATGCTGATAAATTTGAAACCATCATAGACGATCTTCTCATAGATTTCGTCAGAGATCACAAAGATGTTATGCGAAAGAGCTATCTCTGCAATCTGTTCCAGTTTTTCTTTGGTATAGGCGCCTCCAGTAGGATTGGAAGGGGTGTTGAGGATTAAGGCTTTCGTCTTTGGGGTGATCGCCTTTTTCAAGCCTTCCATCGACAGGGTGAACCCGTTTTCTTCCTTCGTTTCGACGATGACCGGCGTGGCTCCGGCTAAAGCCACCATGGGAGGATAGGAAACCCAGTAAGGGGCAGGCACGATCACCTCATCTCCAACGTCGAAAATGGCCTGCGCCAGGTTGTAGAACGAGTGTTTGCCGCCGCAGGAAGCAATGATCTCGGATCGCTTGTAAGTTATTCCGTTGTCTCTTTGAAACTTTTTAATGACCGCATCTTTAAGTTCATCTGCTCCACCAACAGGCGTATATTTGGTAAATCCCTCTTCAATCGCTTTAACAGCCGCTGCCTTAATATTCTGGGGGGTATCGAAGTCAGGCTCACCAGCGCCAAAACTGATGACGTGGATTCCCTGTGCCTGCATCGACTTTGCTTTTGCATTGATAGCAAGGGTAGGGGAGGGTTTTAAACTTTTGGCTCGATTCGATAATATTGACATGTTCATGCCTCCTCAGGCGAACTCAGGGTTTGAAAAGGATCTGAGATATTTTGTTGATTCTTTCCACTCCTCTGATCTCATGGGAGAGGAGGGGAAGCTCAATCAGCCGAATTCTTGATGCGTATTGTTCCCTCAGGATATGGATGTAACCTTGTTGCATCTCTTTTCTCAGCCGGTGAAACTCACAATCGGCTTCCTGGATCACATAATTGATAATCAGATGGTTGACCTTAAGCTGATATGCGTCAAAATCTCGAATGATCCTTTCAGTCTGTCTGACCCCGAGCGCTTCGGGAATAGTGACGATGATGAAGTCCGTCTTCTCGGTATCCCTGATGAAGTTGACCACTTTTTCAGCCAGATTTTCCCATCCGCTGATGATCTCTAACAGGGTACGTTTTCCCTTTTTTAACTTCACACTTTCCTTGAACTTTTCAAAATAACTATATAAATTCATATAGAATTTAGTCGCCGCTTCAAGGTGTCTTAGGAATATCTGGGGAAGATGTAATAACCTCAAGGTGTGCCCTGCCGGAGCTGTATCCCAAACCACCAGATCGTACTGCCCGCTCTCAACCAGCTCAAGAATATAATTGAGCATGTACTCCTCTTCAATGCCAGGCGCGCCGCCGATATACTCAACAAAATCATAATCGACCGAAGCAAAAGAGGAGACCACCTCGAAGATTTCAGGGCCGAACCGTTCCTTCCATTTCTTTAGAACGACATCAGAGCTAATCTCAATCCCGTAGAGATGTTGAACTCCTTTAATGGGTGTTTCCTGGTCTCCGATCTCCGTCTCAAAGATATCAGAGAGGGAAGGGGTTGGATCGCTCGATATAATGAGCGTCTTCTTTCCCTGAAGGGCAAAATGGAGCGCAATCGATGAGGCGCAGGTGGACTTGCCTACCCCCCCCTTTCCTCCGATCATAATGAGCCGTTTTGGTTCCTGAACAAGGCGTATTAACGAAGAATCCATCTTTGACTCCGGGGCTATTTGATTTTGTATTAAATTAAATTTATAATATTTAAAATACCAGGTCAAGAAATTTTGTTAGTTAGTATCTGTTTATAAAATCAGTTTGTCCGTCATGCCCCGATTAAATCGGGGCATCCAGAAGCCCTTGAAAGAACTGGATTCCCCGCCTTAGCGGGAAATGACATCTTTCTTGAAACAATTAGTTAATGGACATTCTCTAATTAATAGCGCCGGAGGAAAAATCTTGCCGTCGGGAATGATTGAAATCGATCTAGAGTTATGCAAAGACTGTCAGCTTTGTATTTCCGTCTGTCCTCATAAATTGATCGAGCCCTCTGAACGATTGAACCAGAAGGGATACAGGTTCGCCCAGTTTACTGAAAAAAACATGAAAAAAGAGGGCAAGAAATGCAGCGGATGCTCCCTTTGCGCCATTGTCTGTCCGGAAATTGCGATTGAGGTTTACCGTGGCTAAAGTGTTGATGCGTGGGAATCATGTCGTTGCCGAGGCGGCTGTCAGGGCCGGATGCCGCTACTATTTCGGTTATCCGATTACCCCTCAAAACGAAATTCCAGAGTATATGTCCGAAAGGCTTGCGGCCATTGAGGGAGGTGTTTTCATTCAGGCCGAAAGTGAAATCGCCTCCATCCATATGGTGATTGGCGCCAGCATGGCTGGAGGACGTGTGATGACCTCTTCCTCAGGGCCTGGAGTCAGCCTGAAACAGGAAGGCATCTCCTTTCTATGTGCGTTGGAATTACCAGCGGTCGTTGTCAACATGACCCGGGGAGGTCCAGGCCTCGGCAACATTGCACCGGCACAATCCGATTACTTCCAGGCCACCCGTGGAGGAGGCCATGGAGATTACCGGACCATTGTTTTCGCTCCGAGTTCCTGCCAGGAACTCGCTAACCTGACGTATGAGGGATTCGATCTTGCGGATAAGTACAGGATCACGGTGGTCATCCTCGGGGATGGGATGCTGGGGCAGATGATGGAGCCCGTAGAGCTTCCTCCGGAGATCCCATTAAAAAAGCTTCCCCATAAGGACTGGACCCTCACCGGCGCCAAGGGAAGGCCAAGTCGTTTTATCCGTTCCCTCATCCTGGATCCCCTCCAGGAGGAGGAGCATAATTGGAAGCTCATGCGGAAGTATGAGAGGGTTTCAAAAGAAGAGGTCAAATGGGAGTCGTACTTCACCGAAGACGCTAAGATGATCGTGGTCGCTTTTGGGATCGCTGCAAGAATTGCCAAGGGTGCCATCAAGCGTCTCAGGGATGAAGGGCTCAAGGTGGGACTGATCCGACCCATTTCTCTCTGGCCTTTTCCATCTGGAGCTATCCGGGAATTGGCAAAGAAGACCAAGTATTTTTTCGTCTTTGAGATGAATATGGGGCAGATGGTGGAAGATGTTCGGATTGCTCTCGAGGGAGCGGCGGAAGTCCATTTTTACGGCCGCCCGGGAGGGGTGATTCCTATCCCCCTTGAGATTGCGAGGGTCATCTCCAGTCAATATTACCAGAAAAGGCTGAAATAACCTCGGGCAAGGATAAGGTTACGAAGCCCGTATCGTTTTGAAAAGGTTACGTTGTTCGCCTTTCAATATTTTCCGTTCAACCCTACGGGATCGACACCCATGGACGAAAAACGTTGATATAGGATCCTGAAATGAAAAAAGTATTCACCAGACCAAAGTCAATTAAGAAAGCCTATTTTCATTACTGCCCGGGATGCGGCCATAGCATTATTCACCGCCTCATCGGAGAGGTGATTGATGAGATGAATCTCCAGGAGAAAACGATCGGTGTCCCTCCGGCCGGATGTGCGGTTCTGGCGTATTTCTATTTTGATGTGGACATGGGAGAGGCTTCTCATGGAAGGGCGGCAGCGGTGGCCACTGGATTGAAAAGGGCGCTTCCGGACAGGCTTGTCTTTACCTATCAGGGAGATGGAGACATTGCGGCCATTGGCACGGCCGAAACAATTCATGCTGCTGCACGGGGTGAAAATATCACGACCGTATTTGTCAACAATGGCGTCTATGGGATGACAGGCGGCCAGATGGCCCCCACGACCATCCTGGGGCAGCACACGACCACTTCTCTTGGAGGAAGGAAGGAAAACAGGGACGGTTTTCCGATCAACCTGAGCGAGATGCTCTCTCTTGCCAGAGGCAGCGCCTATATCGAGCGGACGGCGGTTGACACCCCCGCCAATATTTTAAAGACGAAGAAAGCCATTGCCAAAGCTTTCCGCATTCAATTAGAGGGGCGAGGGTTTTCGCTTGTGGAGATTCTCTCTAGTTGCCCCACCAACTGGAAGAAGAGCCCGGTACAAGCGGTCAAATGGATGGATGACGTAATGACAAAACATTTTCCTCTTGGTGTGTTAAAGGACGTCACCGGAGATAAAAGCGATGCACGTTAAAATGATTTTTTCCGGATTTGGTGGCCAGGGCGTGATCATGATGGGATACCTCTTTGCCATGGCCGGCATGTACGAGGAGAAGAACGTCACCTGCCTGCCTTCCTATGGAGCAGAGGTGCGGGGAGGAACGGCCAACTGTACGGTCGTCATCTCCAGCGAGGAGATTGCATCACCGGTTGCCTCGGAGCCAGATTTTGCGGTCTTCATGAACCAGCCCTCCCTCATCCGTTTTCAAAACCAGATTCAGTCGGGAGGGACCGTCTTTTTAAATTCAAGCATGATCGAGACAAAACCCATTCGAGGGGACATCGAAATTTTCGAAATTCCCCTGAATGAATTGGCCAAGCAGATCAAGAGCGACAAGGTGATGAATATCATTATGATAGGGGCGCTCATTAAAAAGACCGGCCTGGTATCCCTCGGAACCATGACTCGTGCATTGAAAGAGACTTTCGGACAAAAAAACCCATCTGTCTTCAAACTGAACGAATCCGCTTTGATGCTGGGATACAATTATTTGCAATAAGAGAAGGAGGCGATCCATGCCTGTCAAACAGATTTCCGTCAGCCTCGAAAACGTCCCCGGAAAACTCGCTGAAATGAGCGAATATTTGGGAGAAAACGGAATTAATATTATTGCGGTGAGTGTTGTTGACGCCTCGGATGTCAGCGCTATACGGTTTGTCCCCAGTGACCCTGAAAAGGCGGTCAACGTCTTAAGGACGCACGGTTATTCGATTAAGGTTACCGAAGTTCTCGCCATTGAGGCGCCCAATCATCCCGGCGGTCTCAATGCAGTGCTCAAGCCTCTCAAAGAGGTCGGAATCAACGTCAATTACCTCTATACCTGCCTGGGAAGGGGTGAAAAAACAGTGCTCATCGTGGGCACGGATAAGATGGAAGAGGCAACCCAGGTCCTGAAGAGAAACTGGGTTCACATGTATGACGAGGAGTTGTATAAGCTATAACAACCAGAAGTTAATCGGCTATCGGTGACGATGCTCGTATCGAAGTTAGAAGCACGAAGCTCGATGCTAGAAAAAGACGAGCCTCCAATTTCGACAAACGAGTATCGATACGAGCTTCGATAACGACAAACGTTTGTTTAAGAGAATTAGGCGTAGCTATGTAGCCCGGAAAGGATATAATTCACTCCAAAATAAGTGAACATCACTGCCACAAACCCTATAATGGAAAGGATGGCCGCTTTTCTTCCCCTCCAGTCCTTTGTGATCCGTGCATGTAAGAAGGCCGCATAAATAAACCAGGTGATCAACGACCAGGTCTCTTTTGGATCCCAGCTCCAGTAACTTCCCCATGCATAATTCGCCCATGCCGCTCCTGTGATGATGCCCAAGCTCAACATGGGAAATCCAATCACAATCGATTTGTAGTTAATCTCATCGAGAATGGAAAGGGAGGGCAGCCACTTGCCCCCTTCTTCTCTAACTCCCTTCCTATCTCGAATGAGATAGAGGATGCTAATGCCAAAGGAGACGGCGAATGCCGCATACCCGAAAAAACAGGTGGTCACATGGATCGTGAGCCAGTTGCTCTGGAGAGCTGGCATCAAAGGGGTAATCGTTGGCTTGATATTGGTGGGAATGATGGAGGTGAGAGCGAGCGCAAGAAAAGCGAATGGGGTGACGAAAGCGCCGATAATCTTATGATTGTATTTGAACTCAATGATGAGATAGATCAGGACGATTGTCCAAGAAAAGAAGACCAAGGACTCGTACATATTGGAAAGAGGGACATAACCGTACCCTGTCTGATGGGTTTCCTGCCAGCGCAAGACCAGGCCGATGGAATGAATGATCAATCCAATGATGAGAGAAGAGGTGGGAAGAATTCCAATTTTCTTGTTTTGTGAGGCGGCCGCGATAAGATAACCCAGAAAGGCGAGAAGATATATCCCCATCGAGACATTAAAAAAGGTATGACTTACTAAGGAAACGCTCATGCTCCACTCCTACAGGCTCAGACTGTCCATTGGTTAATAAAAAAATAACAGACTTCTTCTGTCTTGTCAATTCTGATGGAAAGAAGTCTGATGGAAAGAAGCAAGAGGGGAGGGAGGTTATTTTTTCTCTACAACTCTTTTTTCTTCTACCGCTTTTTGGATGGAAAGAGCCTCTTTCTTTGATTTGGCGATTTCGGAGATTTGAATCTGGTAGGTTGCCTTCAATAATAAAACTCCGTCGTCTTTGTGACGGTGGATAAACGCTTCGATCTCTTTATACTCTTGCCCTTTAAAAATATTCCTGCAATTTCTTAAGAGATAAGCAAGGCTGATCTCGTCTATCTTGTAATCGATCTGAAGGGGATGCGGAGAATCTTCAGGGATTCTTTCAAGAGCCTTAATGTCAATAGTTTCAAGAACCTGCCGATACAATTTGAGAAATGCATCCACTTTAGGCCGAGGAAGAGGGGGGGTCTTCAGTTCCCTTTCCAGTTGTTGGGCGATCTCTTTGGATTGAATTTCAAGCCGAAGAAGCTTTAATGAATAGTCCCCATGGATCAATTGATAGGTGAGGGGTTCATTGATCCTCGTCCTGAATTTCTTGACTACAAATTTCTCTCTTCCATTGGTCGCTTTGAAATAGGAGACTTTTATCGGCTCGGAATAAGGTTTTTCGCTAACAAAGGAGTCTTCGACAATGTCTAGCGTCTCAGTCTGATGGTTCTGGTGATGTTTTAAAAAAAACTGAAAATCATCTCTTTCAATGGCCCGGTAGGATTCTGGAGGTCTGCCAATGACGGATTCGTATTCCGGCCATTGATCAAAGGGGGTTCTCAAAAATATTTCATCGCAGGTGATGCATCGTATCAGCTGGTTCATTGAACGCTCCTTTTTCGCTCAATACGAAATGGAAGGAACCCTCGCATGATCTCTGACCATGAATACCTCTTCCATCTCCTTAAGAATATCGAGAAAGATTGTGACCAATTGAGGGTCGAACTGTTTTCCGGAATATTTCATTAATTCGTTCTTCGCTTCTCCATTGGAAAGGGGCTTACGGTAGGGCCGGTCGGAAGTCATGCTGTCATAGGCATCGGCGATGGCAATGATTCTCGCTCCCAATGGAATTTGATCTGCAGATAACCCGTCCGGATAGCCTGTTCCATCAAACCGTTCATGGTGGTGCTGAATATAGGAGAGGATGTTGGGGGAAAGATTGAGTGGCACCAGGAGCTCGATCGACTTTCGCGTATGTTGTTTGATGATCGCCCATTCCGTTGAAGAGAGGGTCCCTTTCTTATTAATAAAACGGTTGCTAATACCGATTTTTCCAATATCATGAAGGTAGGAGGAAATTCTAATCTCGTTTCTGTCCTTCGGATTAAGTGACAGTCTCTTGGACATGATATCAGAATAGTAACAAACGCGCTCAGAATGCCCTGATGTGTATGGATCCTTTTCCTCAAGTGTGAAGGCAAGGACTTTCGAAAATTCCAGACAGTTTTGATTTTCCGGAGAACTTGACAGGGCTGCAGTACCCAAATCGATGAACCCTTTCGTCTCCGAAGGTGACGAAAAGCCGGAATCCGGCAGTGGATTTTCAATACTGGATACATCCGGACGCTGGTCAAGCATCTCTTTGACCTTGAGGTTCAATTTCCTCCGTTGAATCGATTTATCGATGATAGACATGATCTCCGGGACATTGAACGGTTTGGCAATATAATCAAAAACCCCATAACGGATGGCCTCGATTGCACTCTTCAGGGTGCCATAGCCGGTGATGATGATGGCCATCACATCAGGGGCGATCAACCGGATCTCCTTAAGTGTATCGATTCCTGACATTCCTGGCATCTTAAGATCCAGTGTGACAACATCCACCTCATTTTGCTGGAGTAGTTGGATGGCGGAATTTCCATTTTCGGCTGTGAAGATATTGTAATGAGGTTTCAAAATCATCCTTAAGGATTCTCTTGGGCCGATTTCATCATCCACAATAAGAATATTCGCTGAATTGGTTTTCGTCTCCATTATTCTTTCCTCTCTATCGGATGAAATAGATAAGCTAATTAAGCAAAATGGCTGCCATAATGAAATTAAAAAATCAAATTATTTAAATTTTACAAGATGTTGATATTATAGGGTTATATTAATTAACATCACATGTTAAGATAGGAGATAATTACTTTGCTTGGAGAGATGTCCAAAAATGAACACAAGTTGACGTTTTTAAAATAAATTGCTTTCAAGTTTGTGTGAGACTTACCCTCTATACCTCCTCTTAATGAGGCTGTGCCGTAATGACTATTTTGTCACCCTGAATTTATTGATTCACATCCGCGGATCACTTCGTACCAAGGTCTTGTAATGGGTGGGATTCATTAGATCCTGAACCAAGTCGGTACGACTCGAAACCAAGTTCAGGATGACATTTTTGGGGAATTACCTAATTACGCCATAGCCTCTAATAAAAAGGGTGGCTGGTTTAACAGGTAGCAATAAAGACGGTCGCTGAAGTTATTAACAGTCTCATAATAGAATAGACATTCTTTGGCATGAATTTAAAGGGGTCTATCAATTAAATAACTCCCCCTCCCCCCTCTTAATTTAAGAGGGGGGATATTCCTCCCCTTAAAATAAGGGGAGGGTAGGTGGGGTTATGAGTCTTTGAGCCTTTGGTTTTCCATGTATAGACTATTTTGAGACTCTTAATAATTAAGTGAAGATTTCAACTCTTTTAAAATGCTTTTAAGAAAATGGCTTCGCCCGTTCCTGCTGCTGGATGCCAAGTTTGTCCATCTTATATTTTAAAATCCGCCGGCTGATCCCTAAAATTTCTGCGGCATGCGATTGAACAAAATGGGCTCGTCTTAATGCATCCATGATGATCTCCCTTTCGAACTCCTCCTCCGCTTTTGAGAAGGAGATCTGGCCGCTCAATACCGATTCGCGCAAACCATTTGTTTTGGATTGATTGACGACGGGAAGGGGGAGCTCTTCCGCCTGGATGCACTCATTGTTCGTAAGGGCCATGACCCGCTCGATCAGGTTCTCCAGTTCCCGGACATTTCCGGGCCATTCATAGCTCATCATCAGTTCTGATGCCTCTTTGTTGATCCCTTTTACGTTTTTTTGATTCTCCTCGCTGAATTTCTTTATAAAATGGTCGATCAATAAAGGGATATCCTCTTGTCGTTCCCGTAAGGGAGGGAGAATGATGGGGACCACATTGATCCGGTAGTAGAGATCTTCCCGGAACTGCCCTTTCTTGGTGAGCTGTGGCAGGTCCTTATTCGTCGCTGTAATCAATCTCACATCGACTTTGATCGTCTTTGAACCTCCCACACGGTTGAACTCTTTCTCTTCGAGGAACCTGAGGATTTTTGCCTGAGTCATCAAGCTCAATTCGCCAATTTCGTCAAGAAACAGGGTCCCCTGGTGGGCAACTTCAAAACGACCCAGTTTCTTCTCGATGGCATTCGTAAAGGCTCCCTTTTCATGGCCAAACAATTCGCTCTCAATCAGCGTCTCTGGAATCGCCGCGCAATTGATGGTGACAAAGGGATGATTTTTCCGGGGGCTATGGTAATGGATGGCCTTGGAGATGAGTTCTTTGCCTGTCCCGCTTTCCCCCATGATCAGAACGGTTGAACGGGTCTCCGCCACCTGTTTCACCAATTTAAATATTTCTTTCATTCCCTTGCTCTTCCCCACAATATTATCAAAGCCAAAATTTCGGTCCACCTCCATCCATAAGCGCTGGTTTTCCTCTTTGAGCGCTTTTGTGGAAAGGGCTCGGTTGACGATCAAACGGAGTTCGTCCACGTCAAAAGGCTTGGTAATATAGTCATAGGCTCCGAGCTTCATCGCCTCAACGGCTGTTTTTACTGTCTTGGTAGCTGTAATCATGATGACGATCTGATCGGGCAGGGTCTGTTTCAGCTTTTCGAGAACCCTTAGGCCATCCATATCGGGCAGAATGAGGTCGAGGAGGACCACATCAGGGATTTGGGCATGAACCTGACGAAGAGCTTCCTCCGCATTTTTGGCCAACGCAACCTGGTACTCTCCTTTCAGGATCATCTTTAAAGATTCCCTGGCCCCTACCTCGTCATCGACCACTAAAATACTTTTCATAACTCCATTTGCAACCATTGTCACCCCTTTATCCTATTAGAAATTAATGGCCCATTCCCGGAGGGCGCCCACGAGCCATGAAAAGCCGTAACCCCCCTCTATTCCCCCCTTAGTTTAAGGGGGGAATAGAGGGGGGTTAGAAATATTATTTTTAAATTAAATTGATACCAAGTTACGAACCTGTGTATTGATAAGTGATCACCTTTCTTCTCTCCGCAGGGAACTTCATGGAGACAAGGGTTCTCAGCTTCTTTTCATTGAATTCGATCCTCATCCTCCCACGGTTTCGTTCGATCATCTCTCTGAGAAGTCTTATTTCCAGATCGGTTAACTCTTTTTCTTCAAATGAAGGAATTCCCAGTATGGTATCCAGTGGTTCAGCGGGTTTTTTATTTCCTGTAAATACGATCATGATCTCAATATATCGCTCTCCCTTCGAAGAAAAACCCTGGCCTTCCCCATCTCCTTTCGGATCCTCTAGAGATTTAGTTAAGAGGCCGATACTCCCGCGGATGGGAATTGAAGGGATCACATACTGAATTAGAGAGGTAAAAATATATCGCAACTGTTCTTCGTGGAGGATTGTCTCGGGGAGGTCTTTCTCATACTTCCTGAAGAGTATGATTTTCTTGCTTTCGATCTGGGCTTCGTATTTCTTTAGAACATCCTCGATAGTGGAATGGACTGTATCTTTTTTCTCGATCGGGTGATTGATCTTGATATAGTTGAGAAGGCCGTTGAGCACACCATCTATCTTTTCGATATCCTCAGTGACGATTTTGTAAAAATAGTCCTTGAATTCCGCATCATTAAATTTGTCTCTCAGGAGTTGGGTAAAGGTTTTGATAGAGACAAGGGGGTTTTTAATTCGATGGACCAGCTCTATAAAAAAGAGAGAGGAGTCAGGGATGTTAAATCCATTGGATGGATTCCTGGGAAGTTCATTATTTGGGGATTCGGCTTGCCTCATCTCGGTTTTTTCAATAAAGGAGGAAAAGGGGCTCCTATCTGTTCCGATATCGATCATGAGATCCTTTGCCATGATTTTTTCCCCTTCGGATAACGTCGCGCCCCGGATCATGACCTGCTCCAGCTCCTTCAGATTTCCAGGCCACCAGTAGTTTTCCAACAACTTGAGGACATCGTTTGAGATCCCTATTCTTCTAATCATTAACTGGTTGGCACTCTCTTCCAGGATAAATTGAGCGATTGCACCGATATCCCGCGGGCGATCCCGTAACGGCAGAAGGGGGATGGAGAGGGTTTTTAATCTGAAATATAAATCCCTTGAGAACGTTCCCCATGTGACTTTTTCTTCTAAGTTTTCCGAAGAAGAGGAGAGGAATCGGATATTTTTAATTGCTTTTTTCTCCAATCCGTTCTGGAATAATCTGTCCTCGACCAGTTCGAGAAGTCTCAACTGATCCATCGGGCTGAGATGTCCAACTTCGTCCAAAAAAAAGGTCGCAGGGGTCATCCCGAAATTAATCTTTTCAACAAGAGGCCCTAAATGGGTAAAAAGTCTGTTCTCACCAAGGATTCGACAATCTAACCTGTAGAAAAGAGAAGATTTCCAATCCCCTCCCTGATGGATCATCTTTGCGATCAACTCTTTTCCCGTCCCCTGTTCCCCCTGTATGAGAACAGGAGCATTGTTCAGGGCGCACTTCTGAACCAGTTTCGCAACCTCCGGGGAAAGAATAGGAGAATGAATAAAATCCTGATAGTTCATCTTGGCTCGAAGTAAGTTGTCAGCTGCTGTTCCGAATCGCTTTGCCTTCTTCTCGGATGATCCTGGTCCACGGGTAAATTAACGAAGAAGGAGGTCCCCTGGTTTAAACTACTTTCAACATCAATATATCCCTTGTGATCCTGGACGATCTGATTGGAAATGGACAGTCCCAGACCGCTTCCACTTGTCTTCGTGGTATAAAAGGGATTGAATATCTCTTCTAAATGCTCTTTGGGGATGCCGCAACCCGTATCTTTGAATTCAACCTGAAGATAGGGCTCTCCCCCGGGTTTTAAAAAGGAACGGGTTTTCACTGTGATTTCACCATATTCGGGGGTTGCTTCAATGGCATTGAGCAGGATGTTCAGGAAAACCTGCTTGATCTGTTCCCGGTCGACTTTGACGGAAGGTAAATCTTGAGTATACTGTTTCGCAATCTGGATACTCTTCTTCTTGCTCTCCGTGGTAACCAGAAGAATCATCCCATCTAAAATGGTGTTGATCTCTTCAAACTCCAATTTAGGGTTAGAAGGTCTGGCAAAATCGAGAAGTTCATTGACCAGACGTGAGATACGGTCCACCTCTCCTGCGGCAATGTTCAGGAAATGGCTCCGGAATTCTTCATCGTGAAGCCGTTCCGGTAACAATTGGGTAAGCGTCTTAATGGCAACCAGGGGGTTTCGGATCTCATGGGCCAGGCCTGCGGTAAGAGTTCCAAGGGATGCCAAACGGTCTGCTCGGCGAATATAGGACTTTGATTTTCTCAGATCTTCATAGAGCCGTGCATTCTCAATGGCAATAGCCGTCTGGTTAGCCAGGGTGGTGAGTAATTCAATGTCCTCTTGAGAATAGATATCCTTATTCAATTTATAGCTTAGATTGAGAATTCCGATGAGCTCATTTTTTGAGATAAGCGGTATGCTCACCTCTGCTTCTACCAGGGCCATCTGTTCAATGACCTCTTTTAATTCTTGAATATTTGCTCCTTTGGCCAATTCTTCTCTGACTACGATTTCTCCTATTTTTTGCAAATAATGGGGAAGAGGGGATTCTCTTAAGAGAAGAGGGGAAACCAATTTTAGATTTTTCGACTCGAATAAATCATAAGTCCGCTTTTCATCATTCATAAGAAAGAAGGAGGCCTTTTGGACTCCCATCGTTTGTGTAATCGTCTCGATGATCCTTTTTGAGAGGGAGTGCAAATCGAGGATGCTGACCATCGCTTTGCTAAACTTCCCTAAAGTTTCTCGATAGTCATAACGATCTTTAAAGAGGAGATGCTCTACTGCCTTTTCGGTCTCCGGCTTGATCCTGTGGAATAAGATGGCCACGATGAAAAGGATCAAAAACATCATCCCCGTGAAAAAATAATTTATCTTTTCATAAAAAATCTTCTGGCCGAAAAGAATTAAAAGAAAAGATGGAACAAACAGAAGCAACAATAAGAGGACATAAGTCGTCCCTTTTTTCAAGACAATGTTGATATCCATCAACCGATGCTTAAGGATAGAATAGGTGGTGAATCCAACCATGATCATCGTGAAAGACGGGCCAATAGCACTATATTTAGATGTTCCTAATATTGGGAGTAGAACATTTGTAAATAAGCCTCCAATTGAGGTAATTAGCATTCCAAGGAAACAATATGTAATTTGTAATCGATAAACTCCAGTAGAATTTTTATGAGTTTTCAATAAAAAATAAAATCCTATACCTAAATATGCTATTAAATACACCGAGAATAAGTTATGCATGATTCCATATTCAACAATATAGGGTTCAATTTGCACGAACGACATTGCAATTAAATCAGTTTGACAAATTGCTAAAAAAAACAAAGGCGGGAGATAAATTAATATTTTTGGGGCTGAATTGACGGTATATCGATAACTTGGAAATATTAAAGAGAAGTTTAAAAATATCGCTGGGATAAAACTAGTAATTCCGAAAACCATTCTAACCCAAAACAATTTCCAACCTATTTCTTTAGAAACAAAGACCATTAAGACACTAAAAATCCACAACGCAGATGATATGCAGAGAAAACCAAAAATTAAATATATTTTTCTATAAAAATGGGAAGACCTTGTAAAAATTAATAGCCCCAATCCCAAATTTACAACAAGACTGATAATGAGAATTATTATCGTTAAAATCATTTTTATTTTTGATCTGCGTGGAATTTCCCTATAACAAGCATTGTGTGCCTTCCGCCAAATCCATGTGCATTCGTTATTACAGTATCTACATCTTTCTTTATGTAATGCTTTGGTACGTAATTAAGGTCGCATTTGGGAGCAGGATTTTCATGATTTATTGTTGGAGGAATAATACCATTTTGTATAACTAAAAGGCTGGTTATTACTTGATATATTCCTGTTGGCGATAAAGACTGACCTGTTATAGGCTTAATTGAGGAAACAGGAATTTTATAAGCCGATTCCCCGAACACTTTTTTAATTGCTTCTGTTTCACCAATATCATAACTTAATAAACCATTTCCGTGTGAATTAATATAATCAATGTCGCTAGTGTAGTGTCTCACAAACAACTGGAGTTATTTCTTTTTCTCTTGCGAGAACATGGTAGTGTGCAGCCCGGCTGAATTTTTTCCAAAGTTTGTTTGCAGCGAGCGAGTTTATCCATGATTGACTCTACTGTTGCCGTCCAGATAAAAGGCTTGGGATTTGCATTCCAGGCCGTCAGATATTCTTCAATGGCAGCGACAAGGTCAGCAACACTGACGAAAGCGCCGCGACGGATGCGTTTTCCCGTCAATTCTCCAAACCAGCGTTCTACTAAATTCAACCAGCTTGAACTGGTCGGAACGAAGTGAGAGACAAAACGTGGATGCCGTTGTAACCAGCTCTGAACTCTGGGATGCTTGTGGGTTCCATAATTGTCCATCACCAAGTGCAGCTTCAATTCTACTGGGAATTCAACGTCCAAACGTTTCAAGAATTTGAGAAACTCCTGATGGCGATGCCGAGCAAAACACTGCCCAATGACTTTCCCTTGGATCACTTCAAGTGCCGCAAAGAGCGTCGTTGTGCCGTTGCGTTTGTAATCATGGGTCATGGTTCCACAGCGGCCTTTTTTCAAGGGCAGTCCGGGTTGCGTACGATCCAAGGCTTGAATCTGACTTTTCTCGTCCACGCAGAGCACCAGTGCCTTGTCCGGGGGATTCAGATACAGACCTACGACATCTGTCAGTTTCTCCAAGAACTTGGGGTCCCGCGACAGCTTGAACGTCTTTGTTCGGTGCGGCTGAAGGCCATGACTTTGCCAGATTCGGTTGATCGTTGCCTTACTGACGTCATGTTGTTCGGCCATCGTCCGACAACTCCAATGCGTCGCTCCCGGAGGGCGGGTTTGCAGCGTGGCATGAATAATTTCCTCAATCTTCTCTGTCGAGATTTGAGGTTTTCGTCCACGGCCTGCTGCCACTTCCCAAAGACAGTCCGGCCCCTCGCGAGAAAAGCGGTGCCGCCACAACGCGACCGTTTTAACATTGATCCGCATGTTCTCAGCGATATCCTTGTCCTGTTGGCCCTTTGTTGCGGCCAATATAATCCGGCAACGTTGTGCAACTTGTTGTGGCGTTCGATGGGCGCTTACCCAGCGTTCCATCTCCTGACGGTCAGATTCGGGCATCTTTATCGGTATGGGGTATCGTGACATGAAATCATTCTATCACAACCCCAATGATAAATCCAGTTATTTAAGAGACATTACACTAGGGTTTAAAGAAGCTTTTTCTAAAGCAACCTTGAATGCCTTTGCCATTGGTTCAGTGTCAGTCTCTATCCCATAAACATATGCCTCGTTTATTGAAGAATATCCAAGTATTTCTCCGTATACTTTAGCCCCCCGTTTCATTGCATGATTTAGTTCTTCAATAACGATTGTCCCTCCTCCTTCTCCAAGAACCATTCCACTTGCGTTGATGTCATATGGCCTTACCGTAGTCCTGGGATCTCCATTTTGTGTTGAAAGAACGCCACAAGCAGAAAAAACTGAAACAATGTAAGGAGTGATTGGTGCTTCAGCACCGCTAACGATCATTATATCAGCATCTCCCATAAGTATTTCATTATATGCTAAGTAGCAAGCATCTAATCCTGAATTGCAACCCGAAGAGATTGTGGTATTTGGACCTTTGAATAAAAATGTTTCACTAATTGCAGCACTTGCTGAATGAGTAGAAATACCGAAGACTGTATAAGGAGCAATTCTTTTAAACCCTTTTTCAATAAAAATTGTATGCTGAATTTCAGATGTTTCTCCGCCTCCAATAGCTGTTCCAAGAAAAACACCAATTCTGTAAGGATCTTTATAAGGAACTTTTATTTCTGCATCTTTGATTGCCAAAGAGGATGCAACAAGAGAATAATGGACAAATTTGTCCAATCTTTTTGCTGTTTTAGTGTCTATGTAGTCAGTAGGATCGAAATCCGAGACTTCTGCAGCGACCTGGCAAGGGTAGGTGGAGGCATCGAAGTGGGTGATTCTTCTTACTCCGGAGCGACCATGAACTAAGGAATCCCAGAAGTTATCCACCCCTATCCCATTGGGGGCAACAACTCCCATTCCTGTAATGACTACTCTCCTTTTGTGATTGTCCATTTTTCTCCTAACGTTTTTAACGAGTTAAATAACTTAGGTATTATTATAGACAATTTTGTAATTTGTCAACAATTTTGTACATTTTTTTACCCTTAAAAAGAGTAAATAGCAGAGAGTGTGTTATATTATTATGATATATCAATAACTTAACAAACACCTTGAAGGCGATGCGGAATTATGCTATTTTTTATAGTGATATTTAAATCGAACGTCACGAATAATATCGAATGAAACGAATTCTTTGATACTTTTGAAGGAGAATAATATGCATGTAGACGAGAGCAAGAAGTTCGATAAGAGAAACATTGAAAGGAACATCAAGGATGAGGTGATCACTTTAAAGGATTACGAAAACCATCTTTCCAAATTGCCGGATGTAAGCGATAAGATATTTCTTCCCGATCAAGAAGAAGATGAGTATGAAGAATTTGAATCTTTATCAGAAGATGAGGGGCAATCCAAGAGAAAGGTGTTAAAGAAGAAGGCAACTCGGGGAAAATAAGCATGCCTATCTTTGAGTATCGATGCAATCAATGCCATAAGGAATTCAGCCAGTTATTTTTAAACTCCCGCGAAGTTAGAAAGGTGAAGTGCAGGCATTGCAGCAGCATTGATCTGAAGAAATTAATATCTTCCTTTTCCATTCACCAGACCGAGGAATCACGCTTGGCCAGCTTCGACACCACGAAACCCAGAGGAGATGATTACTATGAAGATTCGAGAAATGTCGGCCTCTGGGCAAAAAAAAGGATGAAAGAAATGGGGGTGGATTTAGGGCCTAAAATGGATGAGATCGTTGAAAGAGGTAGGACTGGTAAGATACTTGAGGATTATGATAAATAAAATCTTTAAAGGGTTATCGGTGACGACACTGATATCGAAGCAGGAAGCTCGAAATTAGAAGTTCGAATATCCAGCATCCATATACGAGTTTCAACAACGGCAAACGTTAATATTAGGTTTATCGAAACGGGCCTCGTGACCATAACCGTATCATAGGCACATTAACAATATGGAAGACAGAGATTACTACAAAATTCTCGGTGTTTCACGAAACGCCAACGAGGAAGAAATCAAGAAGGCCTATCGGAAAGTGGCTATGCAATACCATCCTGATAGGAATCCGGGAGATAAAGAGGCAGAGGAAAAATTTAAGTTTGCCTCAGAGGCCTATGAGGTCTTGAGGGACCCTCAAAAGAGAGATATCTATAACCGATTCGGTATTGAAGGATTAAAAGGGACCGGGTTTACAGGTTTCAGGGGATTTGAGGACATTTTCACGAGTTTTGGTGATATTTTTGAAGATTTCTTTGGTTTTGGAACATCACCCCGGCGTAGATCAAGGCCACGTCAAGGAGCTGATTTAAGGTATGATGTAAAGATATCCTTTTATGAGGCTGCTTTTGGCAGAGAAGATGAAATCGAAATCCCCAAAAAAGGGAGTTGTATTGCCTGCAATGGAACGGGCGCTAAACCTGGAACCGAACCTGCCCAATGCCCGAATTGTAAAGGCGCAGGCCAGACGATTCGATCTCAGGGGTTCTTTACCATCAGCACAACCTGTGGCCAATGTCATGGCGAAGGAAAATATATTCCCCATCCCTGTAAGGAATGTCGTGGCTCCGGATGGGTGAAACAAACAAAAAAGATCAACATCAAAATACCACCTGGTGTTGACACAGGTTCGAAATTAAGGATACGTGGGGAGGGAGAAGAAGGTGAAAGGGGCGGACCTCCGGGAGACCTATTTGTCTTTATTTTTGTTGAGCCCCATGAATTTTTTGTAAGAGATGGGGATGACATCGCCTGCCAAATTCCGATCAGTTTTTCTCAAGCCGCTTTAGGAGCAGAGATTGAAATTCCGACACTAAATGGTAAGAAAAGCCTTTCGATTCCCAGAGGAACAGAAAATGGAGAACTCTTAAAAATAAAAGGCGAAGGTTTCCCAAAATTAAGAGGGCATGGAAGAGGAGATCTTATCGCTCAAGTTTTTATTAAAACTCCTAAAAACTTGACAAAGAGACAGGAGGAAATACTGAGGGAATTCGAAGATATAAGCACAAAAAAGGGGGAAGAAGGAAAAACCTGGCGGAAGCTCTTTCGATCTGAAGGTTAAAGTTTACATAATATATCAAATTATCAGACCAGGCCCCCAGGGTTCTGATTCATTGATTCCTACCTTATTTTCCTTTCAAATTCCATACCATAGAAAAAAAGACTTGACAAGGTATATTTTTTTATATACCTTTGACCACAAGATGTTGTGGTATCTTTTTGTTACACCACAATATATTGTGGTGATTTCAAATTCATGAAAGGAGGTTTTTCTTATGGCAGAGGTAAAGTCGTTGTCGGCAATTCAGGAGAAGTATGGCAGGGTCACTCCGGGCAGATCGGAGGATTATAAGCTTGGAGTTGCTTCACCCCGAAGGGACTGGCAAAAAGCGGCCATCGCTGGCGAGGCTAACTACAAAACAGGAGTCACCGCGGCGGCCAACGCCGGACTCTACGGCAAAGGTGTCAACGCAGCCGGGACTCAGAAATGGAAGGACAGGGCCCTTGCTAAAGGACCAGGCCGTTTTTCTGAGGGCACGATGCTTGCAGCTCCTGATTTTGCCAAGGGGTTTGCAAAATTCAGGGATGTGATCGAGAAGACGACCCTTCCCGCGAGATTCCCTAAAGGGGATCCTCGAAACGTCGAGAGGGTCCGTGTGATTTCTTCCGAGCTTCGAAAGGCCAAGGTAGGCTCATAAAATTTCACATCAAAGGAGGTGATACCGTATGGCATTAAGAGAGCCCTGGTTGCTTAAGACTGTCCTTGGGACCACAAAGCCTCAGCTCAAAGCGGATCCAGGAGAAGCATTCATGATTAAAAATATCATGGTCCGGGATCCTAACCTAAATTATTTAACCCTAAAGGTTGAGAAGACGACTGTTGGCTATCTTAGGGTTGGCGGAGCCCTGGGAAGCCATGCGCCATTCCGACGCGGACGCGCACAGCATTCCCACACCATCCGGGTCGACGGCGGCGCATCGATCACCGACACCAAAACGAGCGCTATCCGGGATGGCAACAGCGTCAACCGACATTTGGGCTTGAGGGCTGATGCAAGCGTCCCGGTTGACGTATATGATGAGGTCAGAGCGCTTCTCTGGTCTGGATTCCATCACAACGAGAGCTTGCTTTCTTTCCTGGGGAGTTTGGGAATTTTTAAAGGCTTCCCGATCGCTGAGGGAGAGACATTCACTGTTGAAGGGATGGAGAAGTCTGCCGACTCGATCACACTGATCGTTTATGAGCAGTGGGATCCGGCTGACATCAAGCCCGAGATGGAGAACGGATCGAAGAGCAAGGAGTATTTTTTCCTCAATTACGGGAATACAGGAGCTTCAATTAATACCTCTGGAGACCAGCTCTATGATACCCCTGTGACTCCTGCAGAGTTCCCGGACTTTCCTTATGGAAAGGTAGTTCCCGCCAAACATGAGATCGATCTCATCGGGATCGCGGCTTCGCCTTTCGCCCCAGGGGAAAACGACGGGACTAACTACACCCGCACCAAGTGGATCAAACTGATGAGAGAAAGAGAGATCCTTTTCGACGAAGATCGAAATGGAATCCTCTTTTGGTCACGCCATGCCCAGTCAGATGGGGCCCAGGATATGAAAGGAGAGGGCTTCACGCTCATAGGCAATCTTTCGGAGTACGATAACAACCCTCCTCTGATCTTCCCACAGCCTTTGAAGTTCGTTGCTGGCGATGAATTGAATGTCTATGTCAACACCGAGACCGGAGGGACACCGAAAAATATTGACATCTATGAGCAGGAGATCTGCCTCATTCAAAAAGTTAAAAGGGTTGAGTAGTCTTGAGACTTCTTAACCTTACCCCTTGAAGAAAGGAGGTTCCATTAGATGATCTTGCACCATGAAATAAGAATCACGGGAGTGGCCAACCAGACTGTTTATGATTCAGGCCTGGAATCCACTGAAAAAGAGCCTAAGAGACTTCTTTCGATCCTTGCCCAGGTTTCTGACTTTGATGATAATAACCTGGAAGGATGGATCGAGAAGGCGAGAATTTTTAACATTCCATCCAGGTTGATTGACAACCCCACCAATACCGGAGGGGTTAATATGCAGTATAGCGGGATCCGGATCAACGAGATCCCGGTTGAGGTGGACCTTTCTGTCGGAGAAGTTTTTAAGGTCGCTCTAAGGTGTGGGGCGAATGCGTCCGATTTTATCGGCGCATATGTCTATGAAGTGAAACCTTGATCTTAGGGAGGTTGCTATGCCTTTATATGTGATCTCCCTGAAAAAGGGACAGAGCTACGGTTTTAGACCCCTTGCTGGAAATCCTTCTTTCCAAAAGTGGTCTGAAGAAAAGAAGGAGTTTCCATCAAATGAAAAGTTCGCTGTTGAAGCGCAGACTCAGACTTTAAGGGACCCTAAACAATCTAAATCGGCTCCACTGAAGAAACCCAGGGCCACACCTACCAAGCTTCCACCCCGCCTTAAATATCCGAAGTGGTGGAAGAACCTTTCACCAACTGGTTTTAGTTTATCGGCCGCCGGCTCTAAAATCATTGTCCAGGGCAACAGGGGTTTTAGGACTTTCATCACCATGATCGCTTTTACGGTTGGCGGTGAAACTGATATTACTTTCACTTTCGGCACAAGGGGAGTAAGCGGCCCTATGAGTTTCGGAGGCATTGACGAACCCAGGGGAATGGTCATTCCTTTTGGCGATGCGCCGGCTGATTGCGGCCAGGGCGCTTTTAAGATCACATCGACGGGTGTCGGTGTCTCTGTCAACGGCCTTGTCAACTTCTACACGGAGCCCGATGAAGTACCATCTTAAAAAGTTTTCTATTTTTTTATGATATGGCAGCCTTCCTCATTTTCCGCTTTGATGCTTTGCTGGGTCTCATCTTGCGGACTCACTCGATCAATCCATCCGGGTTGATCTCGGATCTACCTGTTGACGAACAACAGATCTATTATGACACCTGGTCTTTCGGCCAGCCCTGCCATGTCTCAGGTAATTATTTTCTAACGTTGACTGAGGATGAGTTCACAAATACAAACCTTCACACCTGGCAGGTTACGCCTGCCGGCGTGATTAACACGACTCCAGTTTCAAACCTTTTTCTTTCTAACGTCATACCAACGGCCTTTAGAGTCTATAAGATCGGAAAGAATCGATTCCTTTTCCCTTTGACCAAATCCACAGGTGAAAATCGATTTTATGTGATTGAGATCTCAGAAAGTGGAATTATCAATCCTTCGATCGTTTCCTATTTAGACCTTCCTGCAGCTTACAGTCCGATCTCTTCTTTTGAGCTCCTATCTTCGAACAGGGCGTTTTTTTCCTGCCCTTACCCGGGCTGGGATATCGGTTTCAGCCTTCTCAATATCTCTGATGATGGTATTCTTTCGACTGATTCAACTCCTTCCTTTCATTCTAAATATTGGGAGCGTCAACCGATTACGTTTTTTCCCGTTTCTCCCAATGTGATAGGTTTCCGTGTGACTCAGTTTTCAGGGATTAAGGGATGGGACGATATTGATCTGATTCCACAGCCTGAAACCCCTCCCTGGAAGAACGTCATAGTAAGAAGACAGAAGGGCGGTCTTTTCCACTCCATGTTGAATCAGACCGCACAGGCCACGATCGGTTACGGCCAACCTCCTTACCCGAGAGCAATACAGATCGTTTCTTGTTCTGACACTGAGATTTTTGGAAGGGAGCAGTATTTGACGGAGTTTGGCGAGTACTACAACACGAATGCAGAGGTTTACCCCTGGGCACCAGGCCAGCAGTACAAAACCAAACTTAGGACCAGATCGATTCCTTTTGACCTGATGTGTTTTAAGGAGATTTCTTATTCTCAGGTCAACACAAACCAGGCTGTTTTTAAGAGGATCACCGGAAATCTTTTCGGATCTTTCTACGTCAATTACGATGCAACTCAGACCCGGTTTTCAACAAGGTTTTTTTCTGATGAGGGAGATATCGGATCTGAAATTTCGGATTTTTTATATAGTGGATCCGCATGTCCATCCTTATTTTTTTTCAGGTCAAGGTCGAATATTTATTTATTGACTCACGGGCATCCTGTCACCAATTTACCAACGTTTGCGACGTTAGTCATTCCTTCAGATGGTGTGATCTCCGGCCCTGTGTTGGATACGTTAACTATCGCTGTTGATGAGCCTGTATCCTGGTTTTCTTTGATGCACCCTTTGGGCGGCGGCGCCGACGAGCTGCCGACGTTTGGTGTCGGGAGGTAATTCAATTTTTTATGACAGCCGAGATCTGGACCATCATCATATTGATCTCAGGCGTAAACCTATCGAGTGTTGTTATTGGAATTGTCCATCTTACGAACAGACTCACGAAGATCGAAACCGATCTTAAGTGGGTCGTTAAAAATTGCCCCCAATGCCAACAGACCTCGGAGAACCCTTCGAAATAACCTGGCGCGGCGAGCCTCCGCAGATGCTTCCCCCTGACGTTCCTCTTTGGCATGCTTACCTGGACCGTGCTGCAACCCAGTTTTTGAGATTTTATTACAACGTCCGCGTTGGTGGACCATACCTTGAAAACATCAATGCAGATGAATCCATGAAGCGAATGTGGTACGCTTCGACTGCCAAGAGGATCGATGCGATTGGAGAGAAGGAGGATGAAATATGGATAATCGAGGTGGCATCTTCCCCTTATTTAAGGGCGGTCGGACAGTGCCTTTCGTACAAATTCTTTTGGGAAGAGGATCCAAAGATCTCCAAGCCTGCCAGGGCAGTCTTGCTTTGTTACTTCCTCGATTCGGACCTTCGGCGAGTCCTCTCAAATTATGGCGTGGAGATTATAACCATTCCCGTCCCTTAAGTGATTGATCCATGGCGCGGGTGCTACCATTGACCCTAGCCAGATCTCTTTTCCTAGCGCATCTTGGATGCAAGTTTCTAACGGTTTCTAACCATGGGAGCAAAAGAGGACGTTTTAAGAGCTTTAGAGTACGGAAAAGATCCTTATTACCAGTCAATCAGGGAACAGCCTTCTTACCAGTTGGAGCTCGAGAGAGTCAGGAGAGATTATAATGAGCGCACCTGGATCGACTTCTCTGGGTTTTTACCAAAGTTTACAACCGAAGAGTTTGAGAAGCGACGCTCATCTTATCAGGCCAAGTATGGAAACACAATTAACATCCCTGGTTTTTCGGATGTTATTCACATCATCCCAAAAGCCAGGATTTCAGCTGAGGAAAGGGCCGCCCATCTTTGGGCAATAAAAAGAGGTCTTCCATCACCCTTAATCCCTGCACAACTTCAAACTCTTCAATACAAAAAATTCAGGTTTCTTAAAGCCCTTGCAAGTCCAACCCCTACGTGGGCGAAAAATATTGGTGCAGTCTCCACTGTCCTCGATAACGTAGAGGATGGCCTTGTCACCATTTCAGTTTTGGGAAGGATTGCCGCCAAGATCGCCCCTCGACTTGCCGGAAAATTAATTCCCGGCGTAGGTTGGGTACTTTTGGGATCCGATATTTTAAACGCTCTCAATTTAATCTCATGGGTTACTTTCTCGGCAAACGGAGCCAAGCGAAAGGTTGAAGGGTTAGCGGAAAGGAACCCTTTCCATTCAAAGGCCGCCGCTAACAGGGCATTTAGAATAAAGCGTTCGATTCCATCGATCGGCGAGATCCTGGAGATCCTTCAAACCACCGACCAGCTCTTTGGCGTCGGTCTTTGTTTGGGCGGGATCATGGGAGTGGTAACTGACATGACTACAAGAGTCATGACCTACAGCCACCAGGACATTATAAATCAGATGCCACCTAACCCAAACGTGGACGATCTTACAAGATGGGCGAATGAAGGCTTTGCGAGTGATGTTGATAAATTTAAAAAACTTCTAACCGATCAGTACCAGAATTTTAAGGATGAGGCCTACAGGCTTAAGCAATACGACGAGAAGTTAAGAAACGATATGATGAGATGGGGAAAAGAAACCCAGGGGATCATCATTGAGAAAATTAAAACCGTACCCGAGAAAGTGTCAACCTGGTTCTCAAATACTT
This sequence comes from Deltaproteobacteria bacterium, assembly GCA_016875195.1. Classification (GTDB taxonomy): domain Bacteria; phylum Desulfobacterota; class BSN033; order BSN033; family UBA1163; genus RBG-16-49-23. Next base: position 51,066 of record VGRY01000012.1, read on the forward strand.
TGATTGGATCCATGATCATGAATACGGGAAAGGATACTTTCTTAAAAGAAGATCACACCAATTCATACATGATGCTCAATTCCTCAATCGAAGGCTTATTGTCATGGTGGATCGATAACGAACCTCTTGAGGCCTTTAAAGATATTCGGAGCTTCAAATTTCGGGCCCCAGAGCCAACGGATGAAACTACGATCGACTTTCTCGAGAGCCGGGTCCCTGGATGGCAAAACACAATAAGATGGCCCCACATTGAAAAAGAGTATGCCACCCTCGAGGAAATCGTATTCACATATGCCCCCCTGATTAAGGACTCTTTTCAAACCTATGCTTTTCGATACTCTCACGAATGGGAAGCCATGATCGCAGCTCAACAAACGGTTGAATTCACAAAAAACGTAATGCGGGCCTTTTCGGACGACCACCAGGTTAAGGTTGGTGAAACTGCTTATTTCTCGATCGCAAAAGACATGGCCAGAGAAATCTATCTTTTCCCACCGGACATCGAGAATCAGCTGATTGACCAGGTAGCGGAGTATATCGGAAATTACGAGAGACAAACCGGATCCGCCCCACCCATCAAAGACGTGGCCAGGTTCGGGGAGTCGATCGGTCTCAAATGGATGAGGTCTTTCCCGAGAAGGGCATTTGCCCAGGCTGCGGAGATCTTCCCTGAATGGCAAGCTATCCAGGATCAGCTCGAAGAGATCTTCGTCGCTGACTAACCCCCGGGGAACCAGGGCTTTTGAAAAAACAAAAACTAAACCTTCCCAGGTTTTCAACCTGCCGCCACGTTTCAAACAACTCAATACTGTAAAGTCTTATTATCGACAAGAGTGGCAAGAGTCCCCTGGCCACCCCTACGGCATGGGTAAGCCATGCCGTAGCCGTGCTTGACGCACGGAAAACTCGGCGGCCAGGGGACTCTTGCCCCTCTTGCCTTGGCTTTCGGAAAAGCGGTTGTTTGAAACGTGGCGGGAAAACAAAAAAAAACTTACTGAGGTGAGGATGGCTTTTCAAGCTCACCGGCTGCTTTTAGTAAATCCTCACTTAGCTCTTTATGGATGACCAGGGTGATGCCCTTATTTTCAAACCGTTCTTCTTTCAACTCCCAGCCCAGGGCGACCAGCACATTTAAGAGGCGATCCACTTCGTGTTTCTTGATCGAGTATGTCATATGAGATCTCCTTACGGTATTTGAGTGTCAACCTCATAGATCCAAGGAACGGTCGGATCGTAATCAAATCTTTCGGGTGAAAAATATTCTCCGAAGAGTTCAAGCCCTTCTATCTTTACGACTTGATAAACTCTCCATCCGGGTCCCTTACCACTAAGTGATTCACCATCTGTTTGAAACCCTCTTAAAAGTGGGTTTCCTTCGGAGCTCAGACCCAGGACGTAAGGTTCGACCACTCTTGAGGTCCGATTGTAGTAAAAGGTGACAGCCTGTTCTGTTTCGATGGCTTCCCTTAAGAGCTGGATTTTTTCGTCGATCTCAGTTCTTTCAGACATTTGCCGCAAACCACGAGCTGCTTAGCTTCCCGGATTTCAACCGCACCATAGCAGCACTGACACGTAACGTAAACTGGCCTTGATTCCGGGACAACGTTCATGCCCTCTTCTGCCCCTGTTTCTTGAAATAGTGCCCCCTGTTTAGACTTCTTATAATCGGATACCCACATTTCTGCAACCTTTAGTGTGATCCCGTTTTCGGCCCCCATGTTTATGTAGTATTTCCTCATGTCTGAATCATCGATGTCCATCAATACCTCAGCGACCCTGATGGACAGCCCTTTCTTTTCGATGGCATCTTGCGCATACTCAGGCCATTCGTAAATCCTCAGAAAACGCCTTACGGTGTTTTCATGTTTGCCTGTTTGACGGCAGGTCTCCTGGATGTTCATTCCCCCCCTTGTTTTCATCAGCCAGTATGCCCTGGCTTCTTCCATTGGTGTGAGGTTTTCTCTTTGGAGGTTTTCTATCGCCCGATAGAGTATGACTTCTACATCGTCCATCTCTTTCAGGATGGCCGGAACAACTTTAGCTTGAAGGTGTTGATGGGCCAAGAATCTCCGATGGCCGGCTACGATTTCGTAGCGGCCGTTTTGGGGACGAAGAAGGATTGGGTTGATCAAACCTTTTTCCCTGATGGATTCTGCAAGCTCGACGATTTTTATAGGATCGATCATATCCCTTTGGTCCGTTCCGGGAGGATCGATCTTCTCGATAGGAATCAATTTGATCTCCTGCTTTTCCATTTTACCACCTCCTCGAGTAGATACTAAACAAATGTATAGTCAAAGTCAATCCCTGGACGGCTTGGGTTTTTTAGTGTGGCAAAAGACAAAGGTCACGCCAGGCCAGGGGTCAAACCTCAAATTTTGCGGTCGGCGGTCGGCCTGCCACGCCAACCCTCGATCCGGCGGCCGCAAAAATTGAGAACCGTTTGAACGAGAGATTGACCGTTTGTTCCAAGACGCTTACGCCAACGCTCCCGCTCATCAAACCCTTCGCTTCGCTATGGACTCCGCTGCCTTTCACAATCGGTCAACTTCTCTCCCCTTTGCCTGTCATGCCCTTTGAAGATTTGCTTCATCTTAGGCCGTCCTGAAGGTTTAAGAGTTTGGGTTATTTCTTTCTCCCTCCCCAGCGCTGAGTAAGAGAGGGAGAAAGAAATTAATGGTTTTTTATGAAAGGAGGTGAGTCTATGTGGCAGGTATGGTGTGAGTGTCAATGCTGTGGTCTCCAGTTTAAGCAGCCTGTTGCTAAGTGGTTACGTTGTCCTCGCTGTAATTCAAGTGAGGTCGTAATCCTCGAAGATCGGGTTTGCTTCAATTGAGATTGACCTTGCGGGCTGGGGTTTCCAGCCCCTTTTATTACCTTTTTCAACTATAACATCACCTGGGACCCTGTGAGCTCGCCTGGCTGCCGCCGATCGGGGCTTGACTTGTCATAGTTCTTTTGATACTGTTTTTGTCGTATGCTTCGCCTTCTTTTCTTTCCTTTGTGGCTCATCTATGAGATAGGATACTTGATCCGTCACCCCTGGAGTTTTAATTGGATCGCTGCCTCTGTATGGGCTATTATTACGTGCGCAGGGATCTACCTCACACAATTAGGCAACTGGATTGCGCTCTCACCTTTTTTCTGGATGGCTGCCATCGCTATCTATTACGTCCTTAAAATAAGACTCAATAGACGCCGGCCAGAGGTTATGAGACGGTTTCGGGAATACTACCGTAGCCCAGCGCACACAGAACGATATAGAAGGGTAGGGCGGCCTAAGAATTAGGGCCCACTCATGCTAACATCCGTCCCTGGATTTGTGTGTGTAAATTCGCCGGATTTATTTTTTTCATCGACGATCCCGTCGATCATCTCTTCCACTATTTTAACTGGAACGTCCCCGCCTGTCATGAGTATGACCTGGCTGGTAACTGCTTGTTTTTTCAAACTACCCATTTTTTTATCCGGGAAGAACCTCTTGAATTGTGCTTCTACGAAGTCGATGATGGGTCCGATCATGGTAATCAGTTGGATGATGTTGGCGATGTTTTTGAATATGGATTCCCAGCTCATTGCTTCACCTCCGAACTTAGTTTTTTTTGAACAGGTCTTGTGAATCTCTTAGGATCGATCCGCCTAAGTTTTCAAGGCAGGGATCGCAGATTGAAAATTTATGCTTCCATCCTCTGATTAAAAACACACCCACTATTGTGGGACGGTCGCATTGATCGCAGTAACCCAGCTCTACTTTTTCCAAGACTATAATTTCCATCTAATCACTCCCAGGATAAAAGTTTAAAAGGGAAGCTCCCAGGGCTGTAGGTGATAGTGGTCACCTTCCATGATCGCCCGGATGTTTAACTGTTCGGCGTCCTTTTCGAACCCAGGATTTTTTTTCATCTCATCCAAAACCACGTCACACCCGAGCCAGATTAAGTGATAGGATCCCTCGACTCCACCAACTTCTTTGTTGTGTTTCGGAGTCCGCCCCCAGGAGGAAACAGATCCGCGATACTTGGCACAAAGAACCATCACCCCATCGATGAAATTTCTAAAGTCAATCATTGACCCACCCCTTTCTTAACCTGACAATACTTGACCGAATCATCCAGGATCTCTTTAAAGAAAGAGATGCTCAGGCTGTTTTTAAAAGATAATACCTGGATGATACCGTAGAGGCATTGCTTTGCTGCTGTTTCGTTCAGATCAAAAATTGATGCCTTTAAGATTTTTGCTTCTCCGGGATTGAGCGGAGATACTACTTTTCTTTTAGCTTCAGGCATTCCATCACCCCCTTTTCTGATTTATTCCTTAAAGGACCGGCGAAGCCGGAATGTCAAAGGACAAAGGCACTACTTTAGTCCCTCGATGAGATGACGAATGCGGTGTTGAAATTGCTCCGGAGGTAGTTTTTCCACCTTTTCAACAGAGTTATCAACAGAAGCAAGCGCACCCATCAAAGATGCTTGCTTCTTAGGAAGCTGATTGTCGGCCAATTTTGGCCGACGATAGTGCCTGAAGAGGCCATCCACCATCGCGCCAATCTCCGAGAGCCAGATAAAAACCTTCTTTTTCAGCTTGTAAAGATTTGATGTAAACACCTTTCCGGAACCCGGAATCCACCTTTTTCTATGAGTGGTCTCGAGTAATTTATTTTCTTCGAGGTCGCGGAGATCTCGACGGAGTGTTCTTTCTGAGATCTCATATCCATGTATGGACTTCAGGATTGAGAGAATCTTCTTTTGAGATGGGAAGCTGTAGCGTTTCCCATGCTTTTGACCGACCTTCATGATCGTGATCACTTCGGCTTGTTGCCTTGCGGTCATAGTCCACCTCCTTAATTTTCAATTCCCAGTCTTTGGTTTAGCCTTATGGTGTATCGTTGAAGGGCTTCTTTGGCGTATTTGTTCTTGACCCATTGTGGGTTTGCCCCGAATTCATTTGCGCATCTAAGGCAATATCTGATTGATGGAAATTTTTGACCGCTTTCAACCGCCTGCACGTATCCTTCCGATACTGAAAACTTTTCAGCGATTCGCCTTTTTGTCATGTTTCGATTGATTCTAAGTTTTCGGAAGATATAGGGTAGGGTATCGGGTCTTGTTAAAACAGTTCTATTCTGGTAAAATGTGGTTTGCATACGGCCCCCTTGACACTTCACAAGGTGCATTCGAAATGCCTCCGGTTGGTGTGTCTTTGGGAGCCTGAAGGTTAAAGTTTACATAATATATCTTATCAGACATTGTTCAGGGGGCATTTTGGGAAAGAAGTATGGTCTGACCGGAATTGTGCTCTCCGGTGGCAAGAGCGTCCGGATGGGCAGAGATAAAGCCTTTATCGAAATCGATGGGACCTCCATCATTCAAAGGATATATGATATTTTCCAAAAATTATTTAATGAGATCATCATTGTCACCCATCAAAAAGAGCTGTACTCCTGTTTCCAGGCAAAAATAGTTAGCGACCTCATATTGAATTATGGAGCCCTCGGAGGACTTTATACCGGACTCTTCTATTCATCCAACCCATACTCATTTTGTGTCGCGTGCGACATGCCTTTCTTGAAGGAATCCTTGATTCAATTTTTAGCCCAACGAACCAATGGCTATGATGTCATCGTGCCCAGAACCTTAGATGGGCTACAACCTTTACACGCGATCTATTCAAAAAATTGCCTGGGTTCCATCCGCAAACTGATCGATATGGGGAAATACAAAATTATCGATTTCTATCCTTTGGTCAATACAAAAATCATTGAGGAGTCTGAATTTATACATTTAGATGTATCCAAAGAATCTTTTATTAATATTAATACTCCAAGCGAATTACAATTTCTAAGCGAAAAAAAGAAAGCGTCTTGAGATGGCGAAAAGTATAATTATTTATACACTTCTTTCTCTTTTAATGATCTGGACTCTCTTCAGCCAGATGGGATACGGTAAGAGTCTCGGGGAAGATGAAAAGTTGATCTTGGTTGGTGTTGGTGCGTTTAATGACGGGTTTTATGACATCTCCGAAAAACAATTTTCACAATTCCTTCGGGATTACCCAGACCACGCGAAATTGCATGATGTCTGCTATCTTTTAGGCAAGACGCTTTATTATAGGGATAAGTTGAAGGAATCCAGATCCCTATTTTTAAAGGTCATCAATGAAAATAAGCAATTCGACTATATTGAATACATCCTTTTCTGGTTAGCTGATATCGAAATCCGATGGGGGAATAATGAAGGAGCCCGAAGGTATTTCATTTCACTACTCAATAGATACCCCAAATTTGAACACCTGGACCGGGCTAACTACCTCCTTGGATTGATTGAATTTGGATCCAATCGTCTGTCTCAAGCAGAATCCTATTTTAAAAAGACCACTTCTCTCTCCAGAGATCCTGAACTCATCCAATCTTCCAATTTTTGGTTGGGAATCCTCTCTTTCAAACAGAACCGCTTCGAGGAAGCAACCGGTTATTTTAAGCCGGCGATATCCGATCTTAAACACGGTTCTTCCTTTTTTGTAAAATACGCTTCTCTTTGGGCAGGGGAAGCACATCTGAGATCAGGGAAATTAGAGGAGGCTAAGAATATTTATCGCTCGTTTTATGAACGATTTAAGGGAGAGGACTTCATTCAAGAGGTACATTGGAAACTGGGCTATTGTGATTACCGAATGGGAAACTTGAACGAAGCCATATCCACTCTCCAATCCTTTAAAACCCAGTTCAAAGATTCCCCGCTTATCTTATATACCCATTATTTATTGGGAGAAATTTTTCTGCAGCAAAGCGACCACTCCTCTTCGATAAAAGAATTAAATACCATCTTTACAAAATCGAAGGAGAATCCATTATGGGGAATTGCTTTTCTCTCTCTCTTCTGGAACCATGTTCAGCAGAATGACCTCTTGGGAGCCAATAAAGTATTTCAGAGGCTACAGAAGTTGAACCATTTTGATGATGAAAAGGCCATCCTTCAATGGCTCAATGCAGAAATGACTTTTGGGGAGGGAAAAATTTCAGACTCCCTTCCCTACTATTTTAATATTTTGAATACTAAATACAGAGAAAACGCCCTCTGGCGGATTGGAAAAGGCTATTTCTTTGAAAGTAAATTTAGAGAAGCCATCACCAATTTCGACATCTTACTCCTTGAGTCTCCAAATTCTCGACATACCGAAGAAGCTCTATTTTTGAAAGGGGAATCACTGATTCAATCCGGACATTGGCCCCAGGCCCTTGAGACCTACGGACTCCTGGCGCAAAAAGATGTCAATCGCCATTGGAAACTCTTTGCCCTGATCCAGACAGGAAACATCCATTTTTCATTGAAGGAGAGCGGTGCAGCCGAAAAGGCATTTAAGAGAGTGATTCAAGATTTCCAAGAGCATCCTCTTTCTTCTTATGCGGCTTTTCAGCTGGGTAAACTCTTTTTTAAAGAAAATAACATTTTGGAAGCGATCCATTATTATTCTATGATTCTCAAAGGGGGACGGCTTGAACTACTGGGTGGAACTTATTTCAGCCTGGGAGAAATATTTTACCAACAGGAAAAATATGATAAGGCTTCCAGGAGTTTCGAAATGGCATTACGATATCTTCAGGAAAGCTCCCCCTGGTTCTTTTTAACTCATCTGGAAATCGGGAACCTACAGAGAAAACAAGGCAAGTATGAGGAAGCCAAGCGTTCGTATTTGACCATTTTGAATCAAGCGAAAGACGAAGATATCAAAAGGGCGGCTACCGAACTGCTCCGACAAATCGGATCCGAAAAATGATGTTTTACTCTTCTGGGTTTTGTGTGGGTGCTTTCCCCCGCTTGTATTCCCCCCTTAGCTTAAGGGGGGATGAAGGGGGGTTAGGAAGAGGCTGTGTCTGAATTCCGTTCATGGTTCGAGAGCCTCACCACGAACGGAATATGGCATGTTAAAAATCAATCGCTTAGCCGTTCGTCTCGGTTGCGAGTCGAAGCGGCCTGAGCCCTTCGACTCACCGTTCGCCCTGAGGCTCTCGAAGGGTGAACGGTTCGCTCAGGACAGGCATGTCGAAGGGCAAATGGCTAAGTACGACACAGCCTCCTAAGGAGAGGTAACCCACTCAATACCCGGATGAACCTGATGTTTTTATCACTGGCACCCATGATTGAGCAGAGGGAAAAGAACGAAGAGAGATGGGAGTATGTCACCATCAAGAAGATGGACATCGAAGATGTGGAAGAGGTTCTCCATATTGCTGCTGCAACGACATACAACCCCTGGTCAAAGAAGATGATCCTGGAGGAGATCGCTCACCCCTTTTCTCACTGTTTTTTGCTCTATCAGAAAACGGGGACGGGGGCATCCCTCCCGTTAGGTTTCCTCTGCTTTCGCCAAGTCGGGGAAGAGTCCGAGCTCCTTAACCTCTGTATCAGTCCAGAATTCCGTCAACAGGGATTTGGAAAGAAATTGATGTCTTTCTATATCGATTTTTGTGAAAGGCAAGGGGTCAATCAATATTTTCTTGAAGTCAGCGTGACGAATACCCCTGCAACCCATCTCTATCATTCTTTCGGTTTCCGGTCTCTCGGGACACGAAAGAATTTTTATCAAGGAAGACATGATGCGCTTCTGATGACTCGAAGCGTTTTCTGAATGAAGGATGGCCATACAAACCTACGGAACCGTTTTAAAAAACGTAAGAATCAAATCATCCTATTTCCTGATGGAGATCGATTGCCCCTCCATCGCCAATGAAACAAGGCCAGGGCAGTTTCTCATGCTTCAGATTTCAGAGAACACCCACCCCCTTCTACGGCGTCCCTTCAGTATTTATAAAAGTTACCCGACTTGGCATTCTGAAAAAAGGAAAAAGGGACATCTTTTCCTTCTTTATAAAAAGGTGGGAAAGGGAACTGAAAAGATGACTTTCTTTCTGAAAGGAGAAAAGGTGAATCTCATCGGGCCTCTGGGGAATGGTTTTACCCTCCCTCCCCTTCCCTCACCTGCCCCAAGCATTTTAATCGGGGGGGGAGTGGGAATGGCCGCTCTTGCATCCCTGGGACAGGCGCTGCATTCCGGGGAATTGTATCTTTTTATCGGTGGAAAGACAAAAGAGGATATCTTGTGTGAGGGAGATTTTCTAACGGGAAAATCCGCCAATCTCTTTATCGCCACGGAGGATGGAAGTCGTGGCAAAAAAGGGATGGTTGTTGATCTTTTCCGTGATGAAATTAAGAGGTTTAACATAAACCTTCCCTACCATGTCTATATTTGTGGACCCGAGGGAATGCTGAAAGCGGTATCCAAGATCATCAAATCGAACGTATGGAATGTACAAGTTTCTATCGAGGCGCGCATGGGATGCGGATTCGGAGCCTGCTGGGGATGTGTGGTGAAAACAAGGGATGCTGAAATACCCTATCATCGGGTTTGCAAAGATGGACCTGTCTTTCCCTTATCAGAAATCGTTTGGGATTGATCCCCGTTAGAAAGTTTGCGACTTTCCCACGGGACGGCTCAGACGAGTATTTAGATATTTAGCTTGCATAAAAAGGTAATCCATTCCCCCGGTTATAAGCAACGGGGTTTTCTAACGGGGTAAAGATGAAATCGGTTGGTCATCTCGACCTATCTGTCCGTATTGGGAAACTGCTCCTGAAGAACCCGGTGATCGTTGCCTCGGGGACATTCGGATACGGACAAGAATTTGACCCTTTCATAGACTTAAGCCAACTCGGAGCCGTAATTCCCAAAGGGATTTCGTTGAATCCCATGCAGGGAAACCCTCCCCCGAGGATTTTTGAAACGAATGGAGGAATCCTTAATTCCATCGGCTTGCAAAATCCCGGCCTTCAGACCTTTATCAAAGAGAAATTACCTTATTTTAAAAAAATCAAGACGAACCTCATCATCAATTTCTTTGGGAAAACTGAACAGGAGTATATTGAATTATCCAAACGCTTAAATGATCTTCCTGGCATTTCCGGATTAGAGATGAACATCTCCTGCCCCAATGTCCAGCAGGGAGGAATCATCTTTGGCACGGATCCACGCATGACCTACCGGCTGGTAACAAAGGTGAGGAAATCCACCCATCAACCTCTCATCGTGAAACTCTCTCCCAACGTGACCGACATTGCTCTCATGGCCAGAAGCGCAGAAGAAGGTGGCGCGGATGCCGTCTCCCTGGTTAACACCTTCAAGGCCTTGGCCATCAACATCCACTCAAAGAAACCGGAACTGGGAAACATCATCGGAGGCCTTTCCGGACCTGCCATCAAACCGATTGCCCTGAGAATGGTCTGGGAAACTTTCCAAGCAGTAAAAATTCCAGTCATCGGAATGGGAGGAATTTTGAAGGCGGAGGATGCAATCGAATTTATACTTGCGGGAGCCCGTGCCATTCAGATTGGAACAGCCAATCTGGTCAATCCAAGGACAGGTATGGAAGTAATTGGCGGTATCCATCAATATCTATTAAAAAATAAAATCAAATCAATTAAAAACCTCATTGGCCTTTTCCTAAAATAAAGGGGAGGTATGCGCCAGGCATAAACCTCCCCTTTTCACCTTCACCACCTCTATGGATCAACCCTGATCTTTAATGATTTTAGGTGAAATAAAAATTAGCAAATCTCTCCTTTGGTCTGATTTTGACTCTCTCTTAAATAACCATCCCAGCAAGGGGATCTTATTGAAAAGAGGAACGCCTTCTGTTCCGTTGGACTTTTCAATGGAATAAACGCCAGCAATGGCCACCACTCCATTATCTTTAACGAGCACTTCAGTAATTGCCTCTTTCTTATCGATAGAAGGGACCTGCTCCACTATTACACTATCATCAGGAGCATCTTTTTTAACCTTAATATTCATTTTAACATGTCCGTCATTTGTTACGAGAGGAGTAACAGTCAATTTGAGATTGGCTTCGATGAATTCAACGGTTACCGTTCCCTCTGTAGTCAATTTCCTGTATGGGATCCGCAAGCCCTGTTCGATCGATGCCTCTTTATTATGCAGTGTTGCAATTTTCGGGCTTGAAACAATTTTAACATCTCCATTATTTTCATGAGCTGAAATTGCAAGATCGAGGGATTGTATCGTTCCATGTCTAAAAAGAAATTCAACAATACCTGCTGAAGCTACTCCCATCGCCCCTCCTTGGGGGACGGCAGGAAGATCGATTACATTTCTCGTTGCTCCCGGTGCCAATGGTGTTGTTCCTGGGTTGCCTCCGCCAGCAGTGGCCTTTCCACTTCCGACTTGAAACCCCCACTTAACACCCAACTCTTTTTGAAACAACAGATTGGCCTCAACAATTCTTGCCTCTATGATTACCTGAGGCGTCTTTGTGTCAAGTGATTTGACGAGGGTCTTCACCGCGGGAATGTTTCTCGGAATATCCTTGATGATTAGAATATTGGTTCGATCATCCACCTTGACATCCCCCCGCTCGCTCAAAACTCCCTTAATCTGCGGAATGATATCCTTTGCAGTGGCGTAGTTGATAGGAATCAATTCCGTAACCATATCTTCCAGTCTTTCCTTAGCCCGCTTGGCTTCCAGACGGACCTGGCTCTCCCTGTTCAGGGCATCCATAGGAGCAATCCGAATGACATTCCCTACCTGAGTCATTCCAAGCGATCGAGCTTGCAAAATCACATCGAGCGCTTGATCCCAGGGCACATCGACCAATCTCATCGTGATTTTTCCAGACACGTCATCCGCCGTGATGATGTTAAAATTGCTCACCTCAGCAATCAATCGCAAAATATTTTTGATATCCGCATCCTTAAAATCGAGGGAAACTTTTCTTCCGGTATACAACTTTTCCACTACCCCCTCTTCCGCAGGCTTGGCGACTGGCAGCGGTGCGGTCTTTTCTGTGACCGGCTCCTCCTTTTTGATTTCTGTGGCTGGTTTTTCTTCTTTTTTGTCTTCAGCGACTGGCTTTTCTTCGATCTTCTTAACTTCTGCCTTCACCTCTTCTTTAGGAGGCGCAGGAGTCTCTGCTTTTGCTACGACCTGCTTCGGCTTCTCAATATCGAAAAAGATGGTATGGCCTTCTTTGGCGGACTCGTAGGGCGTTTCTTCCCTCAATGTAATCAGGATTCTGAGGTCGTTCTTTACATTTTTGATGTCAATATGATTGACAGCGCTATCAAACTCGCTCGTATTCATTCCCCTCTGAAGATGTTTCGGGGCAAAAGCATGTTTAACATCGATGGCCAATGTTTTTTCCGAAACACGGTAAGTTTCAAACTCCGGATCACCGCTGAGAATTATGGCGATTCGCGATTTCCCATCAAGTTGCTTGAAATCGATCTCTTTCAAAGCGATTTTTGCCTTCACTGTCGTTTTGGAAGGAGCTTCCGCAGGCGTTGGGGCAACCTTCTCTTTTACCGCAGCAACGGTAAATGAAGCCGGCTGAAGTTTGGGGGTAGATAGCCTTTCAAATCCCTTCTCCTCCACGACGATCTGAGGTTCAGAGGGCTGAGGAACGTTCCCTAATGAGACAACAAGTGTACCATTCACATGGTTGATTTGGTAGGCTGGCAGTTGAGGCTTTGAAGAGTCAAAAACCAATCTCAATTTGTTCTGATGTTGTCCGATTCGAACCCCTTTAATAAATGGGTTCGTTGTCCGGATGGATTTTTTGGGGTACAGGGTTCCAACCTCCCAGATGTCCAGCACCAGGCGCGGGGGACTATCCAATTTAAACGCGTTATAATTTCCAACTTTTCCGTCGGCGATAATACTGAAAGCGATATAATCCTTCTTATCTTCTACCGAAAAATCAATGATCTCTTTTGCCTTATGGTTCTTTTCAGAGGCCGATGAGACGACCACTGTGGAAGAAGGAGATGGAGTCTCTTCCTTTCTTGGTTCGGAAGGAGTTAACTCCGCCTCTTTTTGGATCTCAATGATTTCTTCTTTCTTGGCCTCGACCACCTCTTCCTTCTTGTCTTCTTTGACTTCTTCAATTTTTTGCGTTTTCTCAATGTCAATAAAAATATGTTTATCCTCTCTTGAGATATTGTAGCGGGTCATCTGAAGAAGACCTATTTCGATCCGGCCTTTCTCGTCATATTGAGTGGCGAGGATGTCGGAAATGGTCCCATTCTCAACCTTCAGACCGTTTTTCACCTGCTTTAGGTCGATATCAGGAAAATCCAACACAATTCTCAAGGGTTCATCAGAAAGTTTATAAAAGGGAGGAGGAAGGGTTTCTGACCCTTCGATATGGACACGTGTCAATTTCTCTTCCTCCGTGAAAGTGATCTTCTGAATAATGGAGGGGTTTGCCTTCGCCACCGCAGCAGAGGGAGGCGAAGTCTCGAGCGGCGGTTTTACCACATCCCCTCCTGTGGCACAACTACTGATGACCAGTGAGATTAAAGTGATAAAGACCATTTTTAAAGATTTCATGACTCTCCCCCTTCTTCGATTTTGTGAAGAAATAATAAAACTTCATTCTTCTTGGTTTGGCCCCAAACATCGGGATAGAGCTCTTCAATAATGACTCGGTCTTTTAAAATTTTCGTGACCTTTCCGTCATTCTTCCCGATCTCCGTCCCTCTTTTGATAAAATATCCTCTCCCGGCGGAATCTTCCACCAACGCAATATTTCCATCCGGAGTGGAAATAATGGCAACCAATTTTAACTGGCTGAGATCATATTTTTGTAAAGGGGTTAACGGGGTCGTCCGGGTTAATTCTCGAACCGGTGATAACTGGATAAAAGGTTTGAAGGGATCCGGTTTACCCCCTGGATTGTATTGATAATCCGGCTCTTCTTTCTTCACGACCTCTTTTTTTTCTTCGACTTTAACCGGCTCTACCTTCTTGGCCGCCTCTTTCGGAGCCCCGCCTTTGGCAAGAGGCGGGGGTTCCGTTCCTCCTCCGCAGCTGACCACCATAAAGGCTAATCCGATCACCAAGCAGGCCACATTGAATCTATTTCTCTCTTGGAACATCATCCTCATCTCCCTTTTATTTGGTCGCTTCTTTAGTGGCTGTTTTCCTCTCAGCTTTCTTTTCCTCACCCTTCTTTTCAATGAATCGGTAGGTCGTGATGAGAGAGGATGTTCTAATGACAATATCCGCTTCTCTCCCCTTGACCTCCTTGGCCCGGGTCATATTAAAATCAATCACATTGATAATTCTTGGGAGTTTTCCGATCTTATCGAAGAACAGACCGATGTTATGATAACTCCCTGCCATCACGAGATCGATGGGAACCCTTGCGTAGAATTGTTGGGGTTCTTCGGGCTTCGGCTTGAAGAGGGTAAACTCCAGGCTGGACTCCCTTCCAAGGCGCGAAATGCTCTTCAAGATGTCTGGAATCTCTTTCTCGTTTGGGAGCTGGGTCAAGGCTTTATCCAGTTCTTCTTGCAATTCCTTCACTTGAGCCTTGAATTTATCCAGGTCCCGGGCGATCATCTTTCCCTGATTCGCCTCTTTCAGCAACTTATCCAGGTCCATCTTTAATGTCTTCATCTCATTCTGCAACGGGAGGTACATCAGATAGAGATAGACCCCCGCAATCACACATAAGATCCCAACCAAAATTAAGACCTTTTTCGACGACGGGAGTTTTAAAATTGAATCAACCGTTAAAGCCATCTTCTCCCCCTTTTACCCTGTTTGAGACCATCTTCAGGAATGACAGAAATTAAAATCGTCATCTTCTTCACCTATTGTGCCTCTGCTGATCCATCCTCTCTACCGGGAGGTCTACATCGAAATGATTTCACATGAGAGAATGAATTTTTTTAGTTTAATTTTGCTCTGCTCCACCTGTTCACTCACTACTAAATCGACGGTCTTGAAGAGTTTGGATGTCTTCAAATTGGTCATGAACTGAGCGATGGTTTCATCATCCAAAGCGATTCCTTCAATTCCAAGCCTCGAACCTTCTTTCTTCATCAGTTCCAGTTGGAGTTTATCCGGTTTATGGATGCTGATCTCGTCAAGGACCTTAACCGCTGTCCCCTTGCCTTTTCTCAAGGAGTTGATGACGTTCAGCTTGTCCTGCAATACCTTCTGATCTTCCTTGGCCTTGTTCACCTCAACAGCCAGGGATTTATAACGAGCGATCTCGGTTTTGGTCTCGGAGATCTGAGCCTGTATCTCCTCTTTTTCCTTCTCGGTTTGCCAGTGAAGGACGGCCAGGAGCGCCAACAAAAGCCCCACGGCCACCAGGAGAACGACAAACTCCTTCTTCACCCCTACCTTTTTCTTCTCTTTTCTTGTCAAAAGTAGATTGATCTTGATCATCTATCCCCTACCTTTCGGGTGGCTAGTCCGACCCCTACGGCCACCATGGGCCCAATTTCTCTTAAATATTCGAGGTCGAAGTTTTTATCATTATACTCGATCTGCTTAAATGGGTTGACGATCTCAACGGGAATACCGATCTGTTGCTGTAGGACGATATCAAATTCTTTAATCTTCGATCCGCCACCGCTTAAGTACAATTTGCTGATTTTCTCATAAGTGGTGGTAGATTGAAAAAATTCGATGGAGTTTCCAATCTCATTGGCCAGCGATTCCGAGGCGGCATTCAGGACATCTTGGATGACCGCCTGTGAAGTGGCGTCCATTTTGCTCCCGACCTTAATCTTTTCCGCTTCCTCGTAATCGATATGGAGTTGCCTCTGGATCTCTTCGGTAACCTGGTTTCCACCCTTGAAGATGTCCCTTGTAAATGCGGTCATATTATTTTTGAGGATATTGATATTGGTAATGCTTGCCCCCACATTGGCCATGGCGACGGTTTCATCTTTTTCGACTTCGTAATTCACGGCAAGCATATTCTCTATGGCAAAAGCATCCACATCGATGATCACCGGGTTTAATCCCGACTCAATAATGACAGAAACATAATCGTTGATGATGTCTTTCTTGGCGGCGACCAACACCACGTCCATCACTTCCGGGTTTTCAGAACTTGAGCCAAAGATTTGAAAATCAATATTCACATCGTTGATGTCAAAGGGGATATAACGTTCTGCTTCCCACTGAATCGATTCCTCCAACTCGGATTCTGACATCAAGGGAAGGGAAATCTTCTTGACGATGACCGAATGGCCGGAGACAGAAGTGATCGCATCCTTCGTCTTGACCTTTGTACTACTAATCAACTCGCGGATCGTATCGATAATGGTGACTGAGTCCATTAATGCCCCATCCACGATGGCCTCGGGGGGCAATGAAGCAACTCCCAGATTGAGCAATTTATAACCATTTTTGGTTTCTCCCAATTCAATCAATTTGATCGAACTGGACCCGATATCCAACCCAACGATTCCTTTTTTTCTTCCCCAAATCATATTCGTTACCTCAATTTTTCAATTTTGGGCTGACTATTTTTTAAATTATTATTAAAATTTATTAAAAGTCAAGAAAATAATTTATTAAACCCTTCAATTTTAACAATATGCCGTTAAAATTTAATAGTTTATATTAAAATTGCTTAATAACGTTTTAATATTCCACCCTAATTTTCTGATAAATGATATTTTTTTATCTTTGCCCTCAGCGTAGCTCTTGAAATGCCGAGAATTTTAGACGCTTTAGACTTATTTTTGTCCAATTTTTTCAATACATTTGCGAGATAGATTTGCTCCATTGTTTCTAATGGCATAATTTCGACCATTTCGAGGCGATTTAAATCCATAGACTTGGGAAAACATCCTTCACTTTGTCGTAATTCAAAAGGGAGTTGTTTTGGGGTAATATGGGTTTGGTCAGCAAGGATCATTGCCCTTTCGATTACATTCTTTAATTCCCGCACATTCCCCGGCCATGAATATTGAACCATTATCTTTTTTGCATCTTCAGTTAACCCGTTAATATTTTTACCGTATTCTCGATTATTCTCTTCGATAAATAGGTTAGAAAGAAGCAAGATATCCTCCTCTCTTTCACGGAGGCAAGGCATCTCAACCACCATCACCTTAAGTCTGTAATAAAGGTCTTTCCTAAAAAACCCTTCCTTAACAAGCGCCTCTAAGTCTCTATTGGTAGCGGCAATAATCCGGACATCAACCTTAATCTCCCTTTCCCCCCCTACTCTCATAAAGGATTGATTTTCTATTACTCTTAAAATTTTTGATTGGAGAAATGGTTTCATATCTCCAATTTCATCCAAGAAGACTGTTCCACCGTCCGCCAGTTCGAAAAGTCCCTTTTTAGTTGTTTTTGCGTCTGTAAACGCTCCTTTTTCATATCCGAAAAGCTCTGATTCTAAAAGAGAATCGGGAATAGCGCTGCAATTAATTTTCATCAGGGGTTTAAGCGCCCTTTTGCTGTTAAAATGAACCGCATTGGCCGCAAGCTCTTTCCCTGTTCCACTTTCTCCCTGAATGAGAACAGAGGTTTTGTTCGTCTTACTGATCATTCCAATCAACTCTTTTACATATTGAATCTGCGGAGTGTTGCCGTAAATCTCGTTTTTCTGATTTTCTTCATTATGCTGGCGGTGGAGTCTCCTGACTTCATTGATAAGGCTCGTTGTTTCGAGCCCTTTTTCGATCAAAAGTCTCAACTCCTCTAAATCAAAGGGTTTATTAATATAATGGTATGCCCCTGATTTCATCGCGGAAACGGCATTCTGTACGTCTGAATAGGCAGTCATAATGATCACTAAGATCTCTGTATCAAACTCTTTTATTTTTTTAAGTATTTCCAGACCATCCATGTCTGGAAGCCTCATGTCAAGGAGGATAAGGTCGACGACATTTTTCTTAAGAACGGAGAAAGTTTCACCACCCGAACCGACCGAATGGACTTCATACTCCGCCTTTTTTAAAACATCGGAAAGCGTCTCTCGCATAACATCGTCATCATCGACTATGAGGATGGATGGCTTCATCAATTTTCAAACATCTCCGGCAAATTAATGTGAAAAGAAGTTCCCTTTTCCCACTGGCTGTCGACTTTGATGGTTCCCCCGTGTTTTTTAATAATTTGATAAGTGATTGAAAGCCCCAACCCGATCCCCCTGGACTTAGTTGTAAAAAAGGGATCGAAAATCTTGGGAAGGATATGTGGGGGGATTCCCTTCCCCGAATCCGAGACCACCATTTTAATAAACTTCTGTCTCAAACCATCCAGCGAAGGGAGGATCACCGGTTCCGCGGTTATTTTTAGTTCTCCACCGCCGGGCATCGCTTGAATGGCGTTTAAAAACAGGTTGAGAAAAGCCTGATGCATCTGAATTTTATCAACCTTTATCTTTGGAAGGTCTGGATGATAGTTCTCCGTAAAGCGGATCCCTTTATCTGCAATCTCCTTGATGAGAAAAGGAATGATGGCGTTGATGATCTCTTTGATGTGGCAGTCTACGAGGTTGAGCGTCTGCGGTTTAGCAAAAGAGAAGAATGTCTTTAAGATTTCGTTTAATCGGTCGATCTCTTTGGTGATACGCGATAGATATTCCCTTTTCGGATCATCCTTTGACATCTCCTCACCGAGCGCCTGAGCTGTTGTCTTAATTCCGGCAAGGGGATTCCGTATCTCGTGTGCTATACCCGATGCCAGTTTTCCCAGTGAGACAAGTCTGTCCATCTTTAATATCTCATCTTGAATTCGGTAAACCTTCGTCAGATCTCGAAAAATAACAATTTTCCCAATCGCCTCTTTTTTCAGGCTCAGGTGGTGGTTGACCGTAAATCCAACGGGGATCTCTACCTCGTCTTTCCTTTTCATCCAGCCTTCTCTTCTTGTATCGAGGTTATCCGGATGATCGAGGAAAGAGTATGATGTGCTCTGTTTCTCTTTTAACCCGAAAAGGCTAAAAGACTTTCCGATCACCTCTTCTTTCAGATAGCCTAACATTTCCTCCCCTGCCTGATTGATATAGGTGATCGTGTCGTTCATTTCAGTAATGATGATTCCACTGCCAATGCTCTCAATGAGGCTTTCTGTCAGATTAGGGACGTCCTCTAATATCCTTGGCAAACGAAAGATTTCGTCATCTTTCTTCTCTGGTTGGTTCATCCTTTCTCTCTCTAAAGGATACTGATCCATCTTGATATTCGATTCTTAAAATTTCTCCAAATCCAAAACGGGAATCCGGATGGGAAGATCCTTGTAAGTCCAGCGAATCATTCCCAGGAGGTGGCCATTGGAGGTCTCGCCCTGTTCCATAGAACCAGACAGCCTATTCAGAACTCGGTCGATCAACAACCCTTTATAGGTTCCATCCTCCTTAAGGATTAATATCTGCCTCTCTTCCCCCCGCTCCGATTCAGGGACAGGAAATAGGTTTTCTAAATCGACCATTCTTACCTCTAATCCCTGTAATCGGAACGTCGGAATCTCATTTAAGTTTTCTCGAAGGGAAACCGGAACCTTAAAGAGTTTAAATACCTTATGGCTTTCCACTCCGAGCAATTTCTCCCCTATTTTAAATACAGTGATTTTTGTCTTTATGAGGTTGTCATGGACAGGCAATGTTCCAGGACTTTTTCTTGTCTCTTCATGGACGGATAGATGCTGGTTCAATTTTTCCATCATCTCATCCAGCTTTGCTGAAAATGACTCCACTCTCCCGGCAATCTTCTCGGTCAGTTCTGACCCTATCAGAGAGGCCGGCGCTCTTTCCTCCTCCTTCACCGTTGATGCAGAAATGGGTTTGGGGGTCACTCCGCTTATTTCTTCCAGAGACGAAAATCTTGCTTCCATGCCGGCGAGAGCCAACCTCTTATAAATCCCAATCTCTTTTTCTGTTTCATCTCGCAACAAAAGTTTGATCGTCTCTTTGGAATCGAGCAACATTTGAATCCAATGCGGCTGGATTCCTTCTTCATTCTGGATCATAAAATTCAACACGGCCTTCATTCGATTCAAGACAGAGGAAATGTCACGGTTCTCTTTAAAGGTTCCCTTCAATTCGAGGACTTCTTTCGCGGTTTTCACAAGATTCTCGTTAGTGATCTCCCACTCCAGGGAAAGAAGTTGGGTCTCTAATGGTTCTAAGGGGTCGACACTCAAAGAAGCCACGGGGGTTATAGGAGCTACTGGGGTAAGAGGAATCTCAGGCTCGGGAGCGGACAATTCCCATTCGACCTCTTTTTCGATTCCCTCCGGTTCTATTTCCAGAACAGTCTCGTTGATAGAAGAGAGAGAAGGGATCACTGCCGCATTCTTCAGGGGCTCCCCACTTTTTTCTACGAAAAGCCGGTCCACAGCGGCGTCGATCTCTTTCTCCAAGCCTTTCAGATCTTCTTCGATGATCAATTTTTCTTCCATGCGTTTCTCCTTGTCACTCATTTCAATTGCTGATCAACGAGCATAATCTTCCGGCTCACATCCTTTACGACCAGCTTGCTGATCTCTCTCAGGGTCTCAAAAACCCCTGCCCCTTTTAACGCGCTGGCAGAATAGGAAGGAACTTTTAACATCGAATTGAGGTCTTTTTCCAATATCTCAACGGGAAGGATTTCTGAATCGGTCCCGTCCAGATCCCGCTTATTATACTGGATGACCAGGGGAACCGTTCTTATACTGATTCCTTTCTCCGCCAGATTTTTCGCCAGATTGATGAGGCTCTCAATGTTTTTCTTCCGCTGAACTTTTAATGAATCAGCGACAAAGACCACTCCGTCCACACCCTTCAGTACCAATTTTCTTGTAGCATCGTAATGCACCTGTCCCGGAACCGTATACAGTTGCACTCTAACGTCGAATCCTCTAATCTTTCCTAAATTCAGGGACAGAAAATCGAAAAAGAGCGTTCGGTCCCCCCGAGTATCAATGGAAACCATTTTGCCTTTGGTATCTTCTCCCATCTGGGCAAAAATGTATTGAAGGTTGGTAGTCTTTCCGCAGAATCCAGCTCCATAATAAACGATCTTACATTGGATCTCGTCTTTACTGAAATTGATAAAAGGCATGAAACCACTTCTCCTTAATTCATGAGGGCCGTTGCAATCCCGAAACAGTGACTTCCCTCTTCTCTTCAAAAATCGATGCCAATGTTCGTGAAAGATCTTCCGCAATCTGATTAATTCGGAGTCGGATCAATCCCAGAGATGTCTTATCATCGAACAGGGTAACCATAATGACATGTTCGCCAATGGCGGTGAAATAGACATTCTCGCTTTTCCCTTTATGAAAAAGGAGGGTGAATTCCTCCTCTCCCAAAATCTTTGCAATTTCGGCCGTGGCCCCAAAGTTGGCGGCTGTCAGCGCCGACAGAGACAGAATATCGATATCCAGCGTGTTTCCGTATTGTGTGATCAGTTGTCCTGACCGATCGATCAGGAGAACCGAATGGGCAAGGGATGAAGACACCACCTTGTCCAAGAAAAAGTTAATCTTTTTTAAATCCTCTTTGGTGATGATGATGTTCATGGATATCCTTGTTATCCCGTGAAAACAGAACCCCTGCTATGATTTTTCATCATTCCGTCGCATGGCTTCCACTAACAGATGCTCCCAGTTCTGATAGATGGTTTGAATGGGAGGAATCACTCCGATGTTGGAGATGAATTCCCCCTCCTGCCAACTCAGAATCTGGTAGAATGCGTCTGTTCCTTTCTGGTCGCCACATTCCGCATGAATGACCTCTCCTTCATTCAAATAGATGACTCCCTTTTCCCCATCTCTCATCACCGTCAATGCAGTCGTCAAACGGCTGAGACAATTCATCTGAATGACATCGGTCAGTTGGAGGCCGACCACCTTCCCCCGAAATCCCTTTTTCTTCCCAATCAGATCGATGATGATCTTTCGGATATCATTTATTTCAAAGGGTTTCTCAATATAAAAAAGCGGGGCCCTCCGGTTCGCTTCTTTCTGGACATCCGACGATCCATAGGCGGTCATAATGATAACTTTGGTCTGAGGATATTCCTTTTTAACTCTGACCAACAGGTCGAGGCCATTCACATCGGGCATCCGGATATCCGATATGACCAGATCGATCTCATTTTTTTTGAGTTGGTTCAACGCTTCCTTACCGTTATTAGCAATCACCACCTCATATTTATCCTTATCTTTTGAAAGGCTTTTTGACATACTCCAAGTCAATGTTTCTTCATCGTCGACGATTAAAACTTTTTTTAAATTCTTTGCTATCATCTTATCTTTCCGTAGATAAACAAATTTTTACCTGTAGGAAGCTAATAGAGGGTGATCGGGGTTTTAGTTTAAGGCATTGAAAACATTTCACAAATCTCTTTTTTTTCAAAGCTGGCAAATTCCTTATTTTCGACTTAAGATGTTCTCCGACAGGAGGCATCATGGAACCATTA
>VGRY01000013.1 GCA_016875195.1 Deltaproteobacteria bacterium
GAGGTATCCGCAGGGATCAAAGTATTTTGTCAACTGGCGGTACAGCAATACGGACATACGGGGGCGAGTGTTGCACGGTTTTTGGGTGTCACGACTTCTTTGGTGAACCGATATGCCGCGTCTGGTTCCAGTGAATCTTTTAGACAAAGAAGCAATCCGTAAGTTGCATTTGAACCAACGTCCCCATTAACAGAGAGCTCTTCACAATGGAGCATCGAGCACACGCATCCTCCAATCGCATAACCTTCTTTGACAACTTGCGTTATTTGATGGTCATGCTGGTTCTTATCTTTCACTCTGGGGCCAGCTATGGATCCTTGGTCGCCTTTTGGCCTTACCATGATCCAAACCCGACTGAGGTCGTTGACATCATCATGCTGCTGCTTGATGTGTTTATGATGAGCATCCTGTTCTTCATCGCGGGTTATTTCGCCCTCCCGTCCATACAGAAGAAGGGAGGTGGGCGTTTTTGGGCTGGCAAATTGAAGCAACTGGGGATCCCCTGGCTGGTGATCACGACCCTTGTGCTGCCTGTCCTGGACTATGTGCACTACTTTTTCCAAGCTACAGATGGAGAAGTTTCTCAGAAAAGTTATGGTGTGCACTGGTGGTTAAGCATGCAAAAGATCACCGAGTTTTTCCTCGGTCCGATGAGGATGTCAGAATACTTGGATATGACAGAGCATTTCTATCAGCGATATATGTGGTTTATTTCGTTGCTGCTCCTGTTCTTTGTTGTATTGTGGCTACTCTATTTTGTTAGAAGGAAGTGGATTCAAGCCCGGGGACAATCCCTCCAGGTGGACACGGCATCGAATAGGTCTGTCTACCTTGCTCTGTCATTTGTTGGTTTCCTGAACGTTACTCTCTTTGCTTTGGTCAAGTGTCTTCTCTCTTCTCCTGACAAACCTTTCGACATGGTTTGGTTTTCACTGGGAAATCTGGTTCAATTCGAGACTGCCAAACTGGCTTTCTATGTCCCTTACTTCGGTTTGGGCGTCTATGCTTATTCCAGGAAGTGGTTCACGAGCGGGAAAGACTTTGGGCGACCCTGGGTGTGGGGGCTGATCTGTTTCTCTTTGATGGTAATCAACATGCTGGTCGGCAGGAGCATGGTCAGGGCTGCCGAACCTTCGGCAGGACTGCAGTTGGCTTTTGTGGTGCTCTACCCCTTGTGGACGTTGTCGTTTCTCGGCGCATTCACGGCGTTTGGATCCAGGCGTTGGAACCACGCCACATTGCTTGACAGGGAGCTTACCACCAATTCGTATAACATGTACTTGGTGCACTATGCGTTTCCGATGACGCTACCGTTGCTTTTGAACACCTGGGTTGGAAGCCCTACATTAGTCAAGTTTGGAGCTGTGGCTCTATTAACCCTCTTGCTGAGCTATGGATTCAGCAAATACGTGCTAAGGCGGTTCCCCCGCTTGGTAGTGAGTGGACTCGTTGGTTTGAATGTATTGCTGGCGGTAGTCATCTGACAGCGGACTATGAAATTAGAAAAAAAGTTTGGCTTTAAGCTTAGCTTGGAAGTGTTATGTATGAAAATACCCTTTTAAGAAATGTTTAGGTATGCTCTGAGCCGACAGTCCCCTTATTAGAATGGTCAACCGAAATGGACGGAGAGCGTTGCTGTTGGAAGTAATGGGTTTGTAGAAAAGACAAAGGCGGCTCATGGGATCGAGTCACTTGGTCCGACCAGTAGGAGAAGTGAACGGAGGTAGAGGCATGGACGTTCTGGGTGCGATCGGCAATACTCCCCTGGTCGAACTGAAGCGAGTTGTCCCGCCCGGATCAGCACGTATCATGGCCAAGCTTGAATGGGCGAATCCCACTGGGAGTATGAAGGATCGTATGGCACGTGCCGCCATCGAGAGCGCAGAAGCCGACGGACACCTGAAACCCGGTGGGACGGTTGTGGAGTACACCGGCGGCACAACCGGGGTTTCCCTCGCTTTCGTCTGTGCCGCGAAGAACTACAGGTTGCGCATCGTGTTCTCCGACGCGTTCAGTGGTGAGAAAGAGCTGACGATGCGAGCCCTGGGCGCTGAGATCATCATCGTGCCAAGCCACAACAACGGGATCACGGAGAGACTCATCAAGGAGATGATCGAGAGGGCACGTATCATGAGTCAAGAACCAGATCACTGGTGGTCTGATCAGTTGAACAATCGCGATGCTATCAAAGGTTACTACGCGCTTGGGGAGGAGATATGGAAGCAGAGTGGGGGAGCAGTGAATGCTTTTGTACATGCAGTAGGCACAGCACACTCGATACATGGCACAACGGCAGCGTTGTGGGAACACAAGAGTGACATTCACGTTGTCGCCGTTGAGCCAGCAGAGTCAGCGGTGCTCTCTGGAGGGTCATCGGGGTCGCACAATATCGAGGGAATCGGCATCGGGTTCATTCCACCTCTTTGGGAACCCGACCGAGTAAACGAAATCCTTGCTGTCTCGACCGATCAGGCTAAGAGCATGGCGCGGCGTCTGGCTCGGGAGGAAGGGATCTTTGCCGGGACCTCTTCAGGCGCGAATGTTGTGGCTGCCCTACGAGTAGCCGAACGTCTGGGCCCGAAAGCCACAGTGGTCACCATCATTGTCGACTCGGGCTTGAGATATCTCAGCACGGATGTCTATCGGTTGACAACAACAGCGTAAGCACTTCGAATCCGCGTCTAACAGTCAAGTCCTCAGAATGAGCATCGTACACAGCCGGCCTAACCGGTGGTTGACACGACCTCACAGACGAGCTTCTCCCGTCTCGCTCGGCGGGTTATTACGAATATTATTCGGATAAAATAGAAGGAGGTAACAAATCTATGGCGAGGATCATACGGCAAAAGGTTAAGTTCAAAGGGGTTTTACCTGAGGGGTTATTTGATATTTATATGGATTCAAAAAAGCATAGTGCGGCCGTCGATTCATCAGCTTCGATTAGCAAAAAAGTCGGTGGTAATTTTTGGGTTTTTGGAAAGAACGGTCTTCAAGGAAAAAACTTAAAGATTGTTCCCAAAAAGATGGTGGTACAATCCTGGCGTGCCGGCGATTGGAAAGCTGGTGTATTAGATTCGATTCTAACAATTATTTTCCAAAAAACCCGGGACGGAGCGGTGATCGAATTGGTCCATGTGAATATACCCGACGACTTGTACAAGGAGATAAACACTGGGTGGAAAGAGTATTATTGGCAACCTTGGAAAAAATATCTTAGAGAAAAAAACAATATTGGTGAGAGCGGCCGCCTTATGAAGGCCAGCAAATAGTCGGGAGTCAATTGATGATAAACAACCTGGTCAATGGTATAAAGTCAAATGTGACTCAACCGTCCGATAGTTTAAATAATGTTTAGGTTATCAAATGATCTATTTCGGGGAGGTTTATATTTAATGGCAGTTCAAATGAGAAGACGGAAACGAGATATTGAGAGAAATTATCCAGCAAGGCAGTTTGCGAGAAAACTGAGGCGACTTGCGGACTGTATTGAACATGGTAAACGGTTTCGGATACAGGTGGCTGGAGAGCGGATCGTTATTCCGCCGGGTGCCCTTATCAGTGTTGAACATGAGCGTAGCGCTTCAGGGGAGGAAGTCGAATTTCAAATGAAATGGAAGACGCATTAAGTCCTAAGTGTCAAGCCTTGACACTGATTATCTCCTGCGTCAGGTCCTGCCTGTGGTGGTTGTTGTGGTTGTTCTGCTACCTCCACCCGAGCCAGAGCTGCCACTTGTAATAATTCTTATTGAATCTCCTGTTTTTTCAACCCTTGAGCCCGGAGTGTTCCCTTTTTCGTCAAGTTTTTTCAATACCTCCAAGCCATTCTCTTTTGGGGGGTCTTTCTCTTTTTTCACCGATGAGGTCGTTGGGCTGTCTGAAAAGTGGACGACTCCTTTTTCATCCACCCATTTGTAAATTTGCTGAGCGGATATATTTTCGGCAGAAATGAAGAGAAGAGAGAGTAAAAATGAAGCCAGAATAGTTATTTTCATTGTCCCCCCTCCTTATTCAGGATAATAAATATAAAAATGCATTTTCTATACCAAATTTATTTAGTGTGTGTAATTACGTAACCTCCCGATATCAGAAGGATACTTGATTGAAGAATCTCAATTCGAGTTAAAAAATATGACATTTTTGGGCCCTAACAGCCTAAATTCGGCATTTACCACGTTAGAAAGTCAGCGGGGATGAATTTATTACCTTTTTGAGCGAACTCGGAATTTAAAGCCCCATGTGAGCCATCCCGCTGGAAAGTCGAAGACTTTCTAAAGGAGTTTGTTATGAGAAGAGTTTGACGATACCGACGGCAATAATGATACCAACCAGATCGGCAATCACACAAACTGGAATCAGATATCTTGTTCTCTTTATTCCCACTGCGCCCAGGTAAACCGCAAGGACATAAAAGGTCGTTTCCGCACTTCCCATGATGACGGCAGAGATTCTTGTAGCAAGGGAATCGGGACCGCTCGTTTTTACGATATTTGTAAACACGCCCAGTGAAGCGCTTCCCGAGAGTGGTTTAATAAGAGCAATCGAGACGACATCCATAGGAATCTGTAAGATTTCCAGGACCCCCTGGAGCAATCCCTGGATAAATTCAAAAGCTCCAGACGATTGAAAGGCTTTGACCGCCACGAAGATGGCCAGCAGGTATGGGAATATTCTGATGACCACACCCACTCCTTCCTTTGCACCGGAAACGAAGCAGTCATAGACTCTCACTCTCTTGATGCATCCATACAAAATTGTAAGGAGAATAAAGAGAGGAATGATGAGTTGTGAAATCAAACTGATGGTCTTCATTTGAAAAACCTCCTGACCGCAAAGAGGAGGCTGAGGGCAAAAACGGCCGAGAGGAAAGTCGCCAGAAGGGTTGGTAGGACAATGGACGATGGATCTTTAGATCCGTAATCCGCCAGAATACCGATGACCGTAAAAGGGATCAGTTGAATGCTGGCGGTATTGATCACAATAAAAACCATCATCTCAAAGGTGATGGTTTCGCCTTCTGGGTTCAGAGTTTTAAGATCCTGCATAGCTTTGATCCCGAGAGGAGTTGCAGCATTCCCAAGCCCGAAGAGGTTGGCCATAAAATTGAGTGTGATGGAGGTGATTGCAGGATGCTTCCCAGGGATATTTTTGAAGAGACGCCTCACGAAGTATTGAAAAAAGCCAGAGAGGCGGTGGATCAACCCTGAATCTTCGATGATTTTGGTGATCCCGAGCCAGAGGGAGACAATACCCAGCAGAAAGAGACTCACCTCGACCGCTGATTTTGCTCCCTCGAAAATGGACTTTGTAAATTCGCCCAGCCTGCCGTTGAGGAAGGAAAAGAGGATGCTTATAACGATGAGTAAAACCCAAATCGTATTCATAAAAGGGTAAGCGTCTTTTTGATGGTGTTCAGTTCCACCCGGGCGCCGACAGGCAGAGTGATCTTGTTTTTGACATGTCCGATGTAGGGACAGTTTATCAACGGGAAATCGATCTTCATCTGGCTGGATAGAATGTCGTAAACATCTCGATTCTTAATCCCTCTGAAATTGCCAAGGATGAGCCCCTCCACTTTTTTTAGTTTTCCAGCAAGGATCCACTGGGTGAGATACCGGTCTACTTCATAAAGTTTTTCGTTCACTTCTTCGAAAAATAAAATTGCCCCATCCGTATTGATTTCCCATTCCGTGCCCAGAAGGGCAGTGAGGGTGATTAGGTTTCCACCTTTCAGGAGGCCTCGGGTTTTTCCGGACCGATAAACGTCCACAGGCGCCCCTTCGAGGAGGTTTCTGTTAGGGAATCCATTCACGGCGTTTAAGAAAGATCGAATTGTAAAAATTTTAGGAGGAGAAAAATTTATAATCATGGGAGAGTGAAGGGTGATCAAACCGGTTCGCTCTGAGATGACGTTGAGCAAGGTGCTAAGATCGCTGAATCCGGCCAAGATCTTAGGATGGTTACGGATGAGGTTGAAATCGAGGCGGGGGAGAAGTTTCATGGAGCCATATCCGCCCCGATGGGCAAGGATAATGTCTGCTTCTTTATTCAAAAAGGCGTTATGGAGTTGCGATGTTTTCCGGCGAGTAGAAGGAAGTTTGGTGACGGGTTTCTTATTCAGGATTTTGAATCCCAGTTTTTCAAGATTTTTTATGCCGTCTGTAAACTCTCTTTTCTTTTTGATCAGGTAACTGGGTGTTATCGTATAGATGGCCTTCAAGCAAACCTCCAAGTCATTTTTTTTCGCATTCGATCAGAAGACGGAATTAATGATGTTTCCAATTTATTATGATTACCGGGTGCCGTCAATAAAAAAAATGGGAAGACGGAATTTATTTTCCGCTTCCCATTTTTTATTGTTCTCATATAACAGGGGATTTCACTGGGGGGCAGTGACCTTTTTGGATTCTTCGGGAGTCAGGTCAGCTTTCCGTTTTAAATTCCACGAGCCCACCCATTCTTTGAACACCTTCAGATTTTTCTGTCTCTCCTCTTCATCTTTCCCAAGATAGATATACATATTGCCGGGTTTTTTATCATCTTTGCTTTTTCCGTCATCCAGCCGCCTCATAATAGCGCCTGCATCCTTACCTTTCACAAATTCCAGAAGGAGGGAATAACTGTCCATCCTTGGGCCTTTGTTCTGTTTGACAAACTTATCCTTATCTTTTTTAAATTCATCTACAAGAGGGGTTTGAGGGCCATGACAGTTGGAACATTTTGCCTCCATGATAGGTCGAACATCTTTCTGGTAGGTTAGCTGGGCCATGGACAGAGCGGGAACAAGAAGCATGCATAGGGTAGTGAGTACTAAACACTTTTTCATTTCGATTATCCTTTCTCCCCCTTATTTAGAAAAAATCTTTCGCTCGTTAATTCTTCGTTGAAAAGAACGAATCATAGGCTTTTACGCCTCTTTCGTATCCTGCCTTATCTTTGCCCCATTCGGTGTGGCATCCGTTGCATGAGTTGGGGACCACATTTTTTGGGTCTTTTTCAAACATCTCCAGGCTGACCCGAGGTCTGATGATTCCAAAGTCGTGGTTGTGGATATCACCTGCTTCTGCCGATGCAGCTGTTTTTACCAGGTGGCAAGAGGAACACCGGCTGGTTCCCTTGGTCTCTGGCGCATAGTTGTGCTTGGTATGGATCCGAATCGCCCAGGGATTGGCAAATTTTTTGTCTTTGCCATGACAGGAGAGGCAGAGATTGTTGTTGTGGTCGGCTTTAGTCAACTGAGATCGGCTGGGGCCTCCATGGGGATTATGACAATCGAAACATAGAACCTTTGCATAGAAGTGGCCGCTTTTCTGGAAATCAATCCATTGCTGGTGATGGGACTTGGAATGAGCCTGGGGGTCTCCCCAGATTCCTGGTTTAAGTTGATAATAGTTGGCCAAGGGTTCTCCAAGTTTATAGGGTTTGTTGTCCTTGTCATTCCAGGGGTATTCAAATGTTCCATTGGGAACACTGACCCCTCTTGTATGACATTGACCGCATACCTCCAACCCACGTTCATATTCCAATTTCCTCGGGTTGATGATTTTCCCCTTGGTCTTAGGAGATTTTACATGTTCGGAGCCCGGGCCATGGCATTTTTCGCATCCGGTGTTAAGCTCCGTATATTTCGATTCATAACCTGCATCAACCTTTTTAAGTTCAAGGCCGGTATTATGGCAGCCGGCACAGCTCATTTCAAAGGATTTCCCTACAGCGGGTTGCTTGAGACTCCCATCCTCGTTGTACCAATTCTGCAGGTTATAAGGGACCCACCGGGAGGTCGCCTGGTTCCACTGGAACGGAAGAATGTAGTGATGATTTCCAATCTTGACCTGATAGCGCTGTTTCCAACCCCATCCTCCATAGGTCCTCACTACGTTATAAGTGACTTCCTTAGAAGGATCTTTTGCATCCACCAGTTTGGCCTGATATACCTGACCGGGGGCTTCCTCCAACTTAACAATGACTTCAGGGATATTCCCGGCTTTCAATTTGATCATTCCCTTCCAATTGACCACAAGTGAATCATCTGTTCGGCTTAGAATCTGCTGAGATTTATTGTGAAGGGTATCCTTCCACATCTCGTAGATGGAGTTGTGACAGGACATACATTTTTTCGACCCGACGTACGTAGCTTGGGCCAGGGTCGAGGAAGGGTTAAGGATCAGGGTGGCAACGAAAAGCAAAGAGACGGATATCAATAAATTCTTCATCAAGTCAAACCTCCTTTCTCTAAGTTCGTTTAAAAAATAAAAGGGGGTAAACCGAAGCAACGGTTTCCCCCCTGTAGGATGTGTTGCAATGTAAAAAATTAAAATCCTCAGATTTGGAGAGTAAAAAGAAATTCTTCTCTAATTTCTATATTCAAATAAAAAGGGGAAACCGGACATAGTAGATTTCCCTTCTTTTTATGTAAATAAATTTAACATAGGATCCAGTGAAGAATCAATGAGACATCCCATTTTTTACGGATAGGGAATCAATCCCCTTCTTGCCAACGAGATGTGTTCCTCTTTTGGAATATGTGCCTTATGGCAACGGGTGCAGGATTTTAAACCATTCTCCCTGGCGATTTTTCCGCCATCCAGAGCATCTTTTCCCATCATCATATCCTGGTATTTCTCTCCTGGACCATGGCAAGCCTCACAACCCACATTCTCCTCTTTATAAGTTTTCTTTTCCGGGTCAAATCCAGTAGCATGACAGGGTGTGCACTTGGTTATATCCTTCTCGCCACGGATGTGAACAAAGGCATGCTTAGCCATGGAGGATTTTCTCCATGCATCAATATGCTTTTTATCCAAACCTTCGTGGCAACCGATGCAGGATTCGGAGCCCGTATACGCTGCATCTTCCTGGATGAAAATGGACCGTTCTTTAGGCGCTGGCTCGTCCTTTAATATTGGTGCAGTCTTTTCCCAGTTCCGAATAAAGGCAACCAGATTTTTAAGTTGCTCGGGATTGAGGGGGCCTCCCTCCCTTTCTCCAAGAGCAACCATTCCACTTCGGGGGATTCCGCGTTCGATGATTTTGATAAGGAGGGTGTCATCCACTGCCTCAAGATAGTTCTTGGAATTGATCGCCTTAACCCTTTTTTGAGGCCCTCCTGTTTCACCGTGACAATTGGCACAATGGGTTAAGTAAAGGGGTTTGCCCTTTTTGACTGCCTCGAGCCGCATGAGTTCAGCCTCTTTCTGGACACGACGGGGTTCCATGAACCAGTAGATGGATAGATAGATAGCGATGGCTATGGTCAAAATAGTTGCCAACAGGATTTTCTTTTCCATCATCTCCTCACCCTTTAACGATTTGAGAGGGATCGAAGTTTTTTCTCATCACGAGACTTCCTGTATCCACTACCAGTTTTTCATCGACGACCTGGAGCTTATAAAGGTCTAAAGGACGCGGGGGAGGACCTTCCAGCACCTCCCCATTGGGGTTAAATTTAGCCCCATGGCAGGGGCATTCGAATGTTTTAAGCACTTCATTCCAATTGACGACACAATTCAAATGAGGGCAGACCGCTGAAAAAGCCAGGAATCCCTCTTCCATTTTCTTAATGATGGTCTTCTCCTTTCGAAAATAGACAACCTCACCCACCTTGAAATCCTTAACCTTTCCAGCGATAAAAATTTTTTCCGATTTTCCCTGTGTCTTTCGTGGCCAGAGAAAGGCAAAGGTGCCTACAATCAGTTCGCCGGCTACTACCGCGGCTGCACCCATCCAGGCATAAACAATCAGTCTTCTTCGGGAGAAAGATTTTTTGTCAGAGTCCAATGTTGAATTCATTTCCATCCCTACCTAAGTTGGAATGAGATGCTGAAATAAATTCAGCATGACAAGTTGAATCATAAACATTGTCATCCCGAACTCGGTTTCGAGTCGTACCGACTTGGTTCGGGATCTCGATTTTGATCATAATTAAATTCACCTCCAGGGGAGAACAAAATTCCAGTTCTCACCTCGAAATAGTTCTCCAATAGCCGTGAGGACAAGAGCTCCTATAACAAAGGCTGTAAAGAGAACAAGGAGTATCTTCCTTTTTTCCCCACCGATAAAGATCCTGTTCAAGAAGGAACCCATTCGGGTTCCGGGTTTTCTGTCCACATAAGGGATGAGAAAAAGCCAGAGGATAATACACACAGGGATGATAATCCCAGGAATCACCGGCCTGTCCGTATAGTGAATCAACTCCTGAATCCCCGTAAAATACCACGGGGCCTTGCCCGGATTTGGAGTGACCAGAGGATTGGCCAACTCTTCAAGAGGGGCATCAAAGAGGAGGGAGATAATCAATAGAATAAAGACGACGGCTAAGGTACAAATTGTGAGAAGAATGATGTAATGGGGAAAGGTCTCCACTGTATCTTCCACCCGTTTCTCAGTCATGGGCGAAGTTCCATCCACAATTTCCATCAAGCCGTAGGTTTTATTTGGATCTTTAATGAATACTTTCGGTTGTTCTTTCTCCATTTGATTTTCACTCCATTCACTCAATTGCGGATTGTGGAGAGATATCTAATTTTCATTCCGTATTCCGAAATCTAAAATCCGCATTTGTTAAAGCGGTCCCGAGATTCCTCCGTCTTTTCTTACCCTCCAAAAGTGGATGGCCATCAGGAGCCCGGTGACAAAAGGAAGAACCACACAATGGAGGACGTAAAACCTCAACAGGGCTGAGTGGCCCACCTCATCCGCTCCCA
Source organism: Deltaproteobacteria bacterium (assembly GCA_016875195.1). Lineage (GTDB taxonomy): Bacteria > Desulfobacterota > BSN033 > BSN033 > UBA1163 > RBG-16-49-23. The sequence goes on from VGRY01000013.1 coordinate 10,701, forward strand.
GCATAAAAAAACGAAGATGTTCTCCCAGAAAAGGAGTATAGGTCATGATGGTTGTCCCCACGGTAATTCCCCAGTAAGCCAATTGATCCCAGGGAAGGAGATAACCCGTATAGCTCAACGCAAGTGTCAAAATAAGAAGCCCGACGCCGATCACCCAGTTGAATTCCCTTGGAGGCCGGTAGGATCGGGTATAGAACACCCTGACCATATGAAGGAATACAGTCACGACCATTCCATGAGCAGACCACCGGTGGAGGTTTCTTAGAATCTTCCCGTTAAATAGAAGGGCCAGGGCTTGCATGTCAAAATAGGCTCTTTCAATGGAGGGTGTATAGAGAAACATCAGGAGTATTCCCGTAATGGTGAGGATGATAAAGAGAAGACAGGAAATTCCCCCGAGGCAGAAGGTGTATGAGAACCGGAGGCCATGGCGCTTCATCTTCGCTGGAAAGATATGGAGGAAGAAATTATTAAACATCAGCATCGATCTTTTCAGATCGGTATCCGGTATTCCGGTCCTGAAGATTGATCGCCAAACCGCCGATTCGGAAATGCGTTGAAGCATCCCTTTCCTCATCTTCTCTCCCCCCTATAGAACTGCGATTCCCGGCGGTACTCTTCCATCGTGATTGCCCCTGTGGGACACCTCTTAACACAGAGACTGCATTGAATACATCGGGATTCATCTTTAATCATGACCGTTGCAAGGTTCAGTTTCTCTGCCTCTTCAACAGAAGCGCAATAAAGAGATTCGATCAATTTTGAGAATGTCTTATCCCTTTCAAGTTCATTGAGCCTTGCCATTCTAAAACAAGACTTTGGACAGATATCAACGCAGCCTCCGCAAAGGATACATTTGGTCCGATCGAATATCGTAAAAAGGTGACATTTCAGGCATCGCATAGCCTCTTTGACTGCCTCAGCCTGAGCAAAGCCTAACTCCACTTCTTTCTCAATGGATTTTCGTTCCTCTATGGGAAGGGTATCCATCTTTTGCCGGGGAATCTTTTCCAGGTCGGGATCGCTCTCGATTTCCTGAGCAGGGGTGAAATAACCAGGTCTCCTCTCGATCACTTCTCCGCTGAGATACGAATGAATGGAGAGGGCGGCTTTTCTCCCGTCGGCAATCACCCTGATCACATCCCTGGGCCCGGTGACGAAATCTCCACCGGCGAAGATGCCAGGGACATTGGTCTCGGAGGTCTCCGGATTGACGGCTAACCGATCCCATTTCGATATTTCAAGACCAATCTCTTCGGGGAGGAAGGAGAGATCTGGAGATTGACTGACAGCCGGTATAAGAAGGTCGAGGTCAATATCAAACTCAGATCCTTCAATGGGAATGGGCCTTCTCCGGCCATCCTTTCCTATTTCTCCCAATCGGTTTCGAATACATCGGACGCCAGAAATGGTTATCCCATCTTTTGAAAGGACTTGAACCGGCTGAGTCAGGTAATGGACCTTGATCCCTTCCTCCTCGACCTGATCCAATTCCCTTGCATCGACCGGCATCTCTTCCCTGGTCCTCCGGTAAAGGATGAAGACCTCTTTTGCGCCCAATCGAAAGGATGAGCGGGCCGCATCCATAGCCGTATTTCCACCTCCCACCACTGCTACCTTATCACCCGTCCTGAAATGTTCTTCAAGATTGACCATCCGCATAAAGGTCACGCCATGGATGACACCCTGAAAATTCTCTCCCGGGATTCCTAATTTTTCAGCCTTATGAGCGCCAGCAGCAATATAGACAGCATCAAACTCTTTTCTCAGGGTTTCAAGGTTGAGTTCTTTTCCGACAGGGGTATCCATGATGAATGATACGCCCAGCCTCTTGACTTCCTCGATCGCATGGGTCACCACCTCGCGTGGGAGGCGGTAGGAAGGTATCCCCACGTTGAGCATCCCTCCGGCAATGGGAAAGGATTCAAAAATCGTTACCCCATATCCCATCCTGGCAAGGTCATTGGCTGCGGATAGGCCGGAAGGACCTGCCCCGATGACGGCAATTCTTTTCCCCCTTTGGACGAGGGGTTGATCATATTGTGGAGATGAAGTTTTATGATCGGCCGAAGACCGCTTCAAAGAACAGATGGAGATGGGAGAATCGATGAGGAGTCCTCTACGGCACTTCTCTTCACAGGGATGGACACAAATTCGGCCTAATATAGCTGGAAAGAGATTATCTTCCCGATTCATTTTAAAGGCGAGGTCATAGTCCTCATGGGTAATGGCTGAGATGTATTGAGGGGCACGGGTGTGGACTGGGCATGCATGTTCACACCTGATATGCTCCTCAAACCAGCGTTGATCTGGAACTTCAATACGAAATCGGTTCAAGCCGGTTTCCTTTACGGAGTTTTGATATTTGAGATTTTTAAAAGGTTCGAAACTCCTGCCCGCAAATCATTGAGACGGTTAAAAAAGATTGAAGCCAGCTTTTTCATGATCTCCATCCCTATCTTCGGGTCATCTTCCATCTTCCTCCGAATCAGGTTGGCATCAAGCACCAAAACCTCTGAAGGTTTCAGGCAGACCGCTGATACATTAAAACGGAACGGCTCCATTAGAGAAGCTGTTCCGAAGACCGCTCCCTCTTTTTCAATTTTTGAGGTCATCAAGTCGGTTTTTTCTTGTGTTTTTACCGTTAGCTCGACAGCCCCTTTGATCAATATGTAGAGACCGTTCGCCTCTTCCCCTTGGCGGAAGATGATTTCCCCTGTAAGACAAGGTTTGACAACAGATTCAGATAGAAGGTTGCCGAGCCGGGTTTCATCCAATCCATCAAAGAGCTCTGTTTTTTTCAGCCACTCCACCGTAATCATGTTTCCCTCCGGGAAGTTCAAATATCAAAGTTCATATTTCAAAGGAAACTCAAACTTCAAATGACAAAGCTTATAAAATACTTTTTGGCATTAGGTCATTTATCATTCCTTTGACATTTGGATTTTGAAATTTGTCAATTAGCTCAAATTTCATTTGAGCTATGGGATTCCTCGGTTGAGATACTCCATTAAATCGACGATTTCTTTCCCGTCGATTTTCTGCCAGGGGACTTTTGCCTTTCTCATCTTTTCCATCATTTCGGGCCCATGGTTCCACATCGTCTGTGCCATAAAAATGGGAGAAATCTGGCCCTTCGTGTTAGAGAGATCGGGTTTCTTTCCTTTCGCGTGGCAGAGATTACATTGTTTATTAGAGAACACCGCTTTCCCCCTTATGGGATCGCCTGGTTCATCAAAGTATCGCGTGGCAAAGAGATGAGCAACGAGATCGGCCATCTCCTGGGGCATGAGAATAGGGCGGCCTAACCCCTTTTCTTCAATTCCCTTCCACATCTCACGTGAATGATTCCACATCATCCCTGCCAGTTGTCCAAGCGTCCGAGGAAAATCCTTTTTTCTTCCGAGATCCATTCCCCCCGAGGGGATGTGGCACCGAATGCAACCCTTTTGGGAATAAAGTTTTTCACCGGAACGGGGGTCGCCAGGAGAGAGGTAAATCTTCTCAACGGTTCCACTCAAGGTTCGGATATAAGCGATGAGGTCGACCATTTCATTCTCTTTGAATTCAACCCAAGGCAGACCTTTTTTCTTCATCTCCTGTTCCATCTGAGGCTCATGGTTCCACATCATCTGTGCCCATAGGATAGGATTGGTATACATACCCCAGCGACCGAGATCTCCCTTCGCTCCTTCCTTCACGGGATGGCAATGCCTACACCCTTTGGCCTCCATCAGGGTCTTGCCTTTTTTTGCGTCGCCGGGTTCATCCATATACCGGATAAAGTATAGGAAGGCAAAAAGATCGGCCATCTCCTTCTTGTTGATCTTCTGGAGGGGTAATTTTTGAGTTGACATCCTCCCCCACATCTCAGGTCCATGATTCCACATCAGAGCGGCGAGCTGGGCCGGACTGACATAGGATTTCGGAAGGGTGCCGAGGTCAGGACCTCCCTTTCCCCCTTCTCCCCATATGGAGTGACAGGTTCCGCATCTTTTTGTTGTAAAAATCTTCCATCCTGCTTTGACTTCTCCGGGGAGAAGGTATCCACCTCTATTGTCAGCTGCCGAGGCTTGATCCCATGAAATGAATCCAACCCCTATTAAAAGAAAAATCACTAACATTGAAAGGTACTTCATCTTTACATCCCTTTCTATTTTTTCTTGGAGGTCCGCACATACTCAAGGAGGTCAGCCATCTCCCCCTTTTTAAATCGGGGCCACTGCATTCCTTTCTGTTTAATCGCCCGGTGAATTTCCATGCTATGGTTCCAGATACCCGCCGCGATCTCCATGGGATTGACTGTTTTCTGGTATTTAGAAAGGTCAATGTGCATGATGTCGCCGCGTTTTCCATCGAGGCCATGGCATTTAACACATCCGAGGTCTGAAAATGATTTTCTTCCATTGACTGCATTGCCCGGTTCATCGATGAAGGTAAGGAAGTAGAGGTAGGAGACGAGGTCGGCCATCTCTTTGGGTGTAAACTTGGGGATGCCGTTTTTCGTCTGGGACATTTTGGCTAAGACTGTTGGTCCTTTATTCCACATGGTGGAAGTCACGCGGGTGAGACTACGGTAATAGGCTTTCGATTTCTTTGAAAGGTCGATACCACTACCAGATGCTTTTTCTCCCTGGGCAGGATGGCATTCTATGCATCCCTTAGATTGAAAGACCTTTCTTCCTTCTTTTGGGTTTCCTGGAGTAATATAGGCAATTTCTTTCGGTCCCTTGGCATTGGCTTTAATATATTCGAGAAGATCAATCATCTCGGTCTCTTTGAACTCGGGCCACTTCATCCCGAGTTGGACCATGTTGGCTATCATCTCGGGGCCATGATTCCAGATCTCCATGCTTAAGAACACAGGGGAAATGTTTTGAGGAAATCCGTCCAGGCCTGATTCTCCCTTCTTTCCTTTTCCCGAGAGGGGATGGCAAGCGATACAGCCCTTTTCATTAAAGATGAATTTACCCTTGGTTACATCTCCAGGCTCATCAAAGTATTTGAGAAAATAGAGATAGGCGGCAATGGAGCCGAGTTCTTCTCCTGTGAGGTCGGGTTTCAAAATTTTTGCCCTCTCAATACCAGCGGCCATCGAAGGGATATGATTCCAGAGTTTGGCGACCAGATCCAGCTGGGTATCGCCAAGATCGATCTTCCCAAGGTCCGGACCTGTCTTTCCTCCCTCTCCCTTAAGGGCATGGCATTTGACGCATCCTTTGTTCACAAAGAGGCGGGCTCCCCGCGATGGATCGTCCGGAAGAGGCGTCTGAGCAAAGACCGGTGAGAAAGTAAAGCTTGCAACGAGGATAATTCCAGCAAAAAGTGTTCTTTTCCTCTTCATCTGAAACGCTCCCTTTTCAAATACCAAGTACCAAATTCCAAGCACCAGATAAGATCCAATAACCAATGACCGCAACCATTCTTAAAAAGATCTGACGATTGGTGATTGATCATTGGTTATTATTTGGATATTGGAAATTGGTGATTGGTTATTTTCATTCCTCTTATTCCACCCCAATCCCGGGGAGATAGGTCTTGATTCGCTCCTGAACTTCTGCCATTGATTTTTCTCTTCCTTCTTGAACTTCCCAGATGGAGACGATGGGAAAAAGTTTGGTAAAGATCATATAGAGGAGAATAAAAAAGGCGACACAGCCGGCGAAGACGGACCATTCCACCCAGGTGGGAAAATAGTGAACTGCCTCATTGGGAAGCCTGGGGTTGCTGAGCGTAGGGACGACAATAACATATCGTTCCAGCCACATCCCGATGATCACTGAAATGGATGCGATCAATGTTCCAAAGGGCGTCCGGGTTTTATTAAGACTGAGGATGGGCAACGGAATGATAAAACAGAAGAGAAACATTCCCCAGAAGTAGGGAGCGAATCTTCCGGTGAACTTATTCCAGAAGATGGCCATATGGATGGGCTCCCCTCCATAAAAGGTGGTGAGGTATTCCGTAAAGGTGAAATAGAACCAGAGTAGGGTCATAACCAGAAGGAGGACGCCCAGATTATTAAAATGGACAGGCCGCAGGTAGTCTTCAAGGTGATAAACTTTGCGGATTAGATTCATGGCCACAATCAGGGCGGCGATTCCTGAAAAGATGGCCCCAACAACGAAGTAGGGGCCGAAGATAGCCGTATGCCACATCGGTTGAATGGTCATGGCAAAGACGAAGGAGACAACGGTATGGACCGAGATGGCAACCGGAATAACAAGGATCGCCATAAAGGAAATTCCCTTTTCGAGGAGATGATGCTGTCTTTCGGTCCCTTTCCAGCCCAGCGCTAAAATCCGGTAAAACCATTGATATCTGCCTCCGTGGTCCCTGAGAATAGCAATATCAGGGATCAGCGGGAGGTAGAGATAGATTGAACTGGCTGTTAGATAGACAGAAATACTCGAAACATCCCAGAGCAGAGGAGACATGAAGTGAGGATATTGAAGAATATTGAGCATACGGTCGGGTCTTCCCAGGTCCATGAGGATGTTTCCCACGCCGAAGAAAAGGACGAGAACGGTGATGACTTCCGCAGAGCGGGTGATTGACCTTCGCCATTCAGCCTTGGCAAGCCGGAGGATGGCGGAGATCAGGGTTCCCGCATGGCTGATGCCGATGAAGAAGACAAAGTTGGTAATATAGACGCCCCAGTAGATGGGTCTGGAGAGGCCAGTGACGCCCAAGCCGTCCCGGTATTGGTAAATATAGGCGCCAGCGGCCCAGAGGATGACAGCGATTAATGCGAAAAGAGTCAGATAGAAGGATTTTCCCGTCCTCTGGATGGGTTGAAGCAAAATCGCATCATCCCCTAGCTTAAACCCTTTTTCGTCCATCACATTCCCTCTGAAAGATAGATGACTTTTGGCTCGGTTCCAAGATCTTCGAGCAATTTAAAGGCCCTTCTTTCCCTGGAGAGTTTCGATACCATACTGAAGGAGTCGTTGAGATCGCCAAAATAGATGGCATTGCCAGGGCAGGCCTGAACGCAGGCCGGAATATAATCGTCCGGAAGGAGTTCCCGATTTTCGGCTTTGGCTTTTTCCTTGGCCTTGAGCAGACGGTGATGGCAGAAAGAACATTTCTCAACCACTCCTTTTTTTCGTATCGATACATCGCGATTGAGAGACCCCTTCATCTCCTTCGGCCAACTGGGTTCATACCAGTTGAAACTTCGGACGGTGTATGGACAGGCCGTGGTGCAATAACGGCAGCCGATACACCTTGAATATACGATGCCTACGATCCCTTCCTCGTTCTGGTATGTTGCCCCGACCGGGCAGACCTTGATGCAAGCAGGATGCTCACAATGCATGCAGGGCCTTGGAAGGAGCCTTGCTTTAATATGGGGGTATGTCCCTTCGAAATAAGGAAGGAGTTCGATCCAGTGGATGGTGCGTCCCATGGCCGATTCTTCCGGTCCGATGATGGGAATATTATTCTCTGCGTGGCATGCCACCGTACAGGTTTGGCATCCAGAGCATCGATCCAGATCAATCACCATTCCCCACTTATGCATTCTCTTCACCGTGTTATGTGTTCGTGTTTCTTATCCGTCTTAATTCCGAACTCCCATCTCCGAACTCCGAACTTCTTAGGCTTTATAAACCTTCACCCTTGTCGTTCCATGGATTGGATATCCAGTGACAGGATCGAGATCCTCGCCGATGAGACGGTAAGGGTTTTGACCTATTCCTTTTGACCAACGTCCTCCGAAGGAGTGGCCCTGGCCAAAGGGAATGTTGATGACGTCAGGCATGGCTCCCTTGTAGAGCCTCGCTTTTACTTTGATCTTTCCCTTCTGCGATTCGACCCAGACCCAATCTCCATCGGATATAGACATCCGTTTGGCCGTCTCCGGATTGATTTCAACCCATGTCCTCCATCTTTCAAACAGATGTTGTCCTGCAATGGCCTGAAGCCAGGGCTGATTCGCATTTCTTCCACCAGTCAGGCTCATGGTTCTAAAAACATGGAGAAGAAAGGGATACTCTTTTCCGTTGCCCGATACCTTCGGTTCTTCCCAGTGGGGAAGGAAGGATGCATCTTTCAATTCTGAAGATGAGGGTTGGGTTTTTTTCCATCCTTGAGAAAAGAATTCGAATTTTTTAGATGGTGTCCGGAAGATGCGTTCCCGTTCTCCAAAATCATAGACCGGATCCCACCATCCCCCTCTTTCCAGGATGAGTTTTGAGAATTCTTCGAAGTTCTTGTAAGAGGGAACCGACCAGCCTCCTCGCTGAAGTAGGCGAGTCCAGGCCTCGTCGAATTGGAGCCCGAAGATATCGCCCCTTTTGGCCTCAAAGACACCTCTGAGGCTGTACATCATCATCTCTTTAAAGTCATTCCATGGGAAATTCTTTTGAATTTGACCTCCGAGAGATTTGGCCAGGGCGAGAAGGAAATCACCGGTCGCCTTTGTCTGATAAAGGGGAGAGATAACAGGTTGTCGGATACCGAGGACAGGAAACCCGTTATTAAGAAAGCTCGGATCATCCTGCCATCGTTCAAAGGGAGTGTGGTCAGGAAGGATGAGGTCTGCCATCTGGGCGGAATCATCCATATACGGGGAGAAGCTGACAACCAGAGGAGTCTCCTGAAAGGCCTTTTCGAACAGGCTGGGATTGGGGTTGGAAAAGAGGGGATCGGTGTAGTACAGAAAGAGTACCTTCGGCTTATAAGGTTTGCCCGAAAGTGTGTTTTTAGCAAAGAGATAAGGCTGGCTCGCTGAAATCCCCTTTCCTTCGTCAATCCTCGTCTGTGAATTTCCGCGTTGAGCAATGGCATCTCCGCTGAGAGAGGGAAGGGATTGATAAGGGATGGACCTGGGAGTCAGGACTCCTCCAGCAACATCGATGTTTCCCACCAATCCGTTGAGAACGGCAACAGCCATCTGATGAAAAGGACGGTCCCGGTAGCCGATGGCCAGGGAAGGTTGACTCGATGAAAACTCTCTGGCCACGCGAATGAGCTGGTCAATGGGCACACCGGTCCTCTTGGATACGACATTGGGTTCGTATTCAGAGAGGACAAACTCTTTGAACCCAGGATGTACCCGGCCATCCGAACCTGTCCAGCTGTCGAAACCGAAAGTCTGGCCAGAGATGAACTCCTTATGATAGAGACCTTCCTTGATAATCATATGGGCAATCCCAAGGGCCAGGATTCCCTCCGTACCGGGTAGCACGGGAATCCATTCATCCGCTTTGATGCCGGTGAAGGAAAGGCGTGATTCGACCTGGACAAACCTTCCTCTTACACCCGGTCTCCCTCTCCTGAAATGTCCGTAGCCCCTCAGCATTTGAACCGGTGACAGGGGGGATTCCAAAAGGCCTGAGCCAAAAGAGAGGATGTATTGCGCATTCTCAATATCGTAGGCAGGAAGCTGATGAATCCCCTGGGTCAGAAAAAGGCTTTCCGAAGGCGGGTCTTCCCATCTGAATTGATTGTCGATATAGTTCGGTGAACCGAAGGAATTGAGGAAACGTTCCCAGAGCGATCGCATCAGTCCACGGTATCTTCCACCCAGGACCACAAGCTGATGAGACTCTCCCTTCTGCCGGAGGTCCCTCAAAGATCCGGAAACTAACTGGAGAGCCTCTTCCCAAGTGATAGGTTGAAACTGGCCTTCGCCTCGTTTTCCGGTCCTTTTGAGTGGGGAGCGAATCCGATCGGGGTCGTAGAGCCCTTGAAGTCCGGCAATCCCTTTGGGGCAGAGAGTGCCACGGTTCACCGGGTTCAGTGGATTGCCGGCAATGTTGACTGCCCAGCCGTTGACCACCCTGACGAGTGTTCCGCAACCTCCTGTGCACTGGCCGCACACCGTCGGAACCCATTTTTCGACGTCAGGTTCATTCGGTTTTTCGACGGGAGGAAACTGGGTCCATTTCCAGAAACCACCCCCAAGGGCAACGGCGGCACCAGCTCCCGCCCCTGCCTTCAGAAAGTCTCTACGGTTGATTTTCATAGAAAATCTTTAAATCCGAAATTCGAATGTCGGGCGAAGCGTCCGTTTCGGACGAACTCGAAACAAATCCGAAATCCAAATTTTCAAATTTTTAAAATATTAAGTTATGTTTTTACGTTTTGGTCATTTGAATTTGTTTCGGATTTCGTGCTTCGAATTTCGAATTTTCTCCTCTAGACATGACATACCAGACAGTCGTTGTTTGCCTTTGTCTTGGTATGACAATCCATACACCACTTCATCGTCATCTTCACCGACGGTTTGGCCGGAGGTTTTTCACTCTGTCCGATGTCACCATGGCAGGCCTTACACTCCATCTTAGCCAGCACCACATGGCGGCGATGAGAGAAGAAGACATCGTCAGGCTGTTGGTAAACCCGTCTCCATGGAATTTCCTCTCCCATTTTCTGAAACTGTCTGATCTTTTCTTCATCAGGATGTTTGGTAATGGAGTCCTTATGACACTCCATGCAGACGGCCACTTTTGGCATACCCGAGAAGGTCTGTTCCTTAAAATGGGAGTGGCAGGCGGCGCACTCGACGCCTTGTTCTTGATGTTTTTTATGGTTGAAAGAGATGGGTTGTTCAGATCTGAAGCTTGACCCGAAGTTGATGAAGAGGAAAAGGACCGCGGTCCCGATAGCCAATCCAATCAGGAAGGGTTTCAACAGTTTATTCCTTCTTTGATTTTTCCCCCTGGTATTCTTTATAACAGCACTTCTTTTTAAACGCAATAAAAATTTTGGCTGTTGATGTCCCTCTTTTAATGATGTTTTAAATAGGTTCGCTCTTTTTCGTATTCCGTGTGGCTGAATTCTCCTGTCTCAATCGGTATCGCCACCTTCATTAAAAGGGTGAACATGAGAAAGCCTGTTGCCCAGATCCCGAATGAAACCATCAATTCGACGAGATTGGGGACATATTCATAAATTTCACCCAGAGGGTCGGGAACGAATCCGGGAATGACAAACCCAGGTCCTTTTTCAATCCAGACGCCGATGATGATGAGAATGCACCCGATATTGAGGGTGCTTAACCGTTTTCTCGTTGCCGGGATCAGGAAGAGGATAAAGGCGGTAACATTCATGGCCATGGCCGACCAGATCCAGGGGACGAGTGCGTTATGGTGGTGAAGGCCTTCGAAAAGGTATTTGAAGGATGCCATATGGACGGTACCGGAATAGTACTCCTTAAATATCTCCGCACCGAGAAGGAAGAGATTGAGAAACATCGCATAGGCAATCAGCTCCGCAATTTTATAAAGAGCTGTGTCTTCGAGATGGACGGAGGATACCTTCCGGATGATCTGAAAGATGATGATGATGATCGCGGGGCCTGAGCAGAAGGCGCTGGCGAGAAACCTGGGCGCGAGAATTGATGCATTCCAGAAGGGACGGGCGGCAAGGCCATTATACAGGAAGGCAGTGACCGTATGAATTCCAACGGCCCAGGGGATGGAGAGGAGGATAAAAGGAAGGATGAATTTCCAGTTGGGTTCTTTCCTATAATAGAACTTGACCAGCAGGTAGATCGGGATAAATAAATTTAGGATCAGATAGCCATTGAGGACAAGGACATCCCATGCCAGGAGCGAAGCCGGAAAGTTCATCGATCCGATGAAGGGAAGCATGTGCCACACCCGATCAAGTCTTCCAAGGTCAACCATCACGAAGAGAATCGCCATGACGATGGAAGAGGCAGCGAAAAGCTCTCCGAGGACGACGATCTCTTTGATCGGTTTGAATTGGTAGATATAAGAAGGAATCACCAGAAGAACAGCCGCCGCAGCCATTCCCACGAGGTAGGTAAAGTTGGCAATATAGAGGCCCCATGAAACCTGGTCGGTCATATTCGTTTCAATCAGGCCCATTTCGTGCTGTTTCAAGTAGAAGATAAGACCTGTGATGATTATGGCAAGCAGAAAGAAGCACCAGGCATAATAGATTTTGCTCCCCCGGGATACCAGGATCAGAGTTCTTTTATAAAAATGCCAGGTCTCCTTCAACAGTCCTTGGTTAGATTCCATCGCTTTCCTATGATTCGAAGAAGTAGTAAAACTTCGATTCTGTATTTAAATCTTCTCTAAGGCGGAAGACTCTTTTACGTTCAATGATGTAACGGATTTCGCTTTTGGGATCGAGCAGGTTTCCGAATTTTCTTGATCCGGTTGGACAGGCTTCGACGCAGGCAGGGTACCGGCCTTGTCTTACCCGTTGGATGCAGAACGTACACTTTTCGACAGCACATTTCATTCTGGGCCGGTTTCCAAGATAATGGACAATGGGATTGACCTCATCCTTGGGAAGATTCGGTTCAGCCCAGTTGAAGACTCTTCCTTTATAGGGGCAGGCGGCGATACAGTATCTACAACCGATACACCAGTTGTAGTCCACGACAACAATTCCGTCCGGTTCCTGCCAGGTGGCGTGAATCGGACATGCTTTGACACAGGGTGGGTTTTGACACTGCTGGCACTGAATGGGCAGATAGATAAACCCTTTTTCCGGAACGGTCTCGGGGGTATAGTAATGTTCTGAATCCTCAAGGTTGATCAAATTTCCCCGTTTAAGTCTTAAGACTCTGATCCAGTGAATCTGACGGGCATAACGCGACGTATTGTTTTCATTGGCGCAGGCATAAACACATCTTCTGCAACCGATGCATCGTGAAAGTTCGAGGCCATAGCCCCACAAGGTCTCCGGTAGCGCCTCCTTGGTGCTGATCTGAAATTTTCTCCCGAATTGTTCGAGGTATCTTCGCTCCAACTTGGCGATGACCTGTTTCTTTTCCTCATCTGTCATTTGAAGGAAATGTTTCTGAAGGAAGTCCTCAACCTCCTCTTTCGAACAGGAGGAGAGAAGGGGAAGTGAGAGTCCCGCCAGAGCGGTGACAGAAAGATTCCGGATGAATTCCCTTCGGGAACAGTTTTTATTTGACATTTCGTCTATCCGTTGGTCGGAACGGAGGAGGTTCCGGTATCACCTTTTTGAATTTTGGCTCATGGGGATCATGACAGTGAGCGCAGAGAAGGTATGTTCTCTTTCCGGTTCCAGCAAAGTCCCCAGTCCTTTTTCCGTGAATTCCTGCTTTCCAATCCCGATAGAGGTTGCCATGGCATTCACCACAGAGCCGGTGGCTTTCGGTAAAGTTGATGAGTTCTCCGTTATAAAGGCGGAGTTTGTCACGGTTTTTCGCGTCATGGCAATCAAGGCACCAACGCATGGTCTCCGCATGATGCATGTGGATCTTTGTATGCTCATCCTTCAGTTCCCTTTTTTTCCGGTTTGTTTCCAGGGAAGCATGACAATTGCTACAAGGGAACATTCCTTCTGTAAAAGGAGGGGGGGGGACAGGGAACTCCTGCCCTGCAGCTCCAACTGAGGCCGTTAATAAAAGACACAATAAAAAAACGGATATGAAGGGGTAAACTATTTTCTGAATGCCCATCAATCAACGTCCAATCATAAAAAAAGAGGGCTAATGTAGCCCCCAGAAATTTTATATAACAGAGGAAAATTTGAAATGCAAGAGTTTTTTATCACTTTCTAAAAACCTCCTTTTTCCTGCCTCGCTTGAAATAGGACATCTGGTATGATAATTTTCTCTCATGCGTATCGACATTCAATTTCTTCCGGTTCCTCCCGATCCTTTAGCTCTCTCTCGAAAAACAGCGGTTGTCATCGATGTGCTCCGAGCGACTTCGGTGATTGTCCATGCGATCTCCCGGGGAGCTCTGGAGGTTGTCCCGGTAGAAACGGTGGAGGAGGCGTTTGAGGAGGTAAAGGATTTTCCTCAAGGCAGCACTCTTTTAGGGGGAGAGCGAGGAAGTAAAAAAATTGAGGGTTTTGATCTGGGAAACTCACCCAGGGAGTATACGGCCGAAAAGGTGAGGGGGAAGAGATTAATCCTCACGACCACCAACGGGACCAAGGCATTTCATTCTGTATCTTCTGGGAGAGAAGTCATTGCCGGAAGTTTTTTTAACATTAGCGCAATGACTCAGTTCTGTCTTGATCGGAATCAGAATGTTCTCATTTATCCTTCAGGCGATGGCGGGAGGTTTTCTCTTGAAGACACCGTGTGCGGGGGGATGTTGATTGACCGGATGATTAAAACAGAAGGTGATGCCATTGCTTTAACCGATGCAGCCTACTCCGCTCATATTCTCTACCAAAGATTTGAAGCTAACTTAATTGGGGCATTTTACGCTTCGATCCATGGAAAAGACCTGGTGGCTAAGGGATTTGAAGCTGACCTTGTTTACTGTGCTCAAGTTGATATCATTGACATTGTTCCGACATTCCGGGATGGGGTGATTCGATCCCGATGATTGCGAGAAGATCGAGGGAGGAAAGAAGATGCGACGACCGGAAAGAAAGATTGAAGACAAGAAAACAATAGCCGACCTATTGGAACGATCACTGGTTGGCAGGATGGCTACCATCAACTCGCAGGGTTTTCCCGTGATCAAGCCTGTCAACTTTGTCTATTGGAATGGAAAGATCTATATCCATTCCTCCAAAAAAGGAGAGAAAATCAGGGATATCAGCCGCGGAAGCCCTGTCTGTTTCGAACTGGACCAACCGATTGCCTATGGTCCTGGAATCGGACCTGCCTGCGCGGCCGGATATTACTATCGAAGCGTGATCATAAAAGGAAAGGCTGTTTTAGTAAGAGATGATGATAGGAAATTGAAGGTCCTCGAAAAGCTGATGGAAAAGCATCAGCCTGAAGGTGGGTACGGGGCCATAGCGCCTGAAATCGTGAAAAAAACAGCTGTAGTCGAAATCTCTATCCAAAAGATGACCGGGAAGCAGAGGCTTGGATAGATGGCAGTGCAGGTCTCCATTGTCAAATGTTCTACCTATGACGAAAACGAGGTTCTAAAAGCGCTTCGACGCTCGATCGATTTGATCGGGGGGGTTGATTCGTTCGTAAAAAGAGGGAACCGCGTTCTTCTCAAACCCAATCTCCTTTATGGTAAAAGCCCGGAGAAGGCAGTGACAACTCATCCTGCCGTGGTTAAGGGTGTGATTCAGATTATTCAAGAAGCCGGTGGAATTCCTTTCATTGGAGACAGCCCTGGAATCGAGAGTGCAAAGAGAGTTACCGAAAAGGCCGGAATCAAAGCGGTAGCTGATTCGCTGGGTTGTCCTATCGTGGAATTTAATCGGCCAGTTTCGCCTCCCGAAAGAAAAGGAAAAGTCTTTAAAAGTTTTGAAATTGATCAATCCGTCTTAGAAGCTGATGTCATTATCAATCTTCCGAAATGGAAGACTCATGCCCAGATGCTTCTGACCCTTGGGGTCAAAAACCTTTTCGGATGTGTCCCAGGAACGCGGAAGGCGCTCTGGCACCTCAAGGGCGGAGAAGATGCCAAGCTCTTTGCTCAAGTATTGGTGGATCTGTATCAGGTGATCCAACCCTCCCTTACTATTCTGGACGGAATCGTAGGGATGGAAGGAAATGGCCCCGGCAGTGGTGACCCGATTCCTTTGGGATTGATATTGGCAAGCAGAGACCCGCTTTGTCTGGATCAAATTGTATGTGACCTCCTTGGGATTTCAAGAAACTCACTTATGACAAACCGAGTCGCTCTTGAACAGGGACTAGGAAGAAATGGCGTTGTTGCGGTGGGCGAAAAACCTGAGGATGTTAAAATAACAGATTTTAAACTTCCCAATTTACAACGGCTTGATTGGTACCTACCTGGGTTTGTCAAAAAACCTTTTAAAAATGCACTGAGTTCAAAGCCCGTTATTCAAAAAGAAGTATGTCAACTGTGCCACCAGTGTGTTGAAATCTGTCCGCCGAAGGCGCTCAAAGGCGATAAGAAAGGTTTGGAGTTTGATTACGGAAAATGCATTCGATGTTTCTGCTGCCAGGAGATTTGTCCAGAAGGAGCAATCACCATCCAACAAGGATGGGGGCTGAAATTAGTAAGCAGAAAGCCATAGGCTTAGTAATCAGTGATCGGTTACCAGTGATCAGTGGTTAGAAATTACTGGCATGGGACTGATGACTGCTAACTGGTAACTGATAACTTGGATTTCAGAAGATGCGTACCATTAAACTTTTTATTGAATACGAAGGGACGAACTACCTCGGGTGGCAGGTACAGGCGAAAGGTCCCACCATCCAGGGGATGATCGAGGAGAAACTAAAACTTCTAACAGGAGAAAGTGTCCGTTTGACAGGATCCGGAAGGACAGATGCTGGGGTACATGCCTTTGAACAGGTTTCTCATTTCAAAACAAAAAGCGGAATAGATCTCTCTTCGATGCAGAGGGCTTTGAATAGTCTTCTCCCTCCTGATATATCAATCAAAGGGATAGAGGAGACGGTAGAGAATTTTCATGCACGGAAACAGGCTAGGAGCAAGGTCTATGAGTACCGGATTTTGAATCGACCTATCCGGTCGGTATTTTATCGTGGATATGCCTGGCACATATCGCAGAGGCTGGACTGGAGGGAGGTAAAAAAAGCGACTCAGAAATTGGTCGGTGAACATGACTTCTCATCCTTCCGTTCAACAGGAACCCCAACAAAGACCGCTGTCCGGAAAATATTCTGCGCTGAATGGAAAAAAGACAGAGATGGTTTGATGCGATTTGAGGTTGAGGCGAGCGGGTTTCTGAAACAGATGGTCAGGGCCATCGTAGGAACCCTGGTCGAAGTGGGGAAAGGTAAGATTGATGCGGATGCATTCGAGAAGATTCTTGAATCAAAGGACAGAAAAATGGCTGGTCCAACCGCCCCTGCCCATGGATTATTTTTAAAGGAAGTGAAGTATTAATAAAAGAAGACTTTACCTTTAGGCCATTCCAATTCCATTAGCTATCATCATCCTTACTCACTGAACAAGAGGACTGTAAGGCAAGTAGATGAGCGCAAAAGTTGGGATCATTCTGGCCTTTATAAAACCAAATTGCTGCTATAAATGCGATCGCATTTATAGCAGCAGCTGTTAATACAGCAGGATTCTATTGAGGCAATAATTTTAGGGAAGCTGAAAGATGGATCGAAGCTGGGCTGTTCCTTCCATCTCCTTTGCTACAATAAAATTGATGTGAGGCGAGATCTCAAATAATTCGGAGAGGTAATCGATTTCTGATTTGCAGTCAAAAGGGTGGACAAAACAACTTTTTTGCAATTGGAAGAATCCAAGTTGTTTGAGTTTGGATCGGAGCGTTTCTCTCGCCTGCTTCTTACGTTCGGGAATATCGAACAGAACCACACGCCAGCAGCCATCCCAGTTTATGGGTCTTTGAATGGCCATCCGGTCTAAATTAAATTGTAGAATCCGTTTTTTACCCTCTTCGGAGAGGGTGATGGTTGGCTGTCCATCCTTTTCGATGATGGAAACCAATCTTCTCTTATTGAGGTATGAAAGCGATTTGATAAAGTTTTCATTCTTTGCTGAGTGACACTTTTTCGAAAATTGACGCACCAACGGGCGTATGGCTTTAGGCAGTACAGGCGTAAGAAGGGACGCCGGCATGATGAGACCCTCATTGATCATCGATAGAATATTATCAGCCAATTGACCTTTTGAATGGGTCTGAAATCCAGAGTGTTTAGAAGGAACTTCTCTGATTGCTTCTCCCTGATTTCTTTTCATATGACCTCCTTGATACTTCTGCTATAAAAGCGATCGCTTTTATAGCAGAAGTTTATCCGTCTGTGCAGAATACTACGGGTTCTGTCCGAGGGGCTCCGTATTCAGAGGGTATGGTTGGGAGTTTGTTGGGGAATCGTTTCATTTGAGATTGGTATGAACCTTTGGGAATAGTTTTATATCTTAACCAACTCGTAATTTCTTGTGCCTAGTCCGATTTCTTCTGCGTAGGCGAGTTGAATGTTCCAGTCTACCTCTGGATAAAGGCCTCGGAATTTATCTCCACCTGTTTCCAGGTTCTTTGTAAGTTTCGAAGATTGATTTCCCTCTTCCTGATTGACTAGATCGACGGAAGCCTGATCAATGGCCACAGGGTCATCAGAGGCAAGCATTCCTATGTCCTTAACAATCGGTGTGTCGGAGAATCTGTTGCAATCACAGGCAGGGGTAATCTGGGTGAGGAAGTTAAGATAGAGGGTCTTTCCTTTTTTGTGTTGAATGACCCCAAAGGCATGTTCCACCATCTTCTTCTGAAAAAGGGGGATCGATTCATTCCACTGAATTTGAATGACTCCAGCAGGGCAGGGAAGAATACACTCACCACAACCTATGCATTTTTTTGAGTCGATGAGCGCTACTGGATGTTTGCCCTTAGATTCCAAATCCGGCGGGGCCATTGAAATGGCTTCCGCAGGGCACCAGGAGAGACAGATTTCACAACCTGTGCATGCCTTTCCTTTCACTTTAGGAGAGATGTTTGAATGCTGACTCAACTTGCCTTCGCGACTGGCGCATCCCATTCCGAGATTCTTTAAGGTTCCACCAAACCCTGACAACTCATGCCCCTTAAAGTGGGTCACACCAATCAGAGCATCTGCCATATGAATGGAATGAGCAATAGAGACCGTCTTGAAGATGGGCTTATCTATTTTCACTTTGATTGCACTGTTTCCCCTCAAACCGTCGGCAATCAGGATCGGAGCGTTGACCGCTGGTTCGGTGAAGCCATGTTCATAGGCTATGGTGAGGTGGGAGACTGCCTCGCTTCGGGTTCCGGTGTAGAGTGTATTTGTATCGGTCAGGAAGGGTTTCGATTTATATTCCTTCACGCGGTCTACAATTTTTCGTAAGAAGATGGGCCGTACATAAGCGGTATTACCTTTCTCTCCGAAATGGAGTTTGATGGCCACCAGATCCTTCTCCTTGATTTTTCTTTTCAGGTCTGTCCGATTGAGGAGGAGATCAAGCATCTCCAAAGGCGTTTTTTCCGGTTCCGTCCTCAAGTCAGAGAAGAAGACTTGACTTTTCATAGATGATCCTCCGTGACGAAATTCTAAGAGAATCCCTTGGGTGTGTCAACGTCAGGTGGTTATGTAAAAGCGTACCGTCTATTGGTCAAGGTTACGATACCCGTATCATTATTAAAAGGCTACGGTTGTCGTTGTCGAAGCTCGTATCGATGCTTGTATATCGGTGCTGGAGACTCGAAATTCGAGTTTCGAGCTTCGTACTTCTCCGGCCCGCCATGTCAATAGGCCGGGGCAGGCGATACGAGCATCGTCACCGTGAAACGAGATTAATCTTGACCGAAACTAGTTACATCACCATTGCCTTAAACCAGTTACCCAGAGTAGGACATGGGTTGATTTTATTTGGGAAATAATGTAGTTAATATCATTGTTTGCATTCACATTTGTAGGAGAGGAGAAAGGAGAGAAGATGAAACGATTTGAACCGAGCCACATCCGCAATATCGGGACTTTTGGACATGGCGGAGAGGGAAAAACCTCCCTGGTTGAGGCCATCCTCTTCAATACGGGGGAGAATACCCGCCTGGGAAGGGTGGATGATGGCTCCTCTTTGATGGATTTTGAACCAGAAGAGATCAACCGAAAGATCAGCATCAGTGCTTCGCTTGCCCATTTCGAATGGGATAAACATCGGTTCTATCTCATCGACACACCCGGGTATGCGAACTTCATCGCTGAAGCAAAGGCTTCGATGAGAGTGGTGGATGGAGCGGTGATCGTCGTCGGTGGAAATTCAGAGGTAAAGGTACAGACCGAGACCGTTTGGGGATATGCCAATGAGTTTCAGGTTCCCCGGATCCTCTACGTGAGCAAGATGGATACAGAGCGGGCTGATTTTCTGAAAGTGGTGGAGGATGTGAAGAAACGATTTCCCTCTCAGTCTACTGTTCCGGTTCAGTGTCCTATCGGTTCTGAAAAGAATTTTAAAGGAGTCATCGATCTGATTGAGAAAAAGGCCTATTTTTACCGTGAGGATGGCAGCGGGCAATTCGAAGTGAAAGAGGTTCCCTCTGAATTGAAAGAAGAGGTAGATACGCTTCGAGAAAAGATGATCGAAGCGGTTGTCGAGATGGATGATCAACTGATGGAGAAGTATCTTGAGTCAGGAGAGGTCTCTAATGAAGAAATCCTCAAGTGTCTCAGGAAAGGGACAACGGAAAGAAGGCTGGTCCCGGCGGTCTGTGGCTCCTCCACCAGAAATATTGGAACCCAACCCCTTCTCGACCTGATGATAGGCTGTTTTCCTTCCCCTGTTGAGAAAGGGGCGATTCAGGTAAAAAACGTAAAGACGGGGGAGATCGCATCGAGGGAGCCGAAGGAAGATGGGCCGCTGGCTGCTTTTATTTTTAAGACGATTGCCGATCCTTTTGCGGGGAAACTGAGTTTGTTCAGGGTCTATTCGGGAAGCCTCAATGCGGATTCAACTGTTTACAATGCAAAAAAAGAGGTCAAGGAGAGGATCGGCCAGATTTTCTTATTGGAAGGAAAGAAACAGAAACCTGTGGGATTTGCCAGCGTGGGCGATATTGTGGCAGTGGCCAAATTGAAGGAGACGACCACTGGCGATGCCTTCAGCGACGAGAAGAATCCTGTTGTATTTGAAGAGACCAAATTACCCCTTCCTATGATCTCCTATGCACTCACTCCGAAATCAAAAGGAGACGAAGAGAAGATAGCAGCCTCTCTTGCCAGAATTCATGAGGAAGACCCGACGATGATGGTGGGCCGGGATGAACAGACTGGAGAAATTCTTCTTTCCGGAGTAGGACAGACCCATGTGGAAGTGATCGTTGAGAAGCTGAAGAGGAAATTCGGGGTGGAGGTGAACCTGTCCACTCCAAAAGTTCCCTACAAGGAGACGATCCGCGGATCTAAACAGGGAATCATTTACCGCCACAAGAAGCAGACGGGCGGGAGGGGACAGTTTGCAGAGGTCCATTTTGATGTTTCTTCTCTTCCAAGAGGAGGAGGTTTTGAATTTGAAAATGCCCTGGTTGGGATGAATGTGCCAAGAAACTTTGTCCCTGCTGTGGAAAAGGGAGTTGCCGAGGCCATGCAGAGCGGTGTTCTTGGAGGCTTTCCTGTGGTTGATGTGAAAGTACGGTTTTACGATGGAAAATCTCACGAGGTTGATTCTTCGGAAATGGCGTTTAAGCTTGCGGCGATCATGTGTTTCAAAAATGGTGTTAAAGAAGCGAATCCCGTGTTGCTGGAGCCCATCATGAAGGTCGAGGTCACTGCCCCGGATGAAAACATCGGCGATGTGATCGGCGATCTAAACAGCCGCAGAGGAAGAGTTTTAAAAGTCGAGGCACGGGGAAATTATCAGGCGATTCAGGCCAATGTCCCCATGTCCGAGATGCTCAAATACGCTCCAGACCTCAACTCCAAGACGGGCGGGAGAGGAACCTTTACCATGGAGTTTTCCCATTATGAGGAAGTACCCGGACAGTTAGCCGAGAAGGTTATCGCCCAGGCCAAGAAGGATAAAGAGAAAGAAGACTGATCACGAAAAGATGAAATTTCAAATGTCAAAATCCAAATACCAAAGGAATGTCAAAATAGTTTAATGTTAAAAAACTTTTTGACATTTGGATTTTGGGCTTAATTTGAGCTTTGAACTTTGACATTTGGAATTTTGGTGCATCATGAGGGCTGTCATCCAGAGAGTGAAATCCGCTGAAGTTCTTGTGGATGGCCGCGTATCCGGCAAGATCGGAAAAGGCCTTCTGGTCTTCGTCGGAGTAGCCAGAGGGGATGACGAGAGCGATCTCTCCTTTCTCACTTCCAAAATCCCAGACCTTAGAATTTTCGAAGATCAATCAGAGAAGTTTAACCTCTCCTTAAAAGAAATAGGGGGAGAAATACTCGTCGTTTCCCAGTTCACCCTCTACGGGGATTGCAGAAAAGGAAGAAGGCCCTCCTTTACAGAAGCCGAAGACCCTACGCTTGCCAGACCCCTCTATGACCGATTCGTCGCAAAATTGAGAGAACAGAACATCCCTGTCCAGACGGGAGAGTTTCAGGCCAAGATGGAAGTTTACCTCATCAATGACGGGCCGGTCACGCTCATCCTGGAAAGCAGGCGATAAGGAGAATCCATAGTAGCGCCCTCATTGACTGGGGGCGAAACAGACGTCGGCAGTAAATGCCGACGCTACAGTGTGGAAAAGAAAGATGTATTCGCGAAGATCTTTTTATGCCCTTTTCTTAATGACTTTTTTTCTCGCGGGGTCTATTGCAGCAATAGCCCAGCCCCCAAGGGAAGGGGAGGAGGCAAGGATGAAAGAGATCAGGGAGCCCGCTGTGGCCGGAATGTTCTATCCTGACAAACCGGAGATCCTTTCCAGGGATGTGAAGAAATATCTTGATCATGCAACGAAGGAAAAGATAGATGGAGAGATTATCGCTCTTGTCGCACCCCATGCAGGATATATGTATTCAGGACAGGTGGCGGCATATGTTTATAAATTGATCGAGGGAAAACATTTCGATTCGGTCGTGATCGTTGCACCCAGTCACCGGGTTGACTTTAAAGGGGCCTCTCTCTATGACAGAGGGGCGTACCGAACTCCGCTCGGCCTCGTCCCAGTTGATGTGGAGCTATCGAAGAAGATGATGGAGAGGTGGAACGGAATCCGATATTTTCCGGAAGCCCACAGCCAGGAGCATTCCCTTGAGGTTCAGATTCCATTTTTACAGATCGTTTTAAAATCGTTCAAGCTCATCCCCATTGTGATGGAACCCTACTGGAGCCTCGAAACGTGCCAGTTCCTTGCTCAGGCCATTGCAGATGCAACAAGAGGAAAAAACGTCTTGCTTGTGGCCAGCACAGACCTATCCCATTTCCATCCCTATGAGAAAGCTGTCCAGTTGGACAAGATCGTCCTGCAACGTCTTGAACAGTTTGATTCGGAAGGTTTGAGCCGTGATCTGAAAGGAGGCCGATGTGAGGCCTGCGGCGGAGGTCCTGTGATTACGGTCATGTTGGCTGCCAAGACCTTGGGGGCCAACAGGGGAAAGGTTCTCAAGTATCAAAATTCAGGCGATGTGACAGGAGACCGGAGCCGTGTGGTAGGGTATGGGGCAGCCGCATTTTACAAAGCGGCAGGAGGGCAAACGAAGATGAAGGAAGAGAAAAAAGTCGGTGTTGATCTTGGATTGAATGAGGAAGAGAAGAAGGCACTTCATCAGATTGCCAAGACGGTGATCGAGAATAAAACGAAAAAAAAGTCGATCCCAGAATTTAAGATCGACTCCCCTGTCTTGAAGGAGAATCGGGGAGCCTTCGTCTCCCTCCATAAGAAGGGACAACTGAGGGGGTGTATCGGATACATTGAGGGCAGGGGACCCTTACACAAGACGATTGAAGAGATGGCTGAGGCGGCTGCTTTTCGCGACCCTCGTTTCACACCTGTCGTGGAAAAAGAGTTGGCCGACCTCGATATTGAGATCTCGGTCCTTACCCCTTTAAGAAAGATCACCGATGTCAACGAGATTGAGGTCGGAAAACATGGGATCTATATCAAGAAGGGGTGGAATGCCGGCCTTCTCCTTCCTCAGGTTGCCACAGAATATAAATGGGACCGGAAGACCTTCCTGGAACATACCTGCCAGAAAGCGGGACTTCCTTCCGATTCCTGGAAGCATAAGGACATAGAGATATATATCTTTTCCGCCGATATTTTTTGAATATCCATAGGATATCTCGACTCCAAGAACTTGCAAAAAGTTTTTTGTTTGATTAAAATCGCCTTAGTTCAACTCCATGTCACGATGGTCCTGTCAGAAGGGGTTGGGGGGGAGACAGTCTGTCATGGGGTTTTTTCTGGAAGAAGAATTTAAGGAACAGATGAGAGGCAGACCAATGACAAAGACGTTGGGCGATATCACGAGCGAATTGACCGAAAGAATCCTTGCTCCAGCCAAAGCCGAATCAGAGCGACTGCTGCAGGAAGCCAAAGAGGAAGCCAGGAAGATCGTCTTCGAAGCTGAACGGGAAGCCTTGCGGATGAGGGAGAATGCCCAAAAAGAGGCGGAGGCGGCCATGAAGCAGATGGAGAGCGATATGAACGCCGCCGCCCGAAACTTTATCCTTATGGTCCAGGAAAAGCTGGAGCAGACCATTGTTCAGCCGGTTATTGAAGCGGAGCTTCAACCCCTCTTGAACCAGCCCGACTTTCTGGAAAAGGCCCTTGAAACACTCTTTTCCGAGTTTTGCAGGCTGGAGAGAGAAGAGAGCAACCTCGAAGCTCTTCTTCCGGAGAAGATGAGAGATCAATTGGGGCACTGGTTCATTGAAAAGTTTCGGCAGAAGGCGATCAGGCCCCTGGCCGTGCATTTTACTGACAAAGTCTCTTTTGGGTTTAAAATCGGTGTGGAAGGAAGAGGAAGTCATTTCAACTTTGGGGATGGGTTGGTGGAAGCCTTTACCGAATTCTGCTCTCCCCGTTTTCGTAAACACTTTTTTGCAGGGAAAGAAAGTTGATCTTAGATGGGGAAGTATTACTGTTTGGTGAATCTCATTCCGCCCTTGCCCACCCTCCTTGGAGAGAAGCTGCTTCTTCCTTTTGCGGAGATTTCGAGAATCGTCGGGAGTCATATCGAGCCGGAGGATAGACCGCTGGTCGAAAGTCAGCTCCTGGCAATCGATGTCGCCAATTTTGAAACCCTCCATCAGGGCCGGCCCTTTTTTATCGAAGGGGGAATTCTCTCCCCGGAAGCGCTCGAAAGAAAAACAGATCTTCCCCTGTTTATTCAGATTTTTTTAGAGGAAAAAGATCGGGGTGTTCGGCGCCCTTACCTTTTTGACGCCCTTTGGGAGGAGTATTATAAGTTCAGCTACAGACTCGCCCAGGAAAGGAACTGTCAGTTCCTGGTGAGTTATCTTTCATGGGAAATCGGATTGCGCAATCATCTGGCGATGATGAGGGCCAAGGAAAGAGGGATTGAGGGAGAGGATTACCTGATCCTGCCTCATCTCAGCAGCCAGGATCTCTCGGCCATCGCCGGCCAGGTGAGAAGTCAGAAGAATCCCCTGATGGCTGAGCGGTTGATCGACGAGGAGCGTCTCAAAGCAATTTTCCACTGCGAAGGGAGCGATCCTTTTTCGGTCGATGCCGTTCTCGCCATCCTCGCAAGGGCCAGCCTGTTTCGTCGCTGGGAGAAGATGGCGATTCCCTATGAGGTTTATGCGATCTTAGAGAGGAGGTAAGCGTTGGGAAGTTCAAAGGACAACCGAATCGTTGCCGTCAATGGTCCTTTGGTGACCGTAGAACTCTACAAGGATCAGGAAGTCATGATGAATGAAGTGGGTTATGCGATATGGAACGGCATTCCTCTCAAGTCCGAAATCATTCGAGTCCGGGGGCGTTTCATCGACATGCAAGTGTTTGAGAGCACTACCGGTCTTCGCGTCGGGGATCGTGTGGATTTTTCAGGAGAGCTTCTCTCGGTTACACTGGGGCCTGGAATGTTGGGGATGATCTATGACGGGTTGCAAAACCCCCTGCGAGAACTGGAGAACGACCAAGGTTATTTTTTGAAGAGGGGACAGTATCTGGCGGCGCTGAATGAGAAAACAGTCTGGGATTTTACACCCCTTGTGGGCCGGGGCGCCCGTGTCAAGGGAGGGCATTATCTCGGTAAGGTTCCAGAAGGAATTTTCGATCATTATATCATGGTTCCCATATCGTTCCAGGGGGCGTGGGAAGTGGCCGATATCAGCCCTCCCGGGGCCTATACCGTAAACGATCCCATTGCCGTCTTGAGAAAAGAGGGTGGACGTGAAGTGACTCTCACGATGAAACAACAATGGCCGGTTAAAATACCCATCCGGACCTATCAAGAGAGACTTCTCCCCAACGTACAGTTTCTCACCCAGTGCCGGTTGATCGACATCTTCTTCCCGTTGGCGGAAGGCGGAACGGCGTGTATTCCGGGGCCTTTCGGGGCAGGGAAAACAGTGCTTCAGCAGATCATTTCGCGATACGCTGAAGCAGATATTGTGATCATTGTGGCTTGCGGGGAGAGAGCCGGAGAGGTTGTCGAGACCATTCGAGAATTCCCTGTGCTCGAAGATCCTAAGACGGGAAAATCCCTGATGAACCGGACCATCATCATTTGCAACACCTCTTCCATGCCGGTTGCCGCACGTGAAGCATCGATCTATACGGGGGTGACTCTGGGAGAATATTACCGTCAGATCGGGCTCAAGGTGCTTCTGCTAGCGGACAGCACGTCGAGATGGGCCCAGGCCCTCAGGGAATCCTCGGCCCGGATGGAGGAGATTCCAGGGGAAGAAGCCTTCCCGGCTTATCTTGAGAGCCGTATCGCAGCCCTTTATGAAAGGGCCGGCCTGGTGCGGCTTTACAACGGGTTGACGGGATCGTTGACCCTGGTGGGGAATGTCTCTCCTGCGGGAGGCAATTTCGAGGAGCCTGTGACGCAGAACACCCTTAAAGTGGTCGGCGCCTTTTATGGTCTTTCCAGGACAAGATCGGATCAGCGACGTTATCCTGCAATCGATCCACTCATCTCCTGGAGCCTCTATCTGAACCAGATGAAGGAATCTTTGAACAGTCGTCATCCCCATTGGGTTTCCTTGGTCGAAGAAGCTCAGAACCTCCTGTTCCGGGGGAATGAAATCCACCAGATGATGCTCGTCGTCGGTGAGGAAGGGGTGAGCGTGGAGGATCTGGTGATTTACCTTAAGTCGGAAATCATGGATGCGGTCTGTCTTCAGCAAGATTCGTTCGACCCCGTGGAGCGGGCTACGTCTTTGGAGAGACAGGTGTCCGATTTCCTTCTCTTAATGGATGTGGTTCACCATTCTTTTTCCTTCCAGGACAAGGAAGAAGCACGAAAAGAGATGACCCATCTCCAGAACCTCTTCTTCCAATTGAAGTATTGTCCGTTCAGAGGGGAACCCTACCAGAGATATCGAGGGGGAATCGAGTCCATCCTCAGAAAAGGAGTGATTTCCGGATGATCATCGAACACTCACAAATATCACGCATCCAGGGAGACATCATCTCCGTTCCAGCCACAGGGGTCCATTACGGTGAGCTCGCCGTCGTAAAGAGCCGGCTCAGGACCTCCCTGGCGCAGGTCATCCGACTCAGAGGAGATGAAGTGTTTCTCCAGGTTTTTGCCGGTGCACGGGGGGTTGCCACAGGGGATCTTGTCCGTTTCCTCGGCCACCCCATGCAGGTCGCCTTTGGGGATGCCCTTCTCGGCAGAATTTTCAATGGATCGGGAGAGCCGATTGACGGCGGTCCGGATTTAAAAGCCCTGCCCAGGCTGGAGATCGGCGGTCCATCGGTCAACCCCGTTTTGAGAGTGATTCCACGAGGATTTATTGAGACACGGGTCCCCATGATCGATGTGTTTAATCCCCTGGTCGAAAGCCAGAAGTTACCCATCTTCGCGGCGGCCGGGGAGCCTTACAATGAACTTCTCGCCCGGGTCGGGATGAGGGCAAACGCCGATGTTGTGATTTTAGGGGGGATTGGCCTTAAATTTGACGAATACCTCAAGTTTCGATTCTCCTTTGAAGAGGCTGGGGTGCTGTCGAGGACGGTCATGTTTATTCATACCGCCTCAGATCCGGTTGTGGAACGACTTCTTGTCCCCGATATGGCCCTGGCCGTTGCCGAGCAGTTCGGGGTGGCCGGGAAACGCGTGCTTGTTTTGCTGACGGACATGACGGCTTTTGCGGATGCCATGAAAGAAATCGCTATCTCCATGGATCAGGTTCCATCCAACCTGGGATACCCGGGGTCACTTTATAGCGACCTGGCTTCCCGGTATGAGAAGGCTGTTGACTTTGAAGGAGCGGGAAGCATCACCATCCTTGCCGTGACCACCATGCCCGGGGATGATGTCACTCACCCCGTTCCGGACAATACGGGATATATCACCGAGGGTCAGTTCTATCTTCGGAAGGGGGTTATCGAACCCTTTGGCTCCCTCTCTCGCCTGAAACAGCTTGTGATCGGAAAAGTAACACGTAACGACCATGGGTATATCATGAACAGCATGATTCGGCTCTTCGCCAAAAGCCGCGAAGTAGAACAAAAGCTGGCCATGGGGTTTGACAAGACAGCCGATGACGATCGGTATCTCCGTTACGGAGGACTTTTTTACGACCGCTTCATGAATCTGAAGGTGGACATCGGATTAAACGAGGCGCTCGATCTCGGCTGGAGGACGTTGTCAGAATGTTTTCATCCTGATGAAGTCGGAATCAAACAGGATGTGATCGACCAGTATTGGCCCAAACCATCCTGAGCGGAGACGAGACTCTTTCAATGGCTGAACGAATCAAGCTCAATAAGGTAACGCTCCGGGAACAGAAACAGAAGTTAGCCATGTATGAACGTTTCCTCCCGGCCCTGGAGGCGAGAAAACAGCAGTTTTTGATGCAGTTGGCGGTTGTTCGAAAGGAGATTCAAGAACAGGAAGCGGTCTTGAATGAAAAGATGAATGCGATTTCCTTGTGGTCGCCCCTGTATTGGGATATGGAAGGAATGCTTCCCTTCTTTATTCACATTCGGGAGGTCAAAATCATATGGAGGAACGTGGCTGGATTGAAAGTCCCGGAATTTCAATCCGTTATTTTTGAAGAGCCCCATTACAGTCTGTTCGCCACGCCCTACAGTTTCGACCAGGTGGTTCAAAAAACCCGTGAAGCGATCTTCATCCGGGAGAAAACTTTGGTTCTCAAGCAAGAAGAGCATATCCTGTCAGAAGGGTTTCGGAAGACGAGCCAACGGATCAACCTCTATGAACAGAGGCTCATCCCGGGGTGCAGGGAGGCGATTCGTAAGATCGCGGTATACCTCCAGGACCAGCAGGCGGCGGCCGTGGGAGTCGCCAAAGTGGCCAAGGCCCTCAGTGAGGAGGCGTCTTATTATGGCGTCAGCCGGTAACAAGAAACTCAACAAAATTGTCACAGCGGTTCTGGCATCTGTCAACCTAATTCCCAATGGCCACGGGGTCGTCCGCGAACACTATTTTCTATCTAATGATTGTCCTTTAATGGATGCAAGGAAAAGAGGATTCCTTTGGCACTGGCTAAGATGAAGAGGGTGTTTATCATCGGCCCCTCCCACCGGAAAGAAACGACGTTAAGGCTCCTGCAGCAAATCGGGGTGATCCATGTCGAACCGGCGACCAAGATGACAGCGGATCTGGAGAAGAAGAATGCCTCCATCCTTCAGGAGGTGCGAAGGGTGGGACAGACCTATGAGGGAATCCTTAAATTTCGAAGTAGAAAAAAGAAGATTCCGGTTTCTGTACCGGATTCCGAATTTCTTCTGTTTTGTGAAGAGCGTTTGGCAGCGTTGCAGGAACTTCAGAATCGAAAACAGTCTCTCGTCAAACTAATTTCAGACCTGGACATTTGGGGAGATTTTGACCCGGAAAAACTCAGAACCCTGGAGCGGGAAGGGGTTTTCGTCCAGCGATTCCGGATGGATGGAAAAACAACGGCTGCCCTGAAGCCCCCCGAAGACACCTTCGTGGAGATGGTGTCGGAAAAACCAGTCCCTCACTTTTTCACGATCCGGCTTGATCGTCCAGTCGACATTCCACAGGCCACTCAGCTTCGTCCTGCGGAAAAAGGGCTATCGGAGGCCAGGAAAGAACTCGAGGAGGTCTTTGAAAAAGAAGAGAAGGTGATGGCTGAACTCGCCGGCGCAGGCGAACGGGTCGAGAGCCTTAAAAGGCAGTATCTGGATACCCTCAATGAGGCCAGTTATACGGAACATCTCGGGACCCTTTACACAGAGGACATTCTATTCGGCGTCCAGGGGTGGGTGCCGGTAGATCTCGAAGAAGCATTCATGGAACAATTGGAGAGATCAGGTCTTCCCCTGCTGGCGAGGACAAGAGATCCGCTCCCGGAAGAGGTTCCTCCCACCTTATTAAAAAATAATTGGTTTATCCGCCGTATCGAGCCCCTTCTCAAGCTCTACGGGTTACCCTCGTATCGGAGCATCGATCCTTCCTACTTTTTTGCTCCTTTTATGATCCTTTTCTTCGGAATTTGTCTGGGAGATGCCGGTTATGGGCTTCTCTTTTTATTGGTCTCGATCTGGGTTAAGAAAAGATGGGGGCATCTTTCAAGGGAATTGCCTCTCGCCATGAGCCTTTGCCAGGCGTTTTCCATCTCCTCAATTCTCATCGGGGTCCTCACCGGGTCAGTTTTCGGCTATCAATTCCAAAACAGGGGATGGGTGCTGGTGGACCTTGATCTGGATGCCGGAAACCCCATGATTCTTTTTTACGGAAGCCTGGGGCTGGGGTTGCTTCATCTCACCCTTTCCTATCTTTTGGGGGTGTTGCAGGCAAAGGCACGGCATGAGAAGTTTCAGAAATTCGGCCTGGTAGGAGTCCTCTGGGGAGGATCGCTCCTGGTGAGTCGGAATATCTTTTTCTCCGACCCCGCTTCAGCGGTAAATCTATTTCTCCTGTATGCCGGATGGGGGTTGTTGGGCCTGGGGCTTTTTCTGACGTTTTGGTTTGCATCCGACAGTAAACAGTGGGCGGTCCGGATCGGACTCGGTTTTTGGAATCTTTATGGATTGACCGGACTCATGGGAGATCTGCTTTCCTATGCCCGCCTGTTCGGTTTAGGGATTGCGACCACTGCAATCGCAGCGGTCATGAATCGGCTTGCCGGAATGGTCTATGAGGCGACGGGTCCGATGGTCGGATCAGGAATGGCCGTTCTTCTTTTGATCGTAGGCCATACCTTTAACCTGCTTCTTTCTATCCTGGGCAGCACCATTCACTCCGCACGCCTCCATTTCGTTGAAGCCTTCAAAAACTTTTTTGAGGGAGGAGGAAACGAATTTAAACCATTTAAAGTGGAAAGGGGTTCTTGACATGAATAAGAAAGGAATCATTCTTGCGGGTCTTTTTATGGGGATGTTAGGGCTGGTTTCCGTTTCCAGTGCCTTCGCCCAGACGGCGGCGGAGCAGAAGGATTGGGGAATCCTTGTGGCTAAAATTGTAATGGGTTTCAGTCTTTCTTTGGGTCTTGCGGGGTCTGCGGTCGGTCTCGCCATTTCCTTCTCGGCTCTTCTGGGCGGCGGCACCGAGAATTATTTTAAGAACATCGCGGTTGCACTGATGCCCTCCACCCAGGGGATCTATTCCATCGTCGTCCTGTTTGCCAACATGGGCGGTTTTGATATTGACCCTTATGCAGTTGCCGGGAAGGCGGCTGCCTTCGGTTTTACAATGTTTTTCAGCGCCTGGTATCAAGGGATTGTCTGTGCCGCCGGAATCCGGAGCATCCTGGAAGGAAGGAATACCCTGGCCAACGCGATGGTGTCAGGAGCCATGCCTGAAACCTATGCCGTGTTCGCTCTGGTCATGACCTTCATTATCAAATAGGCCGGCGGGAGATCCCGCAAGGAGATGAGGACTTAGAAGGGTCATTTTGCCGATGAAGAACTATGTCAGGGTTAAAAACTTCATTTCTAGGTACCTGTCTCCTCCCAGAATCTTCATCCTCAGTTTTTTGGCTGTGATCCTCACGGGAGCCCTTCTCCTCTGGCTTCCTTTTTCCGCGGCAAAAGGACCCATCCGGTTTGTCGATGCCTTGTTCACATCCACCTCAGCAGTCTGCGTCACGGGTCTGGTCGTCCTCGATATCGGGAAAGATTATTCTTTCGCAGGGCAGATGGTCACGATGATCTTAATCCAGATCGGAGGGCTTGGAATCATTACTTTTTCCACCGTCTTTTTTGTCCTGATGGGAAGAAGCCTATCTTTTAAAGGTAGGGAAATCGTACAATCCACATTTCTCCATACCCCTCGAAGAGATTTTTTGGTGATTGCAAAAGCGGTCATTCTCTTTACCGTCATTACTGAATCGGCAGGGGCTTTATTCCTCTTTACCCGCTTTTCACAAGACTTTCCATTCTGGAATGCACTGTTTCAGTCCGTTTATCATTCTGTATCAGCCTTCAATAATGCGGGTTTTTCACTATTCACCGGGAATCTGGTCGGATATCAGAGTGACCCCATTGTAAATTTAGCGATTATGGGGCTGATCGTCCAAGGTGGCATTGGCTTCATTGTCCAATACGAAATCGTTTCAAAACTGAGAGGAATCCAGAAAAAACTGTCCATACATACCAGAATCGCACTGATTACGACGGCAATTCTTATTCTCTCCGGCGCTATTCTTTTCTATGTCTTTGAAAAGAACCACATCCTGAAGGGTGCTCCGGTGTTGACCCAGATTCTGGCCTCCTTTTTCCAGTCAGTCACCCCGAGGACCGCTGGTTTTAACACGGTTGACATTGGGGTATTGACGAACGAAACAATCCTTTTAATGATCGTTCTCATGTTCATTGGCGCTTCGCCGGGTTCGACGGGCGGTGGCATAAAGACGACAAGCGCAGCCCTTCTCGGCTTGTTAATCTGGAATCGCCTGAAGGGAAACGAGGACGTCAATGCCTTTAACAGGACGATCCCGAGGGAGATCATTGGTCGAACCATCGCCATTATCTTTGCTTCGGGCTTTTCAGTAGCCATCGTCTGGTCGATCCTCCTTATTGCAGGAGGGGGCAGGCTGGCTCCTGTCGAAACCCGCCATTTCTTCGTTGAATATCTATTCGAAACAGTATCCGCCTTTGGCACCGTGGGATTGTCTATGGGGATTACTTCCAAGCTGAATGATTTGCAGAAGTATGCTATCGTTTTAATGATGTTTGCAGGAAGGGTCGGTCCATTAACCCTCGCTTTTTCTCTGTTGCGGGGAGGTGGAAAGAAGAACTTGATTTATGCAGAAGAAGGGGGGATGGTGGGATAAAGCAATTGCGGATTTCAGAATTCGGATTGCGGAATGTGGATTTCTGAGTAGGGGCAATTCATGAATTGCCCCTACAGTGGAGGAGGCAATAGAATGAAACGGGTGGTGGTGATTGGGTTGGGGATTTTTGGTTTTAATATTGCAAAAGATTTATATGAAAATGGGTTTGAAGTGTTGGCCATCGATAAAGACAAAGAGGTCGTCCAGAAGATTAGGGACCACTCCACCAAAGCGATCCTGGCTGACGGGACGGACAAAGAGGTGATGGAATCGATCGGCATCCAGGAAAATGATGTGGTCATCGTCTCCTTCGGAGAGGATCTGGCAGCTGCTACTCTCCTCACGCTTCACCTCAAGGAGATGAGGGTGAAACGGATCATAGTCAAAGCCCCTGATGAGGACCACAAACATGTGTTAGAGAAGGTGGGGGCAACGGACGTCATCATCCCTGAGAAAGAGATGGCGGATAAAGTAGCCAGAGGCTTGATCTCACCCAATGTCCTCGATTATATTCCCCTCTCAGAGGATTACACGATCTGCGAACTCGTCCCTCCTGCCGATTTTATGGGAAAGGCGATCGGAGAGCTTCATCTCAGAACCAAGTACCACATCGAGGTGATCGCTGTGCGAGAGGTTCTTCCTGATCGGATCCGGATGGTTCCCCGGGCCGATTTCATCATCAAGGACAGCGATGTACTGGTCGTCATCGGCAAAGAGGAGGATATTCAGAAAGTCAGATGAGGAGATAGAGAAAGAGGGAGATGAGGAATAGATGAAGATCGTCATCATTGGAGCCGGAGAGGTGGGATTCCACCTGACCCAGAGACTTTCCGTCGAGAAACATGATCTGGTCATCATTGATAGCGATCCGGAGAAATGCGCCCATGTCCAGGAAGCCCTCGATGTTTCAGTGGTTCAGGGAAACGCTTCGAGTCAGAATATTCTGAAAGAGGCGGGTCTGGAATCGGCGGATATGCTCATTGCAGCTTCGGGCGTGGATGAGATTAATCTGATCGCCTGTATGATTGCTTCAAAGATGGGAGTGAAGAGGAAGATCGCTCGGGTGAGAAATCCGGATTATTACGAAAAATCGTCTATCCTTAAACCGGAAGATCTTGGCGTGGACCTTTTCATCCACCCAGAAGAGGAGGTTATTGAGGAGATCACACGGCTCCTCATGCGGGCATCGGCTTCGGAGGTCGTTGAGTTTGAAGGCGGAAAGATCCTGGTGGTGGGGCTGAAACTGGATGCTCAATGCCCGAATTTAAACAAGCCGTTGAAAGAAATTGGACACGAGCATGAAAGGAGAAATATCCGGGTGGTGGCCATGCTGAAAGGCGAGAAGACGATCATCCCCACCGGCGAAGATTTTTTCAGCAAGAATGACCAGATCTTTGTCGTTGCCAAGAGAGACAGCCTTCCCCATGTCCTTTCCCTTACGGGAAAAGCAGACCAGAAACTCGACAGGATCATGATTCTCGGAGGCGGAAAGATTGGTAGGGGGTTGGCCGAGAAATTGGAGAGTCAGGTCGAGGTGACCCTCGTTGAGTCGGATAGGGAGAAATCGGTTCAGATTGCCTCACGGCTGAAGCGGACCGCTGTTTATCAAGCGGACGGGATGGAGATCGATACACTTGCCAGAGAAGGTCTCCTCAATATGGATGCCTTCATCGCAGTGACCGGAGATGATGAAAACAATATTTTGTCTTGTTTGCTTGCCAAGCATCTTGGAATCCATAAAACTATTGCTCTGGTCAATAAGCAGACCTATCTTCCCCTCCTGCCGGTCATCGGAATCGACTCCACCGTAAATGTCCGTCTCTCTACCGCAAGCGCCATCCTAAGATTTATCAGAAGAGGCGCCATCCTTTCTGCGGCCACCTTTCACGGGATCGATGCGGAAGCCATCGAATTTGAGGTGATGAAGTCGAATAAAGTAACCGGGAAACCGATTAAAGACCTCGGGCTGCCAAAGGGGTCTCTGATTGCGGGTGTCATTCGAAAAGACGATGTCCTCATTCCCCATGGGAATAGTTACCTGGAGGTCGGGGATAAGGTGATCGTGTTTGCTCTGCCCAAAGCAATTCCAGCAATCGAAAAAAGGTTTTCATGAACAACATATTGATTCATAAGTCCATCGTTGAAAAGACATACTCTTCTGAAGATTTCCCATAACCCCCTTTCTCCTCCCTCGGTTTCGAGTCGCAACGACTTAACTTAAGGGGGGATTAGAGGGGGGTTATAAGACGATTTCTCACAAGGCTGTTTTAAATAAAGAGGGGGACTTGAAGCTTTCTAATATCATTTATACACTGTCCAGCCTGTGGTTACTCCTCAGCGTGTTTTTTATCCTGCCATTAGGGTTTTCATTTTATTACCGGGATGGCTTTCATCTCATTTACATTGCCCAAATGATCGGGATGGGTCTTCTAAGTTTGACCCTTCGGTTCCTCATCAAAAGGCCAAGAGAGCTCAGCATCAGGGAAGCTTTTCTGACCGTCACCCTAAGCTGGATGACCTTCTCCCTCTTTGGCTCTGTTCCCTTCATGGCCTCCGGTCACATCCCAAACCTCACAGACGCTTATTTCGAGACGATGTCAGGGTTTACCACAACCGGGGCCAGCATCCTCACCGATATTGAAGCCCTCCCGAAAAGTCTCCTCCTCTGGCGGAGTACGACGCATTGGCTGGGTGGAATGGGAGTGATCGCTCTGGCCGTGGCCGTGCTTCCTTTTCTGGGCGTCGGGGGATTTCAACTTTTCAAAGCGGAGACCCCGGGTCCCATCAAAGATAAGATCTCTCCTCGGATCAGCGAAACCGCGAAGATCCTATGGGGCATCTACCTCCTGTTCACCGTCGTGGAGGTTCTTCTCCTGATGCTGGGTGGACTCACTTTCTTCGATTCTGTCTGTATCACCTTCGGGACATTGGCTACAGGCGGGTTCGCTCCGACCAATGCGAGCATTGCGGCTTTTCCTTCTCCTTTCATCCATTACGTCATTATCGTCTTTATGTTTATCGCAGGGAGTAATTTTTCTTTGCATTATTGGGCGCTCAAGGGGAGGCTTCAGTTCTATTTTACCAATCCCGAGTTTCGCTTCTTTCTTTTAATCAATGTCCTGGCCGTGGGATTGATCATGGCCTCTCGTTTGGCCAGGGGAGACACCTTTTCGGAGGAATTTATCAGGAGTACGCTCTTCCAGACGGTTTCGATCGTGACGACGACGGGTTTTATTACTCATGATTATGAACAGTGGCCTTTTGTAACCCAAATCATCCTTCTTGCGTTGATGTTCATCGGAGGTTGCACCAGTTCGACTGGCGGAGGAATGAAGAATGTGAGAATTCTGGTTGCCTTTAAATTTCTGGGGTCGGAATTAAAAAAGCTCTTTCACCCCCACGGCATCTTTCCGATCCGGATGGGGGACAGGACCGTTCCGGAAGGTTTAGTCTTGAATATTATCGGTTTTCTTGCTCTGTATATTCTGCTCTTTTTTTTAGGCGTGATGGCCATGAGCGGACTCGGTCTCGATATTGATACTTCGGTCGGCGCAGTGGCCGCTACTCTTGGGAACGTAGGGCCTGGAATCGGTGCAGTGGGGCCTGTGGAGAATTATTCCCAGATTCCTGCCCTGGGGAAATGGATTCTTTCTTTTTTAATGATGGTTGGACGTTTAGAGATTTTTACCGTTCTGGTAATCTTTACCCGTCCCTTTTGGCGTTAACCCCCCATTTCCCCAATTTTTTTCCGTGTTTTTCCGGATACAACCAGGGTGATTTCGCCCTTCAATTTATTTTCGCCGATCTGATTTCTGATCTCGCTCACCTTTCCCCTACGAACTTCCTCATACATCTTGGTCAATTCCCTTGTCAGAGCCATCTCCCTGTCTCCGAGAACTTCAAAGATATCTTTCAAGGTTTCATTGAGACGGTGAGGAGATTCATAGAAGATGAGGGTCTCCTTCACTTCCTCCAATTTTTTCAGAAAATCTCTCCTTTTCTTTGGTTTGTTAGGAAGAAATCCTTTAAAGAAAAATGCATCCGTGGAAAGGCCGGAGACACTGAGAGCAGTGATCGCTGCGGAAGGGCCTGGAATCGGGATGACCGCTATCTCGTTTTCAATGGCCAATCGGATCAGGCGGTATCCTGGGTCGGAGATACCGGGCGTCCCTGCATCCGAGACCAGGGCAATTCGCTCGCCCTGATTCAATCGGGAAAGGATGAATTCCCTTTTTTTTAGTTCATTGCCCTCGAAAAAACTGGTCATCGGGACACGGATATCAAAGTGTCTAAGAAGGAGGAGGGTATGGCGCGTATCCTCTGCTGCAATGAGGTCTACCTCCTTTAATATCTGGAGCGCTCTCAAAGTGATGTCTTGAAGATTTCCTATGGGAGTGGAGACCACATAGAGGATCCCCTTTTTTCCATTTGTCTTGAAATGATCCATACACCCTTCCATATCACTTATCTGAGGATCGATCAAGAGGGGCAGAGATAAAAATGAATTTCTAAAAATATTTTAATTCCAAAATAGCCGTAATCTTTTTAAATCGTTGTAATCAAAGATTTTTGGTTTTTTAAGAAATCTTTAAAAAAAAGTGTTGACAATTGGCGCCAAAAACAATAAATAGAAATAGTATCAGAATGTTGGAGATGGGAAACTCGTGCCAGAAGAATTTTCTCCTGACAGGAAAACGCTTGATCTCACTGAAGAGATGCCTCTTGTCGAAGGGGTGGAGACAGATGAGGAACTCCTCCTGGCGAGGGATCTGACCAGTTTTTTCCTCAAGACATTTAAAGCCATTCGTTTTTATCCGCCTGATAATCCAACCATCAAAGGATTCCGAGATCAACTCTTTAAAAAATTACAGTTTTTTTTAAATAAATACCCTATTTTTATCTTGCAGATCGGCGAATTCTCACTTTCATTTAAAGATAGAATTCTGTACGAAAACAGGGATGCCAAGTCAAGCCTTGCATTTTTACTTTACAAAGATGGGTTAAGGGAGCTCCGGTTTGCAAAAGGGTTGGAGGAATGGGAAGTTCATGGATTGATGGATGTCATCAGGGGGAGCGAGACGATCAATCAATTGGAAGATGACCTCGTCACCATGATTTGGGAGAGGGATTTTGTTCACATCAGCTACCTTGCGACCGACGATTTCCTTGAAGAGAATCCTATCCTCATTCCTCAAAATGTCGATCAATTCAGAAGCAAAATGATCTTTAAGCCTGTCGCCTATAATGTCCAGGTGGACTTGATGGAAGAGGACGAACCTGACCTGGACAAACTGATCTCCCAAACGTCTATAGAAGAACCGGTCCGAGACAGAAATGTCTATTTTCTTACCTCTGAAGAATTGGATCGCTTAAAAACAGAGGTTGAGAATGAGATTGATCCTGCCTTCGTTTTCAGTGCCATCGAGATTCTTTTTGAAATTCTGGGATTGGAAAAGGAAAAGGAGCCTTACCAGGATACTGCCAATCTCCTTATGAAGATGCTGGATGGTCTTCTCACCCTGGGTGAGTTCAAGAGAGCAAGCGATCTACTGAAGCGCCTCTATATCATGATTAAAACCTATGAACTCAAGGATTGGCAGGGTGCAGCTTTACAGAAGTTGATTGAAAACGCCGGCGATGAGGTGAGGATTGAGAGAATCGGTAAAATTCTTGAGAGAGACACCGGAATTCGAATGGAGGATGTGAACGATTATCTTGTTTTGCTTCAACAGAGCTCGATCAAACCTCTCATCAAATTGTTAGGAGAACTGAAGAATTCGAAAACCCGGAGAGTCCTCTGTGACGCTTTGTCCGAAATCGGAAAAAACGCCGTTGAACTATTTACTCCCTTTATTGATGACCGACGGTGGTATCTCGTTCGGAATATCACTTATATTCTTGGCCGGATCGGAAAAGAGAAAGCGCTCCCCCATATCCAGAAAGCATACAATCATGAGGAGTTACGGGTGAGGCGGGAAGCTGTCCAGGCGCTTGGGTTGCTCGGAGGTCCTAAATCTGTTTCACTGCTCATCAAAGCCCTGAACGACAAAGACACGAGAATCAGAGCAATGTCCGCCATCAATCTTGGAAGGATGGGGAAGAATGTCGGCCTGGCAGCTCTTCTCGAAACAATCCAATCGAAAGACTTTCAGAAAAAAGAGCCAGCCGAGATGAAGGCCTTTCTCGATGCTGTTGGAATGGTCGGATCCAATGAAGCCCTTCCGGTGCTTCAACAGATGTTGGAAAGGAAAAGCCTCTTCGGAATGGGAAAGAAGGACGAAACCCGTGTAGGGGTAGCTAATGCGCTGGCGATGATCGGAACGCCAGAGGCAAGAGATATTCTGGAGAAAGGGAAAAATTCAAAAGACGAGTCGATTCGAAGCGTCTGTCAGCAGGCTTTGTCGAGAACTATTTCATCAAAGGAGTCTTCCGTCTGATGCCTGAAAAACCGCTCTCCTCACAAGACGATCTCTCCTCCAAAATGGGGACCGAATTTGTTATCCGGTTTTCGCGTCTCCTCAAGGGCGCAACCATCTACGATAGAAATAATGTCGTGATGGATCAATACGCCCAGGAGTGCCTCCAGACCATTAACCATGTGGTGAAATCAGAGGATAGTCTCTTCTTCAAGATTGTTCGTGACAACTGTTTCCTTAATAATGTGAAGATCCAGGTGAGGGTGGATAATTATGCCATCTTTAAGGGTTTCGTCAATGAGTTGAAGAAACGGTGGATCGGAGAGATCGAGTTCTCAGAAATGGCGACTACAGAACACTTAAAGGATTTTGTCTTCCTTATTTCGGGGCTGGAGGAAAATAATGAGAGCAATTACCTCTATGCGGAGAAACAGCTGGGATACAGGGGGATCCCTCATATCCATGTGGCGAAGCTGGAGTTTTTCAAAGATGAGGAGATCTATGTTGATTCTGAAGACCAGAAACGACGTTCCAAGGATGTTTATTTTAAGTCGATCAATCTTGTCAAAGAGGTGATGGACGGGATTAAGAATCAGAGAATGGTCAATATCCGTAAGGCGAAGCGACTGATGCAGAATGCAGTCAACGCCATCATTCAGGACGATTCAGCCCTGCTGGGATTGACCAATATAAAAAATTATGACGAATATACTTTTAATCACTCGGTCAATGTAGCCATCTATGCCATTGCTATCGGACAGAGGATCGGACTCCCGAAAAAACACCTTTCCCATTTAGGCATGGCCGGCATATTCCATGATATCGGTAAGACATCGGTTCCCAAGGAGATTTTAAATAAAACAGGTAAATTGAACGCTGAGGAATGGGAAGTGATCCGGTCCCATCCTGTCATAGGGACTGAGATGGTGATGAGAATGAAGGAATGGGGAGAACTCTCCACCCGGATGATCACCGGCACCTTTGAACACCATCTCAGGTTTGATTTAAGCGGGTACCCGAAACTAACACGCAAGAAAAGGATTTCCCTCTTTGGAAGGATTATCACGGTCGCCGACTTTTATGACGCCCTGGGTAGGCCAAGGGTCTATAACCGTTTTCCCTATGTATCAGAGAAGATTCTTGGATTGATGATGGAACGAGCCGGAAAGGAGTTCGATCCTGTCCTAACCAAGGTTTTCGTCAATATGATCGGAGTCTTTCCATTGGGCACCCTCATCCTTCTCAATACGAATGAAATGGGGATCGTTGTTCAAATCCAGGATGAAACCGAGTTGATCGATCGGCCGAAAGTCAATCTTCTCTTTTACAAAGATGGGCAATACATGAAAGGCAGGATCATTAACCTGGCGGAAAAAGACGAGACCACCGGTGAATACAAGTGGAGCATTGTGAAGACCCTTGACCCGAACGAATACAACATCAATATCGCCGAATACCTGATTTAGCCCGCCTTTTTCTAAAACCTAAATGTGATTATCATGAAAAGAAAGGAGAATTGACCTTTCAAGGATAAGGCTTACCCATGCCCTATCAAAAGGTTTTTCGAAGAAATATTTTACACCTGTGCTTGGTTTGACAATGGGAATCATATCGATTAGATTTTTTTCAATCCCAAAGGCAATGAGAATTGAGTTTTGAACATTATAGTGAACGACTTAAATAAGTTGACATCCACCATGTGTCATTGCGAACGAAGTGAAGCAATCTCATGGGATTGCCACGTCGCTTCGCTCATCGCAATGACTACTTTTCAATGTCGTTCACTATAGTAAAAAGGAGAATTATGAGAAAAATACGCATTGGGACAAGAGGGAGTAAATTGGCGCTCTGGCAGGCAGAGTGGGTGAAGGAGAGAATCGAGAAACAGACTCCCCAGGTCAAGGTCGAACTTGTCATCATCAAGACCCTTGGGGATAAGATTCTTGATGTCGCTCTGGCAAAGGTGGGAGGAAAAGGCCTATTCGTGAAAGAGATCGAGGAAGCCTTGCTTGACCAGAGAATCGATATCGCCGTTCACAGCATGAAGGATGTTCCAACGAAACTGGCTGATACCCTTCATATTGCTGCGATCACCGAACGCGAAGACCCAAGGGATGTCATGATTTCTAATCGCTGGAAACGGTTAGATGAATTGCCATTCGAGGCAAAGGTTGGCACAAGCAGTCTCCGCCGTCAGGCACAACTGCTCCATGTGAGGCCTGATTTGAAGATGACAGTATTGAGAGGTAATCTTGACACACGGTTGAGAAAACTGAGCGAAGAAGGACTTGATGCGATTATTGTTGCCGCAGCAGGCGTCATCCGGCTGGGATTACAACAGAAAATTACCCAGTACCTGGACTTTGATCTCTGCCTTCCTGCCATGGGGCAGGGGACTTTGGCGCTGGAGTGCAGGCAAGAGGATAACGACATCAATGAGATTCTTAAACCCCTCAATGCCCCTTATGTTTCCATGACGGTACGGGCCGAGAGGGCTTTTCTCGAAAAACTGGAAGGCGGATGTCAGGTCCCCATCGGGATTTATGGAGAGATCCGGAATGGGGCCCTATTATTGAAAGGATTGATAGCCAGCATCGATGGGAAGAAATTAGTAAGCGATGAAATTTCAGGAGATCCCAAAGATCCTGAGTCTGTCGGTAAAAAGCTCGCAGAAAGGCTTCTTAACTCAGGAGGGAAAGCCATCCTTAAAGAGATCTATGGATCACTTTCCAAAGATTAATGCACCCAGAGGAAAAGTATAACCTTCCTCCGGGCGTCTGGTGATCGTCCTGTCCGCTTTTGATGGAGTTACCTTATAACCTCCCGCCAGTAAAGGAGCGATTTTCCTTTTTCAGAAGTAAATGCCTCCTGTGAAAACACCTGGCTGTTTGTCGTCCCGACGATCAGCGATGTTTTCCCGTTCATCTTGGTCGAGAGAACGGGGTTGGAGGGAACTCCCTGGCCGATCTTTTTGAAACGCTGAGCGGAGGGCGTTCCCTGTAAGTCGGCTAAGTCATCGACGTTTAACGCTCCGCCGCCGGTGTCATATTTCAAAATATAGAGCCTAGCGTCTCCCTCGATGGAGCAGCCCGTGGCATTGCCTTTATAGGCATAAGTGGTAAAATAGACGAGATTATTAAAAACCACCGGCCTTGCCAGCACTTTCTCCACCAGTTGGGCCGAATGCTCCAGGATATAATACCACCCCTTTTTAGCCGGGTTGACGACGAAGGTATTGATTGAGCTGATTTCCTGCAATTCTTGATTCTCCCTCCGGGGTAGACGCCCACGCCGTCGTCCTTCACGGCATAGAAGTACTCCGCAGGGTTGGTCGTATCCGTGGGATTTTCACGGTCTCCTGTCCCGAAGTAAACCCAGGGTTTTCTGTATTCGTCAAAGGCGACAGCGGCCTGATAAAAGACAGGGTGTTTTTCTGAATTGGAAGCTGGAGGTTCGGTCAACCTTTTTGCACTCCAGAGCGTTTCGCTTACCTTATTGATGGGGTCGAAGACGACGTCGAAGGCCCACATTTGTCCGGCCATGTCGCCGATATAGACCCTATCCACATACCCATCCGCGTTCAGATCTGTCATCGTGGGAGGAGCGACCAACGCATAAGTCATGTATTTTCGTTGATCGGTGTTATCATAAGTGGTCGATGGGTCGCTGGAGTATTCCCAGATGGCGTTTCCGGTCTTAAGGTCGATTACAAAGAAGGCTCTTCCGATCGTGGCTTTGTTCGATTTTGTCTCGCTGGGGTCGAAGCCTCCTCCGATGAAGGCGACCCACCTTTCGTAAAGCTGATTTCCAGTCCCTGGATTGTGTTCAATTTTTACCTTTCCGATGGCCGGTTCGGACCAGCTCTGTCCGACTTTCGCAAGGGTGGCCGAATCATTGGAAAGAGGGAATTCCCAGAGGAACACGGGGTTCAACGTATCGGTGATGTCAAGGGCGAAATACTGCTTTCCTCCCTTTCTCAACCCGCAGACCAGGATGGTCCTCCACTCGCTTTCGCTCTTTGTCGTGTCAGTCATGCTGCTATGGATCCACACATCCGAGACCTTGGGAGACGAATCGACATAGTATGCATGGGGGTTGCCCGGCAGCATCAGCTTCAATGTTTTCAGGACGGACGGCGGGATAAAGGCCCACACCTCGACTCCGGTCGCGGCATTAAAGGCATGAAGCATCCCGTCATTGGATCCGACGATGATGACCTTAGTCCGGTTCTTTTGCGTTTCGTAGAACCCTCCCGGTCCGCTGTATCCTTCGGCCTCAAAGTACTTGTTGGGAGCCCCAACGACTACCCCGTTGGAATGGAAGATGTCTCCCAGTTTCCAGAGCCTTTCCTCGTTTCCGGTCCATGTTTCGCTGTTATTGGCGTTGAAAGCATCGATCCCGCGGATGTGTTTGATGAGGTTTGCCCGGTCCGTATCCGATGAAACGTCAAGATCGGCGTTTGTGATATTATTGTAGGTAAACTCCGTCAATGAGTTATTCTTATAAGTATAGATTCTTCTTGCGCTTGGAGAAACTTGATTCAATTTTTCGATCGCATCCCAGACGAGGTTGGCATTGAGAGGATTGCCATCCGCATCCACGGGAAAGGTCCCGTCCGGGTTGAGGGTGTAGGCTTTCAGGTTACCCCTCCAGAACCGGGTGTCGTTCGGAATGAAGGAGGAGACATAACCCATCTCCTGGTCCATGATTCGAACGAGTGGAATGGTGGGTGCTGTGAAGGAGTAAGCCTTTTCCTGGATATATTTAAGGATTGTGGTCAGAGAATTAGCCAGCTCTACGGCATCCTGCGCCAGGAAGGCATATCCGGAAAGGCCGGCTTCACCCGGATCGTTGGAATTGGCGTAATAATGGAGTCCATCCCCGTCAATATCGTGTTGGAGCTCGTCCGAGTCTTGGCAGCTTGT
The DNA here is from genome assembly GCA_016875195.1 of Deltaproteobacteria bacterium. Classification (GTDB taxonomy): domain Bacteria; phylum Desulfobacterota; class BSN033; order BSN033; family UBA1163; genus RBG-16-49-23. The sequence goes on from VGRY01000013.1 coordinate 54,774, forward strand.
CACAAGAGATGGATTGTATCCCTGTAGATTGCCCGTGTTAGAAATTTTTGGATTGTCAGTACCTCCGAACTTGGCAGCCCAGTTAAGCGTGTTCTTCAGAAAGTGGGGCATGTCCCCGCCAAAACCTACCACAAAGACGTTGTATCCGGCATCGGCAAGCGCTTTGGCTTTGGCCACGGTCTCCCGTCTCCTCTTGTAGTCTCCAGGCTGGTTAATGGTCCCGGTCCCTCCGCAAGCCAGGGTGTCCTCTCCGTCCGTGATCAGGATTACAAATTTTTTCCGGCATGCGGCTGCTGTATCGCCCGATTTAGAATCCTCTATGTATTTTTTAGCTTCCATTAAAGAATAAGCAAGGGCTGTCCCGCCGCTGTTCGTTTCACCCTGAACTGCCGTATTGATCTGATTGTAGGCAGTGTTGAAGTCTTTGATCTTGGTGTTGCAACCGCTGTTGTAATCGGCTCCGGTGTCGCTGCCGCAATTCCAGAACCTCATGTAGCCAAACCTGACGTTTAAAAGTGCTTCATCCTGAGAATTGATGCTCCCGCTGTTGTTGTGGTCAAGTACATCTCTGATGACCCTTTTGGCAATCGCCAGACGGCTGCAATCCGTCGTGCTTCCCGCCCTGGAAGTCTTATAGTAGGGGTCGGTGCATGCGGATCCGCTCCATTTCGGCCATCCGGATGACCTCGTGTTGCAATTCTTGCTGCGGCCCGGACCGGGACTTCCGTAATAGGGCACGTCATTGCCGCAAGTCTCAGCGTCGGCAATATACAGGGTTTCTCCCTGTGGGGGCAGTCCCATGCTGCCGGAAAGGTCGAGTGTAATTAAAACGTCCGGGGCGACCTGGATCATAAAGAGCTCCGTATCATCGGCGTAGAGGAGCTGGCCCCCCAGGCCTGTCACAGTTACCATCAATAGTGCAAGAATCAATCGTTTCATCTTTTTCCTCCGTTAAAATTAATATTGCAAAAACAAATAATTTATTTCATTGCCTAATTCGAGATTCCGAAACAAGTTCGGAATGACATACTTTTTCTTGTCATGCTGAAATTCTTTCAGCATCTCATTTGTTGCATTAATTATTGTAGGAGGTTCCGGCGGGGTAGGGCCCAAGTAATATTTGAGCCTCGACCTCCTTTAGTGCACCGAAGGAGGATCCCGTTGCGGAAACCTGAAATCGTTTGAACTCAAAGCTCGTTTCATAACCCGATTTGAGCGCTAACCCCAAACTTATTGAAGGTTGAGGAGAAGCATCGGTTATCCTTCCACTCCTATAAGTCGCATCCGGGCCGATATTTCCTGAGTAAACTGTGAGGTCGGGAATTTTATTGATTCCGACCTCCAGCCCTCCTGTTGCAGCATAAAATGCCACGCTCCCCCATCTTTCATTTCCCGAAATTTTTGATTCGAAAATGGTTGTGTTGATCGAACTTATACCAATAAGGGTTAGAACAAGTAATATGACCAGCGCGATCACCAGGGCCATACCTTTTTGGTCTCCCAAATGCAATTTTTCCATCGCAATTTTTCTCCTTTAGGGCGAAATACCCATATTCCTTAAATGAATGTTTGAAGCGATTTCTCTCCTCCGGTAACCATCAGTCCCTTTTAATTCAGGGTCTGACATTGCTGTTCTTGCCATCAAACTGGCCCGGATGACGCGAATAGCGGGAGGGTTCACCGTTGGATTTCCATCGCCATCGAAGGTTGCAAATTGAAGATTCTCAATATGTTCTGCCTGTGGTTGTGGCCCACCTCCAAGATTTTCATCTCTTAATAGAGTGGGGATACCATCGACGACTGCCACTTGGTAACTCAGTGCCTTTATAGTAAAAACAGATGTCCCAACGAGATGATTGAAGAGAAGCGTCCCGTTAAGAGTAATGGTTCTGGTGCCGTTATCGATGGAGGTAATGGTGTGACTCTCCAACCCTCCAATGCAGATATATCGCCGGTTGCCCGTGTCGAACAGGGGGTTGCCATGTGTATCCGTCAGGGTTGAGACCACGACCTGATTTTGCCCGGCCGTAGTTGCATTCGTCAGGGTGGCGGTTCCTCCGGTTGCATAAACAATAGTAAGCGCTCCAGCAGTCGGGGTATTCACATTGATCGCGTTGTTGAATGTGTTTCCAGCAATAGTGACAGGCAGTACCATGGAGAGATTACCAAATCCTGCCATTCTGATTTCTGTCATCATTCGATTGATCGCTATTCTCATGTTTTGCTGCATATCGACGACTTGCTCCTGGACCACATAGGTCTTTTGTTGACCGATGAAAGTTCGATAGATAATGGCAATAAGACCAGCGGTGATCACCAGAGCGACCAGCAATTCGATGAGAGTAATTCCATTCTGTTTTTTTATTATTTTTTTCATATCACTTCTCATATTGCCCTCATTGTAGAAATGGTAATGCTGCGATCTACCCCATCGTTCCATCTCACAATGTAGTTGATGAGTCTTCCATCGGCTGTGTTTGCCACCGTATAAGACCGATTGAAAGCTACCCCTGCGTAGGTCTGGGGGCCTTCATTGTAGTTTCCGACTTGCAGTTCAGTCGCCGTCAGCGGAAGATTGTTCAGAAACTCCATCCGGTCCTGGGCCACATAACTTGCTTCGGTGATATTCTTGCTAAAGAAATTCCCACGGACGGAAGTGATCTGCAATCCAGCTATGGCTAAAAGACCAACCGCCAGAATAACAAGGCCTACAAGCACTTCAAGAAGCGTAAACCCTTTTTTGTTCATATCTGTCTCCCCAAAATGAATTCATGTATTTGTTTTTAGGTTATATGCATACTCGATGCCAAATGACCAATGTTTGCATAACATATTGTAGTTACTTGAAAATATATGTTTTTTAATTATTTAATAAGATGTATACTGAGCAAAAATTGGCATGTCGACTTTGAACTAATTTAATACCAAATCCCGAAACCCCGGTTTTACAAAAAGTAAATTTCTCCTTTACTTTTTGAAAGGGTTGTATTATAGCGAGTTTAAGGTCAATTTCGATAGAGACGAATTCGAGATGAATAAGGGGCTTAAAGGTTTAGAAGAGAGAGTGTTATCGCAAGGTCTCTGCGTTTCATGCGGTGCCTGCCTCTCGCTCTGTCCCTACCTTCGTTCCTGGCAGGGAAGGGTGGTAAAGCTTCACGATTGCGGCCTTGATGAGGGACGTTGTTTTGCCTATTGCCCGAAAGCGGAGATTGACCTCGAAAGAATCGATCATAAAGAGATTAACCAAAAATACAAAAAAATTGAGATGGGACCCGTGAAAAAAGTTTTGATGGTTAGGGCAAAGGGCACTATCTGGGCAAAAAAGGCTCAGAGTGGAGGAGTGGTTTCAGCGCTTATTGACTTTGCTCTCGGAAAGAAGGCCATTGATGCTGCGATTTTAACGCAGAGGGAGACGGATATCCTACCTGGAGGTCGAATTGTCAGGAATCGTGAGGACATTTTAACCTGTGCCGGATCGAGTTATATTTCTGGACCAACCCTCGAAGCACTTCATAAAGGTCTCTGGCAGGGAGAAGAGAAGATCGGAGTGGTGGGTCTTCCCTGTCAGGCACTCGCCCTTACAAGGATGAGGTCTTCTTCACTTGAGAAAAGAACGCCTGTTGATAAAGTAGAGTTGGTTATCGGTCTTTTCTGCACCTGGGCCCTCGAATATGAACAATTTAGCACTTTTTTAAAGGGAAAATTGGGACAATCACCTATCCATAAATTGGAAATTACTCCGCCTCCTGAAAGGCTTCTTAAGGTTTATACCAATGGTCAGTTGCATCCCCTTCCCATTGATGAGATCCGGCCTTTCATCCGGAAGGGTTGTCATGTGTGTTCAGATATGACGGCTGAGTTCTCGGATATTTCTGCAGGTACAGTTGAAGGGATTGAGGGATGGAATACGGTGATCATCAGGTCCGATCGAGGGGAAGCACTTTTTAAAGAGGCTGAAGAGGAAGGTATCATCGAATGTCAATTGTTACCGGAGGATCATTTGGAACATCTTAAGGAAGCATCCCTCCTCAAGAAAGAGCGGGCGATTAACAATATCAGAGAAAGAGAGCAATCAAGAGGCAAGAGCAGATGAGTCATATTGCTCAAAATGGACCTGGTAAAAAAGTCCTCTTGATGGGGAATGAAGCCATCGCACGGGGAGCGCTTGAGGCAGGGGTGAAGGTCTGTGCAGCCTATCCTGGAAACCCCTCCTCTGAAATCATCGGTTCTCTTGCGAAAGTCGCTGATGAATTTAGGCTCCACGTAGAGTGGTCAATCAATGAAAAGGTTGCTTTGGAGGTGGCAGCGGCGGCCTCTCTGGCGGGGCTCAGGGGTCTTTGCGCCATGAAGCAGAACGGGCTCAATGTTGCCTCTGATTTTCTGCTCAATCTCAATCTGACCGGATCCCGAGGAGGACTGGTTGTAGTCGTTGCGGATGACCCTTCAGGAATCTCTTCGAGTAATGAGGAGGATTCACGCCTCTACGCCAAATTAGGGGATCTGCCACTGTTGGAGCCTGCTCATTTCGAGGAAGCCAAGGAGATGACCAGAGAGGCTTTCAATCTCTCAGAGCGGCTGGGGCTTCCTGTGGTCATTCGGAGCGTGACCAGGGTTTCACACGCCAGAGGAAATGTCACTCTGGATGAACTCCCTCAGTCCAGCCCAAAACCAGAGTTTGACCTTTCCAGACCATGCTGTGCTGTCCCTGCTGTGGCAAACCATAAGATCCTTCATGAAAAGCTAAAAAGAGCAAAGGAGATATTTACAGACTCGTCATTCAACTTTTACAGGGGACCTGAAAAGCCCGAGTTAGTGGTGATCACGAGCGGAAGCGGATACATGTATTCCCTCGAAGCCGTGAAGAACTTGAAGTCTGAAGAAAGGGTAGGGATCCTCAAAATAGGAACGACCTGGCCTCTGCCAGAAGATTTTTTACTGAAACACTTACAGAGAGCGGAAAATTTCTTATTCATTGAGGAAGTGGACCCAGTTCTCGAGAACAATGTAAAAGAAGTTTTTGCCCAGCATTGTGTTGATTTAGGAGCGAAACGGTTCTTCGGGAAGGCGAGTCAAGCGATTCCGGATGTAGGTGATCTCAACCCTGAAATTGTCACATCGGCAATCCAGAAGCTCTTAAATATTCAATATGTTCCGAGGCCTGAAGATTATAGACGCCGTGCCTACGAAGCGATCAGTGACCTGGTGCCGCCCAGGGCGCACATTTTCTGCGCTGGCTGTCCCCATCGGGCGACTTACTGGGCCATTAAGAATGCATTGGCTCTGGATGGCCGGGACGGCTTTACTTTAGGCGATATCGGCTGTTATTCGCTGGGAATGGGGCCTGCCGGTTTTTTTCAGATGAAGACACTTCATGCCATGGGCTCTGGAGTCGGATTGGCGTGCGGATTCGGTCAGCTTGAGCGTTTTGGTATGGATCAGCCGGTAGTGGTGGTTTGCGGAGATTCCACTTTTTATCATGCAGCCATGCCGGCCCTGGCCAATGCCCATTATAACAGTGCGAGCTTTTTATTACTTCTTCTCGATAACAGCGCCACGGCCATGACAGGTTTTCAGCCTCACCCCGGGACCGGCTCGACGGCAACAGGGGGACCAGCGCCGGTTATTGATCTCAAAGCGATCTGTGAAGCGTTAGGAGCATTTGTGGAGGTGGTTGATCCTTTTGACACAGAAATCGCAGTTGAGACGATGCTGAGACTGATTCGAATGGAAAGAGGGGTTCACCCCGTTAGAAATTCTTCGGATCATTGCGACTCGGAACTGAGTGAATCATCAAACCATAAGGTAGAGAAACGGAAGATTATTTCTAACGGGGTCAGAGTCCTCATTCTTAAGAGAGAATGTGCGCTGGTCAGCGGTAAGCGTCAGAAAAAGCTCTTTCAGGTTGAAGTGGATCAGGAGCGATGCCTGGGAGAAGTATGCGGCTGTAACCGTCTCTGCACACGGATCTTCAAATGCCCTGGTTTGATATGGGATCAAACGGCCGGCAAAGCGCGGATTGACAAGGCAATCTGCAATGGATGCGGAGTTTGTTCAGGAATCTGCCCTGCCTCAGCCATTCGTCGTTCATAATGGAAGGTTATTGTAAAATTGGAGCAACATATTAAGGTTGATCGTAATCTAAATTCGAAGCACGAAATACGAATTTCGAAACAATCTCAAATACCCAAATCTCAAATGTTCGAAACAAGAAAAGTTTAAGACATTTAGATTTTGAAAATTTGAATTTGTCCTTCGACAAGCTCAGGATGGTGAGCAAAGTCGAACCATTTCGTGCTTCGATATTCGGATTTCGGATTTTTAAAGTCGCCAAACTGTCTGGCTTAATTGAGTTAGGATAAAAAAAGGAGCTATATTGATGCTTCTTCCTAAAGATCCATTTAATGTCATTATCGGGGGGGTTGGAGGACAGGGAAATGTTCTTGCCTCCCAGATTCTTGGGGAGATGCTTATTGCCAAGGGATATATCATTACGATCGGGGAGACTTACGGTGCTTCACAGCGGGGGGGCTCTGTCATGAGCCATTTGCGGGTTTCGGGGAAAGAGCCATTTTCTCCCCTGATCCCAGAAGGCCAGGCCGATCTTCTCATTGCCCTTGAGCCGGTTGAAGGACTCAGAATACTCGCCCCTTATGGAAACCCAAAGATCCTGACGTTGCTGAATACAAGGCCGATCTATCCCATTGATGTCATCTCTGGAAATGCCGCTTATCCTGAGGTGTCAAAGGTAATCGCAACAATACAGGAACTGAGCAGACGGGTCTGGACCCTTAACGCTACGGAGATTGCCCTCGAGATGGGAGACCCCATCTTTGCCAATATTGTTATGCTTGGCGCGCTTTCTGCCATCAATGTTCTGCCCATTGATAGGAAAGCTTTCGAGTCGGTAACCATCGATTTGCTTCCCTCTCGCATGATGAATGAAAATATGACGGCTTTTGACAGGGGGAAGGAGAGGGTCGAAGCGTTGCCACAACCCCAGTCTGGTTATTGAGACCTTTTTAATTCCCCGATCTTTTCTAAAGTATCCCTGTAAATATCTGCCTTTAATGGGTTGAGTTCTATGGCTCTCAAGGCATATTCTTCCGCCACATCCAGGTTCTCCTTTTTGACATAGTAGAGCCAGGCAAGATTGTTATGAGCGTCTCCATTTTTGGGGTCTTTCTTGATCATCTTTTTGTAGAAAGTTTCTGCTTTGTCTAACTCATTTTTTAAAAAATAGGCGTTGCCGAGATAAAGATAGCCAATCGGAAGTTTTTTGGCAGCCTGTTTATACTCCTTGATGGCAGAATCAAATAGACCCTTTTTCTCGTAGGCCACCCCGAGATTTAAATGTTCTTCGGGGGTAAGCGAGTCCTTTGGGATGACCACCTTTGGCAGAGAACAACCATTGAGAAGCATCAGAAAAAATAAAGAAAGATAAAGGGCAGGGGATATCCTTTTATTTAGCATAACACAGCTACCTATGATCGAGGGGTGATCCAAAGAGTCCAGAACTTCGTCCTCTTCCATGATTTAGTAAAACTTTTCATGGAGATTTTCTTCAATTGCTCCCTGTCAGAATTGACGATGATGCGATCGTTGGAATGGCCCACCACCACCATAAAATGGTTTTGCTGGATCATCCCGAAACCATAATCAACCATTACAATAAGGGGAAACCCAGAATCAATCTTTTGCTTCAGGTCTTCCACAGACCCTTTATAGAAATCAGCCTTCAGGCCCTTTATCTCAGCATACCAGACCATATCAATATTCAGTGTCCCCTTGGCTGACCGGCTGTATATCTCAGAAGCGATCTCTTCGGGGGTGACCAAGATTCCCCAATAATTCAACACACCGGCCAGAGAGGCTGGGCCGCACTGATATATCTCCTGGGGAAAGAATGGAACATTTTGAATCAGTTGAGAAGATTGGGAACCGTTTAACTGGGGGGATGCCACGCAAGAGGAGAGACTGAATAAAGTTGCCAAAAGGATAGGGAGGTACCTCCAAATGGAAGCGCCTCCCCGAAAGAGCGTCCTGGACAAGATCGGTACCCTTGCTACTTCTCTTTTTCGAGAACTACCCGGTGCCCGGAAACATAAATAACGACACCAACGATGATGACGATTAGCAGGACGACAATGAGTATCACCCAACCGCTACTACCGCCCACCTGGAGTTGATCGATGTTCAGGGCGAGTTGATGGATCTGCTGGTCGCTGAGTTGACTTAATTTCTTCTCGACCTCTTCAGGAGTGAAGCCCAGTTCCTTTAACTTTTCCCCGACCATTTTCATTTCAAGTACCTTTCGAACCTTCTCAAGATCGGAAGCTCTGTCGAAAGATAGCATTGAAATGCCTTCGGAAGGTGAGAATCCTGCATAGACTCTCGGTGTGATCCCAATGATGAACATAGCTATGACCAGATAAGAAGCAACATACTTTCTCCATGATCGTTTCACCTTCATCACCTCCTTTTATTGTATTTAATTTTCATTCGATATTATAGAAAGATGAATGGAAAGTCAAGAAAAAAGTTGAAAAAGTTGAAAAAATTTAGGGGAAAGGATTATCTTTGACTAGCAGGATGCTTTGCGTCGTTTAATGTTTAGGCTCTTTGGGACTTTAAATAGATCAATCTATTTTGGGGCGGCCGAGAGGCGAGGCGAACTGGAACACATTTCTTCTTTCAATAGGCAAGACCATAGAGATGAAATTCATTCCGTTTTTGGTAGTCATCTTTGTCTTCATCGCTCCTCTATGGTTTTCCACGGTCTTTTTCACCAATTGTAGTATTAAATCCATACTTTCTTCCTGGCTTCCTTGTGGCATAGAGGTAAGAGCATTTTTAGACTGGCGTAAAGAGTCGACATACTTTGTGAGGATGAGTATCTCGATATATTTCATATCTTTCTGCAGACGGTCGTTTTCCTCACGGTACCACTTGTTGGATTCAATGGTCCTCGTCAGAATACCCATAGCGCCATTCAGGGGGGCTGAAAAAAGAATATAACCAAATATAGAATTGAGAATAAAACTTAATTGTTCATCGGTGAGAGTGGTTTCAGGGAGTTCCGCTTCATACTGTTTTTTAATGATTCTGATGTTTTTCTTTTCAAACTCCGCCTGTTTTTCTTTTAAAATCTCCTCCAGCATGGTGTTAATGGTATTCGTTTTTCTGATGGGATTGTTGAGGTTGAGATATTCATAAAAACAGTCCAAGACAGATATCGTTTTTTCTATATCATCCGTTACGACCCTGTAAAAATATTCCCCCAGTTCTTTGTCTTTAAAATTTTGCCGAGAATAAAAAGCCAACGTCTTCATGGCCGCCATGCTTCCCCTGACGCGATCTGTTAACTCAAGAAAAAAGGGAAGGAGAGAGCCTGGATTTTGATTGGATGGTGAATCCTTTTCCGCTGACTTAGATGGGTTGTGATCAGCCTGGGAAGACAGAAAAAATATGTTTTCGGACCTTTCATGATTATTTTTCATCTTTCCCTCAAATGGTCTGGTTGAAGAGATTTAGGATCGATAAAGCATTTAGAATTCATTGTTCGCAATACCTGTGCCAATTTCAGAGAAAAATACTAACTCATTGAAATAGTTAGGGATATACAATTTATTGAATGATCTCCCAGGTCAGGCCTAAATACAAAAAACGTCATCGAAGCTATGAAATGATTTTAGGGTAGGAAAAAGCGGTATGGTTATTTTTCGATCAATGTTTCCAGAATGCCTTTCAGATAACCAATCGAGCGGCTTGCAATGGTCTGAGGGTCTGGATCGAAATTGAAGACTTCCACTGAAAGATAACCTTTGTAGTTATTTTTAAGCAATGTTTTTAGAATCGGCGTGAACTTCGTCTTCCCGAATCCAGGACCATATCCGTTGGCGTCGTTGACATGGACATGGCGGAGATATCCGGAATCGAGGGTCCGGATCAGGGCATTGGTCAGCGATTTCTCAGAAGCTGAAGCGCTCCTGCAATCGAAGACCATCTTAAAATTGGGATGACGCACCTCTCTCACAAACCGGATGGCTTCATCGATGGTATTGATGAAGTTGGTTTGGGGAGGAGCGAGGGGCTCAATACAGTAGATCACGTTTCTCTGGCGGGCTGCTTTCAGACTCACCCGGAACGTCTCTTTTGCATACTCCCATGCCGCTTTGGCGTCCCATCCTTCATTGATTGTTCTCTGGTGGGGAGAGCCGTGGATCAGAACCTGTCCTCCGATGTCGGCACAGAAGTGGATGAGGGCCTCGATATATTCCTGCGTTTGAATACGGATAAACTCATCGGGGTGATTGATATAGAGCCCTTCGGGCTTTACGAGAAGCCAGTGTAAGCCAACGATCTCAATCCCGTTATCGGCTGCAGCACGGCGGATCGCATTTCTCCTTTTCGTTGATATTTCGGTCACGGAATCAGCCAGGGTGAAGGGTGCAATCTCCATCCCGTCATATCCCAGTCGTGCAGCATATTCGAAGACCCTTTCAATGGGCCATCCCTGGAAGAGTTCATTGCAAATGGAGATCTTCATGTTATTTTCTCTAATGCCTTTTTTTCGATCCGTTCAAGTTTTTCTTTCTGTGCCCCGCTCAAATGTCCGGAGGGCGAATCCTTTAGAAACATTTTAACACGATCTCTTGCCACTTCAAGTAAATCTTTTTTACCTGTTGTTTCCCAGACTGACCATCGCTCCCGGCTCAGGAGATCGGTCATGCGCAACTCGTCTTTGAAGTACCGGAAGGTATGATCGCTCTGGAGATAGTCGCCCTTCTGTCCCATCTCTTTGATCAAAGGGAGCGCCATACGTTCTGCATCCATTTCAACCCCTCTGAAAGCACGGAAAAGCCCTGCGGCGATCTCATTATCCATGACTGCCTGTTCCGGGCAAAGAGAGAGGGTGGATTCAAGGTTTCCGATCCCCCAGATGAGATTGACCCCACCGAGGGCATGAAGGAGGCCCAAAAGCGTCTTTTCAAAAGCCGCCTGAGCGTCAGGAATCTTTGATTCAGTGCTCATCCATGAAGCTGATGGAAGATGATGGAAACTGGCGATGGCGCCTCCAGCTGCACCTAAAAGCCCTCCCTCGGGTGCACCGGTCAGGGTTTCGCCTACCTTCATATCGAACGTATGTGAGAAGCCCAGGTTGAAGATAACAGGCCTCCCAGGTTCAAGGAGTTGTGCGATCACTACCCCGATGAGTGCTTCGGCATTGGCGAGGATAAGCGACCCCGCCAAAGTTACGGGACCCGTTGCTCCTAAGATGACCTCTGAATTGATCATGAGGGGAATGCCATATCCCGAAGAGACACGAAATACCTCCAGGGCAGAATCGGACCAGCGGAGGGGACTGACGCATGTAAATCCAAGGCTGAAAATGGGATGGTCCTTCAAGGATCTTCCTTCAAGAAGGACATCGGCCATTTCAAGGATCACTTCTACCCCTCGAGGTGTGAAGATGACGGGACGCAGATGTTTCTGTGTATACTCTGCCATAGCCCGGAAACCGACAAAGTCTCTTGCCGAAGCAGGGTAGTCCGATAGATTGGTTCCCACAATAGCATGAAGATGAGGCAGGCGATCTGCCACACGGCAAAACTCCACATAGAGTTCTCTGGTCAGTTCCTTCCTCTCCGACCCGCGTAGGTAGTACATGGCGTTTCCTGCCCAGAAGAGGGGAGAGGACCCGGGTTTGACCTTGGTCTTGTTTCCTTTCAAATCCATGAAAGAAACAGTACGGGGAGACTTTTTAACCGAACGATCTACCAGATCGGGTGGTATAAGAAGGATCGAATGGTCTTTTTCTTTTGCTCCTGCTTGGAGGAGGAGGTTACGTATTTCCGGGTGGGTGATCTTGACGCCGGTTTCTGCGAGGACCTCCAGGCTTGATTGATGGATCTTTTTTATTTCAGATCTTGAAAGAAATTCGTGAACTTTTCTTTTACCCAAATGATTTCTCCTTTTCTCCTATTTTTTCTTCTGTCTGATTCCAAGTCCCCGCCACACGGTCTCGCGGGTCCCGCTCATCATGCTTTTAAAATGTTGACTCCTGGCAACGATGGTCAATCCAATCAAAATGATGAGGACCATGCAGATGGGGCGGGTAAACAGAGGGATTAAAGAGCCGGATGTCAGCATCAAGCTTCTGCGGAGATTTTCGTCCAGCATGTCTCCAAGGATCAGGCCGAGAATGAGCGGTGCATCGGCATATTCCATCTTTCTCACCCCATACCCGATGATTCCGAAGATCAGCATGACCAGGATATCAAAGATCCTTCCGCTAATCGCAAACGAGCCAATGGCGCAGAGGATAAAGACGATGGGCATCAGAACTGCATTTTTGATGTTTAATATTTTCACCATGGTTCTCACCATGGAGAGACCCAGGATCAGCATGGCAAAGGTAGCCATCAGGAACATGGCAGAGACTTCATAGACATAGTTCGGACTTTCGATCATAAGCAGAGGACCGGGCCGCATTCCATGAAGCCACATGGCCGCCATTAAAACCGCAGCCGGAGGGCTTCCCGGAACTGCCAGCGCCAGGACAGGGATGATGGCGCCGCCCACACAGGCGTTGTTTGCAGTCTCTGCCGCAATAAGTCCCTCTTCAGCACCTTTCCCAAATTTTTCAGGAGTTTTGCTCGCTCTGTGGGCGAAATCATAGGCGACATAGGATGCGATATTTTCTCCGACTCCGGGAATGGCGCCCACGATAACACCGACCACTCCGGAACGGACGATGTTTTTACGATTAAACCAGAGGTCTCTCAGCCTGGGGATAACCCGCTTGATCTGCATGGCCTTTTCCTGTTTCTGAATTTCAGAAAGGGAAGTGAGTACCTCGGGGACGCCATAAAGTCCGACCAGAGCAGGGATAAGTGAAAGCCCGCCAGAGAGCTGAATGCTTCCGAAGGTAAACCTCGGATAGGCCTGGATTACATCCATTCCGATCGTGGCAATAAAAAGGCCGAATATCCCTGACATCCAGCCCTTGAGCGGATCTTTCGGAGCGGTCAGATTACCGCAGATGATCACACCGAAGAGACTCAACCAGAAAAATTCAAAAGACCTGAACTCAAGGGCGATCCTCCCGAGCCATGGCGTGAAGAAAGAGAGAAAAAAAAGGGCGATGATCGAGCCGAGAAATGAGGCTGTGGTCGCAAGGCCGATAGCCTCCCCAGCACGACCGCTTCGTGCAAGAGGATAGCCATCAAAAACCGTTGCCGCTGCCGCCGGGGTTCCTGGAACATTGATCAATATGGCTGAACGGCTCCCGCCGTAGATCGCCCCGATATACATGCTGATGAGGATGAGAATAGCATCCTTTGTCGCCCATTGAAAGGTCAGGCCGGTTAAGAGGGCGATTCCCATCGTGGCAGTGAGACCGGGCATCATTCCGACCGTGATCCCGAGCAATGTCGCCCAGAAGACCTCGAAGAGAATGGAGGGGGTCATCAAATTCCACAATTCTTGGATCAAGATCACAGGACCCATTCAACACGCTCCTTCAGGGCAGGGGGACAAGAAAAACCCTTATAAAAATCAGGTAGACAGCCAGGGAAGTGGCTGCAGATATGATGAGAGCGATATACCATTTTCCACGGCCGAAGATCATGATCGAAAAAAAGAGATAAAGGGCTGTATTGATGATAAACGGAATACGGCCTAACAGGAGATAGTAAAGGATGAACAATCCGAAACAGATGAAAAAACGAATCACGACCGGAGAATGGATAAAGAGCCTCAGCCCCTCCCGTGAGATACGAATCGGGTAACCCTGTCTTCTCAGAGAACGGGCCAGGAGGTAGAGGCTCATCAAAAAGAGGGAGAGGCCGAGAAGAAAAGGGACGAACCCCGGATTTGAGTAAATCCCCCCCCATTCCGGAAATCTCGGAAAACTGAAAACAGTATAAAGCATAATGAGGATGGAAAGGAGAATAAGAAAGATCGAAGTGATGAAATCGGCCTTGGCCAAGCGTTTTTCATCCATTGCCTAACTCCGGGGAAAAGAATAGAAAGCAGGGATTCTCTAACTGTCAGAATCCCTGCCAAAGTGTTTATCTCTGCGATGATTAAGGTTTCTTAAAACCAAATTCCGCCGGGGACTTCTTGGCCTGCCCGATATCCTGGAACATCCAGTTGACGATCGATCCGATTTTCTCGATGGCTTCATCTGCATCCTTGCCACGGATGTTCACCGCTTTGCATGCCTTCTGGTCGGCCAGGCGGCTTAGAGATTCTGATTTGGCCGCCTTATCAAATGCGTCGTCAATCGTTCTCTTCACAGCATCAGGAATGGCCTTTGGGATCTGGAGGCCGAAGAGATAACCGAGAGGTAGGTGATTGGGGATGAATTTCATCACCGGAGGAATTTCTCCGTAGCCCGAGATGACCAGCGGATCAGTGGACATGACGGCAAGGGCCTTCAGTTTTTTTGCCCTGAGCATGTCCGCTACTTCCAGGGAGAGCTGCATGACTGCGTCTGTCTCTCCCTGAACGGTAGCCACAACAGCAGGATAGCCGCCCTTATAAGGGATATGTTTATATTCGATACCAGTAGCCTTCCTGAACGTCTCGGCTGCTGCATGACCGCCGGCTCCAACACCTGCGGAAGCTACCTTGACTTCGCCCGGTCTTTTCTTCATTTCGGCGGCCAGATCAAGGACGGAGTTGAATTTGGAATCTGCCGGAACGGTGATCACTATTGGAGTGAAAATGGCATAATAGTGGAGCCAATCCTTGTGAGAGGGGTAATCGAGAAGACCGAGGGTCTGGTACGTCACGACGCTTCCATCTGCATTTCCAGCCCAGGTATAACCATCATGCTTGGCATCATAGACTCCCTTCTGGCCAATGGAGCCCGATCCTCCTGGTTGATTGACCACAGCGATCTTCTGCCCTAAGGCCTTTTCCATTTCCCCTGCCAAAACACGTGCGGTTTGATCTGATGCGCCTCCTGCGGCCCATGGGACGATGATGGTGATAGGCCTCTCAAATTTGAACTGCGCCGAGGCCACGGTGACTGTGGAGAGAATGAATAATACCGTCCATAAAATGATCCAGCTTCTTTTCATAGTGCCCTCCTTATTAAAAATATTTGAAAACCGATAGTCGCATTGTATAATGTCTCTGAAAAATGTCAAGATTCTTATATGATCCCAAATCCCAATTTAGAAATAGAAACCCTTTTCCTATTCCGTCATTGCGAGCCCCTGAAAGGTGCGTGGCAATCTCATCGAGAAAGCCGAGATTGCTTCACTTCGTTCGCAATGACAATTCCCTAAATCGGGATTAAGGTATGATTGTAACCAATTCTGGAACAGAGAGCGGATGAATGGTGATGAAGAAAGGTTCTTTCAAGGTGGATCGATTAAAGGTGGATATCTTCGAAGATAGAAAAACAATGGGGCGGGCAGCCGGACAGGCCGTTGCCTCCAAGATGAAGGAGATGCTTCAAAAGAAGGATCTCTTCATGGTCTTTGCTTCGGCTCCATCCCAGAATGAATTTCTTGAAACATTGAGCAAAAGCCCCGGCCTGGAATGGAAGAGGGTCACTGCTTTTCACCTTGATGAGTATGTTGGCCTTTCAGAAACTGCCCCTCAGAATTTTGGGCGATTCCTTCGAGAAACATTGTTTGATAAAGTGCATCCCGGAAAGGTTCACTATTTAAATGGAATGGCAAAAGACCCTGAGGCGGAATGCGAGCGTTATGCGGCCCTGTTCAAAAATCAGCCTTTTGATATTGCCTGTATTGGAATCGGAGAAAATGGACACCTTGCTTTTAATGATCCCCCTGTTGCAGATTTTAAAGATCCCAAGTTGGTCAAAGTCGTTGAGTTGGATTTGACTTCAAGACAGCAACAAGTGAATGATGGCTGTTTTCGAACTCTCAAAGAAGTCCCAAAGAAGGCGATGACGCTCACACTCCCAACGATCTTGTCAGCGAAATTCATTTACTGCATGGTCCCAGGTCCTTCAAAGGCCGATGCTGTGAAAAAGACGTTGGAAGGTCCAATCACTACAGATTGTCCAGCCAGTATTTTAAGAAAACATAAGAACGCTACTCTCTTTCTGGATCAGGATTCCGCAAAATTGATCAATTTCATTCAAAAGATTGATGAGTGATTAGCAAAAGGCCAACGGATTAAAATATTTTAAAAATATATATCAAATAATCGAAAAAGTCATTATGAAATCCCCCTTTATCCCCCTTTGCCCCGTTTTCTTCGGGGGAAAAGATTACCAAAGAGAGAAACTACTTTCTTCTCCCTTTAGCAAAGGGAGCTTGCTATATTATGGAGAGCAGGGATAGCCAGTAAAAGGGTGGCTATACTCTTTCTTGTTTGGTAAATAAGCAAGTTGGTCAAATCCAAAACAAGGAAAGGAGTATAGCCATGAAAGAT
>VGRY01000014.1 GCA_016875195.1 Deltaproteobacteria bacterium
GCTGTAAATATTGCATGGTGGCCTGTCCCTATTCGGTGAGGGTGATCAGTGAAGAGCACGGCATTGTGGAGAAATGTAGGTTCTGTATTGAGATGGTTGAGAAGGGGGAACAGCCTGCCTGTGTCACTACCTGCATGACCAGGGTGAGGACCTTTGGGGATCTTAGCGATCCGGCAAGCGAGGTCTCAAAAAAGATTGGGAAATACAGGGCCAAGACGCTGAGGGCCGATTTAAATACAAAGCC
Source organism: Deltaproteobacteria bacterium (assembly GCA_016875195.1). Lineage (GTDB taxonomy): Bacteria > Desulfobacterota > BSN033 > BSN033 > UBA1163 > RBG-16-49-23. The sequence goes on from VGRY01000014.1 coordinate 245, forward strand.
CTCATTATACTATCGGAAAGCATAACCTTACTAAAGTTCGAAGTTATTAAGAGTTTTAAAATCGTCCTTACATTGGCAGCCAACGATTCAAAGACTCATAACCCTACCTAACCTCCCCTTATCTTAAGGGGAGGAATATTCCCCTCTTAAATTAAGAGGGGGAAGGGGAGTTATTAAAACGATTGGACTTCTTATGTAATGTCTATTTTATTATGAGACTGTTAATAGAATTTCGGAGTTTTAATTTTGAAATCTGAAATCTGCAATCTGAAATTAAAAAAGGCTAATATCGCACGGGCGCTTGCTTGGCTTCTGACTGAACCGGATGAGGAGATGGCCGAAGCCTTAAAGAGAGGAGAGATTTACTATTTCTTCTCCAACTGTTTTAAACCGATAGACAGGAAAGATTTTAATTTAGAGAGGTTTCTCCCCAAAGGATATCAAGGCTATATCCTTCCGATGATGAAGGAAGAATATCAACGACTTTTTCAAAATCCTCAATCGAATGATTTGTGGTGGGTCGAATCGGTCCATAAAGCCTGGACCAGTGATCCGGAATGCCGGCTGTCCATGGCCAGGGAAAAGGGATATGTGATGGGTGATTCAGCCCTTCATATGCTGGAACTCTATCGAGCCTCCGGGATGGAGATACCGGAAGCATTTTCCGGTCTTCCGGATCATATTGTCTTGGAATTGGAGTTCTTAGCCTTTCTCATCGAAAAGGGTTCCGATAAAGATGTCAGGACGTTTATGAGGGATCATCTGGATTGGGTTTCGGAGATGGTGAAACGAGTGAGGGAGTATCAACCTTCTGCTTTTTATAGTGCGGTTTTTGAAGCTCTGGAGGTTTTTATCGAATCGGAAAAGAAGGAAGTGAATAAGGAGGCCCCGTGCCATGTTTGAAAATATCAAGACAAAGGTTCTTATCATTCTTCTTGCCGCTACCCTGATCATCCCGGCCTTTCTGATGGCTTATCAACCCAAAGAGGGCAGAAGCGCAGGACTGGCTGAGGAGTTGTGGGGCGTCACCGAATCTTCCAGTACGCCAGAGCAGAAAGCGATGGCTTACTCAAAAGATAACCCGGGAGGTTTCAGGGATGCCTCGATGGGAAAGGCGATGACCGGTCCGATTAAGGTGGAGGGAGGCTGAAGTTAAACGATTTCCGCCGGTGGCGGAAATAAAAGACAAAAACTCGAAGCACGAAGCACGAAATCCGAAACAATAACCAAAATTCAAGCCTCAAATGCCCCTCTCCTTTCTTGAGAGTGTGTTTCGAATTTTGAAAATTTGGAATTCGGATTTGTTTCGGGCTTCGATATTCGAATTTCGAGTTTTAGATTTATGAAAGGGGGATCTTATGTTTCAATTCACTCAGACATCAATTATCTTCATTGCTGGATTTTGGGCGCTTGTTTTGGTCGGATTGGCGATCAAGATCGTCAAGCAATACCAGAGAGGAGTTGTTCTCAGGTTTGGGAAACTGATGAGAACTCGGAATCCGGGTTTCAATCTTATCATCCCTGTCGTGGACCGGATGTTCAAGGTAGACCTTCGAGTCGTTACCATGGTCGTTGAGCCTCAGGCCGTGATTACAAAGGATAATGTGACGATCAAAGTCGATGCGGTCGTTTACTTCAAGGTGGTCGATCCGGTCAAGGCCGTGCTCCAGGTTCAGGATTATATGAAGGCCACGACCCAGATCGCCCTGACCACTTTGCGGAGTGTACTCGGTCAATCCGACCTCGATGAACTCCTCTTCGAAAGGGAGAAAATCAATAAAAAATTGCGCGAGATCATTGACAGCCATACCGAACCGTGGGGAGTCATGGTCGATGTGGTGGAGGTAAAGGATGTTCAGTTACCAGAGACGATGCAGAGGGCTATGGCAAGACAGGCAGAGGCAGAGAGGGAGAAGCGAGCCAAGGTCATTCATGCACAGGGCGAATATATGGCTGCCGAAACTCTTAAGGATGCGGCTCATATCATTTCAACGGAGCCCGCAGCCCTTCAACTGCGGTATCTCCAGACCCTGACGGAGATCGCTGGAGAGAAGAACAGCACAGTCATTCCTCTCCCGATGGATGTGCTTGGAGCTCTGAAAAACATACAGAGGTAATTGTTATTTTTAATCAGGGCTAAGGCTCTGAGTTGCAGGTATGAGAGTTTGGTAACTCGGTTCTTTAGGGCGGAGTCTGGAGATTTTCGATGGAACCTTTAATGAAAATTCATCCTCTCCCCATTGATTATGCGTGGGGTGTTTTGCCAGCCATCTATTTCTATCTGACAGGTTTGAGCGCTGCCTCGTTCGTCATCTCAACGCTTGCCAATGTCTTCGGGATGGTCAAATTCAAGGCTGTGGGCAGAATCGGAGCGGTTCTGGCGCCCCTCTGCCTTACGCTCGCTCCGCTTACTCTGATTACCGATCTGGAGTCTCCTGCGAGGTTCTGGTACCTGATCCGTTACAATTTTTTCCCCTTTTTCAATCCGACCTCTCCAATGGCCTTTGGGACATGGCTCCTGATGATCTATCCCCTTGAGGCGATCATTTATGCCTATTTCCTTTTCACTGGAGATCAGAAAAAGGCAAAGATCTTCGGAATAATCGGAATTCCCCTGGCGATTTCCGTCCATGGTTATACGGGATTTGTCCTGGCTGTGGTTCCAGGAAAGCATCTCTGGAATACTGCTCTGATGCCCTTCTTATTCTTAATTTCTGCCATGGTTTCGGGTTATGCTCTGGTCATTCTGGCAAGCATTGCAAAAGAAAAATACATTTCCAACTCAAAGTGGCTTAAGGAGCGATATCCTCAACATCTGAGACTGTTCAATTACCATTTCCCTACGGTTGAGAAGGATGTGATCTCCGATCTCACCAAACACCTCATTGGGTTCATCGTACTGGACCTCTTTCTCATCTTCTGCGACGTGATCGTGATGCTGGTAGCGACGGAAGAATCGTATCATACGGTAATGAGCCTGCTGACTGGGAAGTTTGCGCCTCTCTTTCTTGGGATCGAGATGTTTTTAGGTGCGTTTATTCCCCTCTTCATTCTCTCCTATCATAGGACAAAAGCGATTCAGACCTGGCAGGTCATGGCCTCCGTGTTGGTGCTGGCAGGCATTATGGCGATGCGTTATATCGTCATCATCGGCGGTCAGAGCTTCCCCGTCCAATTGCTATAGGTTTATCCAAAAGATGAGTTCTCACCTGATGACTGTGAGACCGAGGCCAGAAAAATCTTCATCGAAACTGAGGCAGGGGATGTCGTTCAGAAGAGACTTAACGACCACAAAAGAGATGGCGTCACAGTAAGAGAGATTTTTGTCTTTACTAAAAAGGCGGAAGACTCGCTCTGCTTCTTCGCGGACAGAGTCGTCGTAGCGAATGATATTTAACGCCGGCTTCATCTCGTCAAGAAAACGAATGGCGGCCTTGTAGTGAAAGCGATAAAGGAGAAGCGTAGCTGTTTCACTGATGATATCCCATGTCGCCCATAGGGAGATTTCTTGATCGCATGCTTCTTTTAATATTTGTCCTGCGCGATTGTAATTGACATCCTTTGGATAGAGCGACGCAAAGAAAAAAGAGGTATCACAAAAGGCCCGCTGGCCAGGGAATTCAATCATCCAGTTTCCTTTCCGTAGAGATAATCTTTTACCTTTTTGGAGATGGGTTCCTCCGTCTTTCCCTTCGGGAGAGTGGATACTTTTTGCCTGAGGCGTATCAGTTTCTGGACTGCCTCACCAGGCTCCACCAATCTTTTGGATGAACGTATTTCAGCAATCGTTTCGTTCCGCACCTGAACTAAAAAGACCGTTTCAGGATTTTTCTGCAATTCCTTGATCATCTTCGGAAGGTCCTTTCTCGCATTGCTGATCGAGACAATGTTTTTCATCGCTTCTTCCTCCCATCAATACAAATTGTACAAATTGTACAGTTTTGATCAGGAGAAGTCAAGGATTTTACCGAATTTGCATCCTCTGACCTTGGAAATGTGGGACATGCCTATCCTACGATGAATTTGTGGTTTAAAATCGCTCCTGAAGGGACAGCCCTTCACTCCGATGCCTTTAGGGAAGCCGCTGGTTCAGATGAAGGATGGAAGGCCACAGTCATAGCAGGGAAGATGATTACCCTGACCGCTTACGATTTATTGACGAATCCGGATAAGGTTAAGGGAATCCAGGAGAAGTTTAAAGAATTGAAGGCCAAAGAGGGTAAATAGGAGAATTTAAATGATCGGGCAGGACTAAGGGCGAAGAATAGTTTCGCCCTTTTTTATAACCATTTAAAACTATAACTTATTGATATTATTAAATATATACTTGTGAAAAGATTTTTTTGACCTTCGGGAAAAGAGATATTATATTTATATCATATAAGAAGGGCAGGATAGCAAATCGTTTTTGCTTTTAAATATAGATCCCTCCTTCCAATCCCAATTTTTAATAATTTTTTACCTAATAGGCTAAGCCCCTATCGGAAGCTCTAAGATATGGACGAGATCAGCTATCAGAAATTTTTAACGACGAGAATCTGCGATCTGGATCTTGATCCGGATGAGAGCCTGGGCGATTCTTTTAAGAGGTTGAAGAGAGAATTGAAGGCTCACCAGATCGTTCTCTGGCCCGATTTTTATTTCGGAAATGAGTGGGGCTGTGTGAATAAAAGGATTTCCATCAGCATTCCATTCTATTATGCCACGCCTGAATTGAGAGAGCTTGAAGGAGACCTCCCGACAAGAGAAGGAATCTTGAAGACGCTGCGCCATGAGAGTGGTCATGCCATCAACTATGCGTACAAGTTGTGGCAGAGAGAAGACTGGAAGGAGACGTTTGGCGATTTTAATAAAAAATATCGTGATGGATATCTCTACAGGGTAAATCCCTGGTCAAAGAGTTATGTCCGTCACCTCCATTATTTAGGCGATCCACACTATGCGCAAAAACATCCGGATGAAGACTGGGCCGAGACCTTTGCCATATGGCTCGATCCGCGGTCTCACTGGGAACGCATGTACCGGAATTGGCCCAATGCCCTGGAGAAATTGGCCTATGTGGATCACTTGATGGATGAGATAGCAGGAGAGAATCCGCTCAGCCTGAAGAGAAAGAGGGAAGGGGATTATACGACCATCGAGGAGACTGTTTCAGAATGGTGGGGGTTGGATGGAGAGATGCTGGATCAGGAGCTCCAGGAGTACCTGAAGGATATGAATGAACTCTTCATCAAGCCGACCAATGGTCGGAGAAAGTTGCTCCCTGCATGGAAACTGATTCGAAGATATGCGAGAATGTTGACCGAGCGGGTTACCCTCTGGATCTCAGGATCAAATCAACACACTGCCCGGAAAACACTTCGCCGATGGGAGGCCATCTGCCAGAATGAATCTCTGGGATACCTTCCTGAAGATGAGCAGCGGAAACTGATTGAGCTATCAACCCTTCTCACCTATCATGTGGTGGATGGCGTCCACCACCTCCGCAGTTATTAAGAGTCTCAAAATAGTCCATACATGGGAAACCAAAGGCTCAAAGACTCATAACCCCACCTACCCTCCCCTTATTTTTCCGCCCAGAGCGGATCCGCCTCTGGCGGAAAGGGGAGGAATATACCCCCTCTTAAATTAAGTCGTTGCGACTCGAAACCGAGAGGGGGGGAGGGGGAGTTATTTAATTGATCGAACCCTTTAGGTTCATGCCAACGAATGTCTTTTCTATTATGAGACTGTTAATAAATGAGTTGACGAAGACTTCAGGAATCAATTAAAAAGGAGGTATGATTTCCTCCAGAATGCATCGCCCCCTTGCGGCGATCATTTTTTTATCTCTCCTTTTCATTCCTATTTTCCCCCTTCATGCAACAGAATATTACGCCCTCCGCGTCACAGGTTCTGATTGTCTTCTCTGCCATATCGCTCCGGAGATTGGAACATTAAATGAGACAGGAGTTCGATTTCTGGAAGGGGGATACCGGTATCCGCTCACCTTCAAAGGCATGCTCTTCCAGGTCCTGGGCGGCCTGATCCTCTTTATCTTATGCTTTGGTTTTTGCAGACGATATCGGCTCTGGCATATCGGGACAGGGAGAATCCGATGGGGTCAATGGAGAGAAAGATGGAAAGGCCTTTTCGTAAATGTCTTAGGGCATGGGGCCATTTTTAAAAAATTTTTCCCCGGATTGAGTCACTTCCTGCTTTTTTGGTCCCTCCTTATCTTAGGTCTGGGAGTTATAACTGTAATCGTCCAGGAATATCTCTTTTTCCCACTTTTAAAGGTAAGAATTATCGATTCCATGACATATCCTTACCTGCGTCTCCTGTTTGATCTATTTGGAGTCTTGGGCGGGTTGGGGACCATCTTGCTCATGATCAGAAGATATATCCTCAAACCAAGAGAGTTGGATGAACAGCGAACGGACCTCTTTTCCCTCATGGTTCTCTTCTCCCTTTTTATAACAGGGTTTCTAATAACCGGCATCCGAAATCAAATCTATCATTCTCCCTATTCGTCTTGGTCGCCTGTGGCTGACAGCATGGCTTCCTTTTTGATGTTATGGAAGATGGATGAGGGGAGACTGCTGGTATTCTTCTCTCTCTTCTGGTGGAGTCATCTTTTTCTTTCCGTAGTGTTTTTTTCTTACATCCCATTCTCGAAACTCCTCCACCTCTTTTCTTCTCCGCTCAGTATCCTTCTGCGCAACTTAGAACCCAAAGGTGTCCTTAAAAAAATCAACCTGGAGGCCTCGGATTCATTCGGAGTCACACATCTGGGAGAGTTCACCTGGAAAGACCTGCTGGAGCTGGATGGTTGTACCCGATGCGGCCGGTGCCAGGAGAACTGTCCGGCCCATCTTACTGAGAAGCATCTCAACCCCAAAGGAGTGATCCAGAATCTCAAGCGACACCTCGAAACTTTTTCACAAACAGAGGACAGATCTAAACTCATTGGAGGCGTGGTGAAGGAGGAAGAGATATGGGAATGCACAACCTGCAGGAACTGTTTGGAACATTGTCCTGTTTTTATTGAACCGATGAACAAATTGTTGGAGTTCCGGAGGAGTTTAGTTCTGAATCAGGGCAAGGTTCCGAGAGAGACCCATTCTGCGTTTCGGAATATTGAGAGGAAAGGAAATCCCTGGGGATTTGATTCTTCTAAGAGGATGTGGTGGACGAAGGAGTTGGGAGTGAAGGAAGTTGTCCCGGGAGAGAAAACCGATCTTCTCTTCTGGGTCGGGTGTTATGGTTCTTACGACGACCGGAATATCAAGGTGGCGGAATCGCTCGTTCGAATTCTGAATCAGGCTGGAATGAACTTTGGAGTTCTTGGAAATTCGGAATGGTGTTGCGGGATCGATCTCAGAAGGATGGGAAATGAATATCTGTTTCAGGTTAATGTGGAGAAGAATATCGAACAACTCAAGCGGCTGGACTTTAAAAAGATGATCACCCTATGCCCACACTGTTTTAATACCCTGAAGAATGAATACGCCCAGTTCGGCGCCAATTTTGAGGTGATCCACTATTCCACTCTGGTTGAGGAACTGATACAGCAGAATAAGGTCCGGATTCGAAGAGGAGATGAAAAAATAAAGATCACTTACCATGATTCATGTTATCTGGGTCGTTATAATGACGGTTACGAACCGCCCCGTCAGATTCTAAGAGCGATGGAGGATTTTTCTTTTGCAGAGATGGAGAGGAACCGTGATAAGGCATTCTGTTGTGGGGGAGGAGGATGTCATATGTGGATGGAGGAGAGGGCAGGGAAGCGAATTAATGAGACGAGAATCCGGCAGGCATTGGACAAAGAGGCCGATATTCTTGCGACCGTCTGTCCGCTCTGTCTTACCCAGCTTGATTCAGCGGTTAAGGTCCTGAACGTGGATGACCGAATTCGTGTCAGGGATATTTTGGAATTGGTTGTAGAGAGGATGGAGGTTTAATGAAGATCGGAGTTTGGAGTTCGTAGTTCGTAGTTCGGAGCCCTAATACCTTTAATATTTTACTCCGAACACCGAACTGAGTTACTCCGAACTATTACAATATAACCGTTTTTTTGATGGTTTTGACGATCTCTTCCGGGTCATCGATCAATTGAAAAATCCCCAGTTCTTCCTGGGAGACCCTTCCTTCCTTTACAACCACCTCTTTAATCCAGTCCAGGAGGCCTTTCCAATAATTCGATCCTACCAGTATGACCGGGAAGGGTTTGATTTTGTGGGTTTGAATCAGGGTGACGGATTCGAAGAGTTCGTCCATCGTTCCAAAACCACCGGGTAGGATGATATAGGCTACCGCGTATTTAACGAACATGACCTTCCGGACGAAGAAGTAACGGTATTTTAATGTGATATTGGCATAGGGATTGGGTTTCTGTTCGAGCGGAAGTTCGATATTCAGGCCGATCGATTTTCCTCCTGCGGAAGAGGCTCCTTTATTTGCAGCCTCCATGACTCCCGGTCCTCCGCCCGTGATCACACTGAATCCATTCTCTGCGAGAAGCTGGCCAATCCGCTCCGCTCTCTGGTAGACCTCATCTTCGGGTTTAGCACGGGTGGAGCCGAAGATAGAAACAGCCGGATGATATTGAGCCAGTGCATCGAAACCTTCTACAAATTCAGCCATAATGTGAAACATCCGCCATGACTCATGGGCTGATATCCTATCAACGACATACTGATTATGGTTTGTCATATTTCCTCCTTAACAGCATCATTATGGGCTCTTCTGTGTCAATCGTCAATAGTCTCTATCTTTCATTATCGGCATATTTTATTGAAAATTGAGGGGTTTTATATTAGGAAGAAGGGGGTTTTAAATAAGAAGTTCGGAGTTTGGAGAAAAACAGATATCAATTAGAGACTCCGAACTACGAACTCCTAACTCCGAACTATTTGTAAGGGTGAAATGATGAGAATTGAATTCCTCGGTGGAGTCAGGACTGTCACTGGTTCAGCCACTCTTTTTGAAAAAGATTCATTGAAGTGGCTGGTTGATTGTGGGATGTTCCAGGGTGGGAAAGAGATTGAGAGAAAAAATTATCATACAGGCTCTTATCACCCGAGAGACCTCTCCTTTATCCTTCTGACTCATGCCCATATCGACCATAGCGGACTCATCCCAAAGTTAGTGAGAGAAGGTTTCAGGGGAAAGGTGATCTGTACAAAAGCCACCCTTGATCTATGCGAGGTGATGTTCAGAGATAGCGGCCATATTCAGGAGACGGAGGCGGAGTGGCAAAACCGGAAGAACAGGAGGTCCGGCACAAAAGGGACTGCTCCGCTCTATACGGTTAAGGATGCGGAAAGGAGTCTCCACTTCTTTTCTCCTACCCAATATAATGAGATAATCACTCTGAACGATGGGCTAAAGGTCCGATTTCAAGATGCTGGACATATCCTGGGGTCGGCAATCATTGAGCTCTGGGTTGAAGAGGGAGGAGAAGAGAAAAAATTGGTCTTCTCAGGAGACCTCGGGAATTCAGGACAACCCATTGTCAGGGATCCTTCATGGATCAGAGAGGCGGACCTCCTTTGGTTGGAGTCAACTTACGGAAACAGGTTGCATAAATCGAGGGAAGAGACCGCTCAGGAGTTGTTACAGATCGTTCAAGAGGCGATTGCCCATCAGGCCAAGGTGATCATTCCGGCCTTTGCTGTGGAACGGACCCAGGATATCATCTACACGCTTGGCCAATTTATAAGAGATGGTCACATTCCGTCTGTCCCTGTTTATATTGATAGCCCGCTGGCGATCTCAGCCACTCAGATCTTCAAGAAGAATTCAGATTACTATGACCAGGAAACAGCAGAAATTCTTTCGCAAGGGGAAAATCCCTTAGACCTCCCGGATATCATCTACACAAAGACCACTGAGGAGTCCAAAGCGATCAACGAGGATGAGAGACCGGGGGTCATCATCTCTGCCAGCGGCATGTGCGATTCTGGAAGGATCAAACACCATCTGAAGCACCACCTCTGGCAGGAGAAGTCCCATATCGTCTTTATCGGCTATCAGGGAGAGGGAACGATCGGTAGAAGGATTGTCGATGGGGCGGAGAGTGTCAAGCTCTTTGGAGAGGCGGTTGCGATCAAGGCCCATATCCATACCCTGGGGGGATTCTCCGCTCATGCCGATCAAAAAGGGCTCCTCGAATGGCTCTCTCACTTCGAGAATCCAGAGCTTGAGGTCATTATCAACCACGGTGAAGAGAAGATCTCGATGGAATTGGGTCGGATCATCGGCGAACAATTTCATTTGAAGGCCAGCATTCCTCGATGGAGAGAGAAGAGGATCCTTTTCGGCCCTGAAGAAAAGCAGGTCTTTGAAGAGGCCATCGAAGAAGAAGTGGCGCCCGCAGAAACGTTTCACCTCCTCCTGAGGCATCTGGATAGAAACTATAAGAGACTTCGCAGAAAAATGAAGAGATGGAAGGGGATGGGGGAAGAGGCTCAGGATCCTCATCGGTTGAAACAGTTGGAGGAAGTGAACAGAAGGATTGAAGAGTTGGATTCGGAGTTATAGTTTTCTGACGATTAAATTTTGTACAGAATAACAACAGAGGTTATTCACTGTCGTTTGGGCCTAAATCCGAAGCACGAAATCCCCCGATAGAATCGGGGAAACAATCTCAAATGACCAAATTTCAAATGTTCAAAAAATAAGTTTGAGACATTTGGTTTTTTGAAAATTCGAATTTGTTTCGGATTGGTCCTAAGAGGACGCTTCGCCCGATATTCGGATTTCGGATTTTCGTACTCTTCCATCAAAGCGGGATTTGATTGCGGCTATGCTGAGAGGGTACAAAAAATCGCTATGGTTGAGCTGATCAAAATAGGAATTGTCTTTTCTGTCATCATCATTTTGATGTACCGGAAGGTCAGTCTCTGGTTAAGCCTTCTATTGTCCACCTTTTTACTCGGGATTCTCTTTCGCCTCCCCCTTTCTAAAATTTCAATGGACATCGTCGCTTCGATCATCGATACGAAGACGCTTTTTCTCGTCGGAGCCTTCGTGTCCATTCTTTTCTTCAGCAACCTCCTCAAGGAAACAGGCAGGATGAACCAGATCATGGAAGGATTCCAGTCAACCTTAAAGGATGTCCGGTTGGTCATCGCCTTGCTTCCGGCCATCATCGGTTTGATGCCCATTGCGGGAGGCGCATTGGTCTCAGCTCCCATGGTCGTAGATGGGTCGGATGAGCTGAAGCTGACACCGGAGCGGAGGACCTTCATCAACTACTGGTTTCGGCATCTCTGGGAATATGTGCTTCCCACCTATCCAGCCCTTGTCCTGGCTGCCTCTCTGATCGGCATTCCTGTCAGAAAGCTTTGCTGGCTCAACCTTCCCCTGACGCCTGCTGCCATCCTCAGTGGAATCCTGGTGGGCTACTGGGGCGTGTCGAAATCGGCAAAGGAATATAAAAACTTATCAGGAAGAAGAGCCTTCTCGATTTTGATGAAAAACCTCACCCCACTCCTTTTTGCCCTCATTCTGGTGGTGGGATTTAAGATGGAGCTTGTCTATGCCTTTGGCATTACGATTGCAGGGATGATCCTTATCTTCCGTATCAATAGGAAAACCATTCTAAAAGGATTTAAGGATAGCATCGGGGTTGAACTCCTTTTGGGGGTGGCCTTTGTCATGGGTTTTAAAAGGGTGCTGGAATCGTCTCAGGCCATTCCTGCTGTTTCTGAGGTCCTATCTTCTCTGGGGATTCCGCTCTGGTTGATCGCCATGTTGGTTCCTCTGCTGGTGGGGGTGGTAACCGGAGTGACCATCGCACCGATCGGAATTGGTTTTCCTATACTCATTCCTTTGCTTCACGATCATCCCGACTTTCTATATTATATGGCACTGGCCTTTGCCGGAGGGATAGGCGGAGTGTTGCTCTCTCCCCTCCATCTCTGTCTCATTCTGACGAAAGAATATTTTCGGGCCGATTGGAAAGGGGTTTATCAATTGGTTTGGTTTCCAGTTGTTTCGATCCTGCTTGCCGGCCTTGTATGGCTTGCCCTTTTTAGTGCTTCTTAAAACGAAAAGGAAGAATGAGGAGATCATGATGAAAAAGATAGTTCTGTTTTTATTCGGATGGTTCGTATTTCTTTTATCTCAGAATTTAGTTCAAGATTGCTGGGCCGGAGTGGTCATTGAAGAGGTTCATAGAGATACAGATGGCAGGATGAGCAGGGTCATCCGATACTATTCAGGAGAACAATTTCGCACAGATCATCCTGAGGGTGGAATATCCACCATCATTGATTTCAAGGAAGACAGGATCATGATGATCGACCATGCATTGAAAAGTTATGTTGATATAAAATTCTCACGGTGGGAGAAAGAGGTGGCAGAGAGACTTAAGAAATCGATGCCGGAAATGAAACCAAAGGATAGGAAAATCAAGGTGAATAGGACCGGTGAAAAGGCATTGTTCAATGGATTTCAAACAGAGAAAGTCGAAATTCGGGCAAATGGAGAGTTGATCGAAGAGAACTGGATGACGCGAGATGTGGATTTTAGAGAGGTAGAAAAGGTCATGGAGAGGGTTGCAAAGGGGTTTGCAAAAGATTTCAAAGTTGAAATGAAAGAAGGTCGGGAGATTTACGAAAAACTGAAAACATATGGCATCCCGGTTTTAATCAGAGATTATACAATTACCTATGGTCTGGGTTCCGTGGTTGTGATGGAGGTTAAAAAAATAGAGAAGAAAGATCTGGAGAGCCAGACCTTTCTTCCCCCTGCCGGCTACCAACGCATCATCCCCGAAGCCCCTAAGAAATAGTCTCACGAATGGCACGAATGACAGCCAATGATACGCTTGGGGGCAGAAGCACTAAAGCGCGCAAGCGCAAATAAGTTTAATTTGTGGAATTCGTTATCATTCGTTTAATTCGCCAGAGCTTTAAAATTTTACATCGATCTGGTTGAGTCTGGGATCGATCCCTGCCCGGATATTGGTGTCCTCAATTACGCCAATCACAATCACGACTTTAATGGAGGTCAACGTTCCTGGTGTGAGATGTCCTCCCAGGGTGACAACCTGGTCGTTCATCACTGTTGAAGCGGAAAAATGGGCATGGATCTCCGTTCCACCATCTCCACGGGTTGCAATCCAGCCCGTCAGGGAAACGATCTCCATGGGTTGCTCAAGATCGAAGTAGAGACGATGGTGTTTTTCCACCTTTAAATCAGGAGGCAATACCTTTAAATTCCTGAAGGTGGCCTTTTTTAAAGCACCAATGCCCGAAAGGATTACCCCGGTTTGGATGCTTTCCTTTTTAACCAGTTCTTCGAGTCCCCCCAATAGGTCAACACCCATGGCCAGCTTTCCCATGACCACACGGCCAATCCGGCCCCTTCCCGCACCCTCCAGCAGATTGCCTGCGTTTTTCATCTTTATCTCCCTTCAGTTTCTATTTACTTGATAGCCATCATTGATTAGGTTTTTACTGAATCTAAGGTGTTCTGTCAATCCTATAATACAATCTGGAATCTGAGGGGGCAGGTCTCAACATTGAACAAGCGTTTGATGGAAAGGGGAGGCTTCTGAAATTTATTGTCTCAGTCGGGGAGAAAAACCCTTACCTTTAGCTGACTTCAGTCAGTCGTGAATCCACCAGCTTGTGACTGGTGGTAGTTCAATTGAAAGACATTGACTCTTGCGAATCCACTTTCTTTTTTGTATCATCATGCTATGAGAAGGATAAAAAGAGAGAGAGTTAAGGATAAAACGGGATGCATTCCATGATTCATTCCTTTGGATGTTTTTTACGGCTTCTCATTTTGATCACAATTTTCCTGGTATGGACGGTTCCATCTGTTCATGCAGAGGATCCTTTTCGCGCCGTGACTCTCCCGAGAGCGGCCAGGCAGGGAGAGGCCTGTCTCATCAGGGTCACAGGCCCGGCATCGCCTCATTCCATCTCGATGGAGTTTGAGGGCGTAAGATATCCCATGGCGTTCAGCGAAGAGAATGGAACCTATGAGGGGCTCCTTGGAATTGACATGGGCACCCAACCCGGCCTCTACGATATCAAGATTGTCTCAACCGACGGAGGGAGAGGGGGCTACCGGGGCGTCTTTTCATTCAGGGTGGAAAAAGTTGATTTCGGGATCCAGAAGCTTTCGCTTCCCTCTTCCATGGTGGATCTGGATGCGAAGACTCTGGAACGAGTCAACCAAGAGACAAAACGGTTAGCAGCCCTGTTTCAGGCCTTTCGGGATGAACGGCTCTGGAAGGGGGCTTTTATCCGTCCAGTGGAAGGGAAAGTTTCCGGGGCGTTTGGATTGAACCGGATTATTAACGGGCAGGAGCGAAGCCCCCATACGGGGGTTGACCTGGAAGCGGGGGAAGGTACCCCTGTTTTGGCCTCTAATCGCGGCAGGGTGGTCCTGGTTGACGATCTCTTCTTCTCCGGAAGATCGGTTGTTCTCGATCATGGGTGGGGTCTCTATTCCATGTATTTTCATCTCTCAGAAACATTGGTCAAGGAAGGGGATCGGATCGGCAAGGGAACCATGCTGGGCCGGGTGGGGTCCACAGGGAGATCGACCAAGCCTCACCTCCATTGGGGAATTCGGATGAACGGGGCGCGGATCGATCCGTTTTCACTCCTGGGCGCAACAGAGACTGCAGATTCAGGTTTTGGCCTGAAGCAACAATGATCCTGTCATAGGGGCCATGTGGTCTGCCACCGATTTGGACTGGGTTCAGGCCAATTCTATGCAATCCTGATTGAAAACGACCGCGTGGGCTTTTTTCATGGATGACAATCGAGCAAATTGGAGGGGCGGACTTTTAGGGTCTCTGAAGACGACTTTTGTCTTATCCCTCCTGGTAGGAATAGGCCTTCCCATTTTTATGAATTTTGAGCGGTCAATGGCCTGGGGAAAACTTTTCCTCATCGGCCTGGCCGGTTTTATTGGATTTTGGATCATCTTGCTTACAGGATTGGCAATGGTTGCTCTCGTCACGCGGAGATCGAAGGGCAATAGAAACCCCTGAATCGATCGTTGGAAAAGGCCAGGGTCGGAATTTTTAGGCTACGGGGTTTCATCGTTACGTCATTGATCAACCTCGGCAAATCATCAACCGCGGTCTCCTTTGTGGCAACCGCTTATGAAAATTGAAAAGATTAGGTGAAAGTTGTACTCTTTTTTTAAACTTTTCCGGACTGGCTAAAGTCAAGAAACAAGCCTGACCCCGATGGGTATGAAGTTTATTTATTCCTCCATTGTCAGTTCCTTCCTCGAAAGCAAGAGCAACAAGCAGAATATTCGCCTGCTGGTGCGGTTCCTTCTGGTGGTGGGGGGCATGGTGACCCTCTACAGCATTGTCTTCCATTTTCTCATGGCGGCCGAGGGGAGGGAGTACTCCTGGATCACCGGTTTTTACTGGACGCTGGTCGTGATGACGACCCTGGGGTTTGGCGATGTGACCTTTACCGGAGATATCGGTAAAGCCTTTTCCATTCTGGTGCTCCTGTCCGGCGTGGTGTTTCTGATGGTCCTTTTCCCGTTCACTTTCATCAAATTCTTTCTGGCCCCCTGGATGGCAGCCGAGACCCGGCGACGCACTCCTGCCGAACTGCCGGGAGAGACGCGCGACCATATCCTCATTACCTCCTATGACGCCGTCACCGCGACCTTGATTGATAAGCTCAAGGTGTACAAGCAGGATTACGCGGTGATCGTGGAGGATCTCGACCGGGCCACGGAGCTTTACAACCGGGATGTCCGGGTGGCCCTGGGACATATCGACGACCCGGAGACCTACCGGAAGATGCGGATTGACCAGGCTGCGCTCATCGTGGCCACGAACAGCGACGAGATCAATACCAACATCGCCTTCACAGTCCGGGAGTTAAACGAGAAGGTCCCCATTCTCACTACCGCCGATTCTCCCCATTCGCTCGATATCCTTTCGATGGCCGGAAGTTCGAGAGTCTTGCAGTTGACGGATATTATGGGCCGTTCCTTTGCGGGATGGACCCTCGGGGGCGATTGCCGAGCCAACATCGTAGGCCGTTTCGACGAGCTGATCATTGCGGAGGCGCCCGCGATTCATACCCCGCTGGTCGGGCAGAGCCTGATCGAGAGCAACCTGCGGGACCGCGTCGGGGTGACGGTCGTGGGAGTCTGGGAGAGGGGAAGGTTCGATATCCCCGCGCCCGACAGGGTGATCAACCGGAACACCGTGCTCATCTTTGCCGGGACCGAGGAGCAGATAGCCGCCTACAACGAAGTTTTTTCATTCTACCAAATGTTCAAGCATGCCGGAGATCCCGTGATCATTATTGGCGGGGGAAGGGTGGGAAAAGCGATATCCGAAAGGCTGAAGGAGAGAGAGATCGCCCATATCATCGTCGAGAAGAACCCAAGAAAAGTGACCGGTGGAGACCACTATGTGCTGGGAGATGCCGCGGATATCGATACGTTGAAAAAGGCCTGGATCGAGAAAGCCCCTGCTGCGCTGATCACGTCGCATGACGATGCGGCCAATATCTACCTGACCAAATATTGCAGGAGCCTTCGGCCTGATATGCAGATCATCAGTCGGGCGAATCAGGACCGGAACGTTTCAACACTGCACCGCGCCGGAGCCGATTTCGTCATCTCCTACCCTTCACTGGGCGCCAATGCGATCTTTCACTTCCTGATGAAGAAGGATATCCTCCTGATGGTAGAAGGGTTGGACATCTTTCAACTCCCCGTCCCCAGGCGGCTGGTCGGACTAACCCTCGCCCGGTCAAAAATCCGCCGGGAGACAGGCTGTACCGTGGTTGCGTTTAAGAACGACGGGGTCTTGTCGATCAACCCCGATCCTCACCTTCCTATCCGGGAAGAAACGGAGATGTTCCTGATAGGCACCTATGAGGCTGAACGACAATTCCTTCGGGTCTTCCAATCGGGACCCCTCCGTCTCGAGACTGTATTGTAATTCCGTTCAGGAAGGCTTCAGCGTCAGGCCTTGAATTGTGAATTTAGAGAAAGGATCCTGGCTGGCAACAATAATTCGGTATTGGCGATTCCAGTTACGGAATGCGGAATTCAAAACAAAAGAGCAAACCGGCCCTTTTTAGATCCTACGTAATTTATTAAGTCTGACAATCCAAATCTCGAACCTGGACCGTGATACGTGACTGAAAAATTCAGTCAACTTATTCAAAGATGTAATGTGTCATTCTTAAAAAAGTTGGTCTGCCCATTGAGAAGGTAGACGAGGGGAAGCGGAGATACCAAAAGAGTTTCGTTTATATAGATAACGGTCGCTTTTCGGTCTTTCTTGGCAAGTTTGTTACTAAACACCTGCATCGTCTTCATTATCCATATTTCGTCAATTCATCTGTCCATCAATTGACAAGAATAGGTCGTTCGGGATAAATCAACACCATAAAGTTCTTTAACAGGAGAGGGGTTAGTCCAAACGTCAATGGGTTGACCCTATGGATCATTCGTTGTGAAGAGAAACTCATTTTTCTATGGGTACTACATCATTGTGGCCTGTGCTGGAATTCAAGCAATCGGAGTCGGCACCTATGTGGCATTTGGTGTTTTCTTTAAGCCCCTCCTTGAGGAGTTTACCTGGTCAAGGGGAATACTCTCTGGAGCCCATTCCTTGGCTTTTCTCATCGCGGGTGGTTTGGGGATTCTCGTCGGCAGGCTGGTCGATCGATTTGGCCCACGCTTCTTGATGACAGTGGCAGGACTCTTTTTTGGTTCTTCACTCCTTCTCTTTTCCACGATCCATGCCCCATGGCAATTGTATCTATTCTACAGCCTCTTTTTCGGTATGGGATTGAGTGCCGTGGATGTCATCGCCCTGAATACAACGGCAAGGTGGTTTGTTCGACGACGTGGGGTCATGACAGGCATCGTAAAGATGGGTACGGGATTTGGACAGATGCTCATCCCCTTTTTGGCAAATGTTCTCATCGCTGGTTTAGGATGGCGTCAGGCTTATGCGATCATCGGGGGTGTGGGAATGATGTTGCTTGTGCTCATCGCCCAGGTTTTACGCCACGATCCCTTTCGCATGGGACTTTTTCCGGACAATTCACGGGCTGAAACATCGGGGAGCGGGTTTCGTGAAAGAGAGATCCCCTTATGGAAAGTGATGAGTGGCAGAGCATTCTGGATGATTTTCTTTGCCAACCTTTCAGCCTGTTTCTGCCTGATGAGCATCATGGTACACATCGTCCCACATGCCATTGACATGGGTATTTCACCACATGCATCTGCCATGATCCTTTCCACCATCGGTGGTGCCAGCATCCTGGGGCGATTTTCCATTGGCAGTGCCATCGATCGCATCGGCAATCGGCGCTCGATGATCTTATGTTTTATCTTGCTCATCCTCATGCTCCTATGGCTTCAACTTTCAGATGAACTCTGGATGTTTTACCTTTTTGCAGTGATATATGGGTTTGCCCACGGAGGCCTCTTCACCGTGATTTCACCGATTGTTGCTGAGTACTTCGGGATTCGGTCGCATGGTCTCCTCTTCGGTGTAGCCGTCTTTGCAGGCACAGTGGGAGGCTTTATCGGCCCCATCTTCGCAGGTTCTTTGTTTGATATCACGGGAAGCTATAGGATTGCTTTTTGGGGGTATGTCATTGTGGCCATCATTGGTCTTGGACTTATTTTTTCCCTGCGTCCATACGCGTTAGGAAGAAGTCATCGGGAAGACAAAGAGGGCGCTGGTGACTGAGTTGAATTGCTCCATAAAGTTTATCGAAAAAGAATCTCGGTGACTGGCGCCGGTGATTCGGTATGGCCCATTCTAATTGCTGAGTTGAGATTATAGATTTCTGAGTTAGATCAAGTGTTCCTCTAAAAATGTCATTCCTGTCCCGATCTTTATCGGGAAAATCCAGTCCCGCTTTTGACGGGACGAAATAACTCGGTTTCGAGTCGCAACGACTGGACTCCCGCTGGAGTTTATCCCGTACTTGATACAGGGCGGGAGTGACGAATTCGGAATTATTAGAGGTTCCCTTATATTTGAAACTTTTTAGTTGTACTAAAAAGGCTAATTAAATTCAATATGTTGCTAAAATAATGGCTGACCAATAATTTTGCGCTTGACAAACGGTAATTTTTGTAATATTAGTAAATTCTGTAATAACAGTAATTTCTAGACTTGTTCGATGGAGTAATTTTTTCTGACTTTTTTAAGCTTGTTTGGTTTTATCTGTTCTGATTATGTTTCTGAATTGAGAAAAGGAGGAAACCATGAAATTGCATGAGCGTCTTAAGAAAGGATTTGTGGTCACCTCTGAGATTCAACCAGCGATTGAAACAGATGCCAAAGATCTCATTCGAAATATCAACCGTATTCGCGGGAAGATCGACGCCCTTACCGTCCCAGATTTGGAAATTGAAGGATTAGTAACAGATACAATGGGGACCTGCCGTGTCCTTAAGGAACAAGATTTCGACCCCATTTTTCAGACCGCCTGCAGGGAAAAGAATCGGATGGACATTCAGAGGCAACTCCTGAAAGCCGCGGAATCAGGCATCGAAAACATCCTTACCTTTACTCAGGATTACCGTATTACCGGGGACAGCCTCCAGGAGATCATGTACTTCCATGTGGATACGGGAAAACTGTACTCAGTGATCAACAGCCTCCAGGAAGGACATGATATCTCTGGAAACGAAATCGGTTTGAAACCTAAGTTTTGTATCGGCTCCGGAGTAGATTCCAGTTGGGGCAAGAAAGTTCCGGATATGGAGCTGAAAGAGATGGAAACGCTGGCTGGCCTGGGAACAAACTATTTTCTGACAACCCCGGTCTTCGACCTCGATTCTTTCCATCAATTTATGAACAAGGTGGGACCCATCAATGTTCCAGTTATCGCAGAGGTTATTTTAGTGAGGTCGGCAAGCATGGGCCTCTTTCTCAACAAGTATGTGAGACCCGGCCTGGTGCCGAATCATATCATTGAAAGATTGGCGAAAGCACCCGACAAAGAGGCTACCAGTATTCAGATCGTCCGGGATCTGGTGAAGGGATTGAAAGAGGTGTGCCAGGGTGTCCATTTCATTCCTGTTGGATCTGTGGATAGGCTTCCACCTTACCTTGAAGCAGCGACTGATCCTTTCTGAAAAGGTTTTTTTCCTCTTCCTGTTTTCTCTGCACTATTGGGCGATCGGATAAGGACCGCTTAAATCCCCTGTTCTACTAAATTTCCACAAATGCTATGTTGTCATCCCGTTCGTCCATCCTTTGAGAACCTCAGTGTGAACAGCTCATTAAGAAGTCGTCGCCCACCAGGATAGGTTCTTGGTTGGATGGAAAGTTACTGATAAATGTTGTATATAGAACGTTGATTATACAGACTTAAACGCGCCATATAATGAATCAATCAAGATAAGCGGTCGGGGGATCTCAATGGAGAATTCGAAAAACCGAAAAGTACTCGTCATTGGCAGTGTCCCAGAATTTCATGAGCTCATTGGAGAATCGCTTCACGCTGAATGCGAAGTGATGGATGCTTTCAATGAAAATGAAGGGCTTGCCAGGGCAAGAGGCGAACGCCCTGATATCATCCTTCTGGGATATGTGGAACCCCGTGGGAGTTCATTCAGACTTCATAAGAAATTGAGAGAGGGGTGGATCACCAAACACATCCCTCAGCTGATCGTGGATGCCCATTTTCCAGGGCAACCGGAGAAGGCCTGGACCCCTCAGGAAGCCATGCAGATGGATGCGGAAGAATATCTGATGATTTCTCCTGACGATGCCGGCTCCGTGGCTGAGTCCGTCAAGGCGTTGAAGTTGCTTGAAAGAATTGATACCCAGATTGAAGAGAGGGCCAACCCGCTTAAAGAAGCCATTCTCAACCCAAAGGTTTTCTGTGTGACCTGGGAACAGATTCCGGGGAGGGGCGCCTTTGAAATGCAGCAGGAGCATGTCTTCGAGAATATCCGGATGGCGGCTGGTCTTGGAAAGATCCATGCGATCAGCGTCACCGACAACCCGGGAGGAAATCCCGCTATCTCTACGGAGATGTTGTGTGCGGAGGTGAAACGGGTAGGCACTGAGCCTCTGGTGCATCTTGCGTGCCGGGATAAGAACAGGAGCCAGATCGAGAGCATGCTCTATGGGCTGGCGGCCAGCGGTGTGAGAAATATTCTCGCCCTTACCGGCGACTATCCCTCGGCAGAGGGATTTGAGGGAAAGCCCAAGCCTGTGTTCGATATGGATCCAGTTAACGTAGTCCGGCTGGCCGAAGCCATGAACAACGGGCTGGAACACCATTCCATGGGGAAGAAGGTAGTCCTTGCCAAGACCGATTTATTCGTCGGTGTTTGTGTTTCTCCGTTCAAACAATTGGAATCGGAGCTGATGGCGCAGTACTACAAGCTCAAGAAGAAAATCGAAGCCGGAGCCAAATTCATTATCACCCAGATCGGCTACGATGCCAGAAAGTATCATGAGCTTTTACAATGGTTGCGGGTAAATGGTTATAACATTCCGGTCCTGGTCAATGTTTATATCCTGCCTTATCCCACGGCCAAGATGATGAACAGCAACAAGATCCCGGGCTGTGTCGTCACAGACAGGTTAGTCTCTGAATTAGGAGAAGAAGCCAAAGCTTCGGATAAGGGAAAAGGGACCAGGCTGTTGCGTGCGGCAAAGCTTTATGCGATTGCCAAAGGGATGGGGTATGCAGGTGCTCACATCGGAGGGCATGGCATTACTCCGGACCAGGTGGAATACATCATCAACAAAGGCGAAGAGCTCTCCAAGGACTGGGAAAAACTGGTTCCTGAGTTCGATTATCCCCAACCCGATGGATTTTATCTCTTCGAGAAAGATCCGAAGACCGGCCTGAACACGGATGTTTTTGCGAAGAGACCTTCAAGACCATCAGTTCCCCTGATTTACAAACTTTCAAGGCTTGCCCATGTGACGCTTTTTGAAGAGAAGAGCTGGGTTTTCCAGAGTCTCAGTCCATTTGTAAAATGGATTGATGGGACCCACCGAGCAAAAAAGGTTCTGGAATTTTTTGAGCATATAGCAAAGACTGTTCTCTTCCATTGCCTCAATTGCGGTGATTGCGCCCTCTTTGATGTCGCCTTTGTCTGCCCCATGTCACAGTGTCCGAAGAACCAGAGAAATGGCGCCTGCGGAGGAAGCTACCAGGGCTGGTGCGAAGTTTATCCGGAGGAGCAGAAATGTGTTTGGGTTCAAGCATACGACCGGCTCAAACCCTACAAGGAGGAAAGCAGTTTATCCGAATATATCGTTCCTCCATGCAATTGGGAGTTGTGGCAGACCTCTTCATGGATCAATTTTTACATGGGCAGGGATCATACGGCAAAACGACTCGGCATCAAACCTCCCCCAGAGAAACCTCGTAAAGATTCAAAAGAGACAAAGAAAGTCAACGGATAGCCAATCGGCAGGACTGTCTCGAACTTCCCCTCAAGGAGTTGGGTTCGATTCTCTGGGGAGGAGAACGGTGAAGGTTGTGCCTCCTCCTTCTTCGCTCTCCACGGAGATGGAGCCCAGGTGGGCGTCCACGATGCTCTTGACGATGGACAGGCCGAGACCTGTGCCGACAATCTGACGGGTTTCCACGGTCTTGACCCGGTAAAATTTATCGAAGATCCTTGGAAGATCCTCCTTCTTGATGCCAATGCCTGTGTCCGAGACCACCGCTTTGGCAAACCCTCCCTCCTCCCCCAGGTTCACCCAGACCTTTCCTCCCTCCGGAGTATATTTGATGGCATTGGAGATGAGGTTGGTGAACACTCCCTCCATGCTGACCCGGTCGGCGTGGATGAGAGGGTTTTGGGAAGGGGGAGGGAACTCAAGATCGATCTTCTTGTTTTCAGCCTCCGCTTTCATCAGGTCCACCACTTTCTGGATGATCTCCTGAAGCGTGAGCGGTTCCTTGTACTGCACCATTCTGCCCGCTTCGATTTTTGAAAGATCGAGCAGGTCCTTAATCAGGTTGAGCAGCCCTTTTGTTCTCTCCTTGGCGCGGACGAGCAGTTTCTCCTGCTTTTCTGAGACGTCTCCGGCTACGCGGTTCAGAATGACATTGAGCTGCTGTTCAACGGCTGCGATCGGAGCCCGGAGCTCATGGGCCACCATCGCGATAAACTCCGATTTCATCTTGTCCAGTTCTTTCAGATGGCTGATGTCCTGAAGAACGGTGACGGACCCCATGGTTTCCCCAAGATCACTCCGGACCGGCGCTGTGTGAGCGCGCAAAAAGATTTCTCCGGCTTCACCAATGCTCAATTCCTGGGAGACAGAGGTATAACTGAGATCTCCGGACTTCAAACTTTCTCCGATTGTTTTGGAAAGCTCCCCATCGAGGTCACACTGGGAAATGAAGTTTCCCATCAGGCAGGGTTCGGAAACCTTCAGCATGCGGCAGGCAGCGGGATTGGTGAGAACGATATAGCCATCACGGTCGCAGACCAGAACACCGTCGCCCATACAGTTGATGATCGTTTTAATCTTCGATTTTTCCGTGGCAATATCCCGGAGGGATTTCTCCCGTTCCTGCCGGAGGAATTCCGCCTCCTTTTGAAGGCTCCTTTTTTCCAAAGCCCTTCTGACGACAATACGGAGCTGGTCGGGCGTGAAGGGTTTGGGGATAAAGTCGTAGGCTCCCTTCTTCATCGCCTCCACAGCGGATTCCACGGTTGCAAAACCGGTGATAATGATGACGAGGAGGTTCGGGTCGAGCGAATGAACTTTCTCCAGCACTTCCATTCCGCTCATCCCCGGCATCATCAGGTCCAGCAGGATCACATCGATCTGGTCAGGGCGGCTTTTAACGATCTCCAGCCCCTGTTGTCCATTCTCCGCTGTGATGACTCCCCATCCGCCTTTGGAAAGGATGCGGGACGAGCCATCCCTCATGATCTGCTCATCGTCAATGACTAAGATTTGGACCTGGGTTTGCATTGAAACCTCTTTCAATCGGAAATCCAAATATAGGGCAAGGCTACCCGAAGGGGTCCATCCGATGTTGTGCCTCGGGTGTTCTCACGCTTTACTTGGAGAGCAGAGCTTCAATCCTCTTCACCAGCACATCCGGTTCCACGGGTTTATCGATGTAATCGTCTGCTTCGGTTTCCATGCCCATCTGCTGGGTATAGCGGGTGGTGGCGATCTTGGAGACGACTGCCGTCAGAAGAAGGATGGGGATCCGGCTCAATTTAGGGTCGGCTTTCAATTCTTTGCACACTGCGTATCCGTCCTTGTCCGGCATCATCACATCGAGGACGATGAGATTGGGATTTTCGGTCTTTGCCTTCTGCAATCCCTCCAATCCACCATAAGCGGCGGCAACGTCATAATTCTTTGACTCCAGAATCATCGTGACCGCTTCCACCAAATCCGGATCGTCATCCACAATCAATATCTTCTTCGCCATCTTTTTTCCCTCCTTCTGCGATGTTTGTCTTGGTCCCTGCCTATTTCTCAGCCGGGCTGTTTCCAGGGTGAACGGGGAGCTCGATCGCAAACGTCGCTCCCTCGCCGACTTTACTCTGGACGCTAATCTTTCCTCCATGTTCCTCAATGATTCCAAAAGAGGTGGCCAAACCCAATCCCGTCCCTTTCCCTACGTCCTTGGTCGTGAAAAAGGGGTCGAAGATACGGGAGAGATTTTCATCGGGGATGCCCTCGCCCGTATCCGTAAATTCTATCCACACCATCTTTCCCTCCGGAGAGAGTGACGTCTTGATGGTTAAGGTTCCATTGCCATACATGGCTTCCGCCGCATTGACGATGATGTTCATGAAGACCTGTTTCAACTGGCTCGCATTTCCCTGGACCAAGGGTAAGAAAGGGTCAAACTCTTTGACAATCCGGATGTTGTGAAAAAGAGCCTGATTGACCAGGAAGAACAGTCCGTCATTGATGGCCCGGTTAATATCCGCAGGCTCTTTCTTCGGTTCTGTCTGACGGGCGAATTCGAGCAGACTTTTCACAATGTCTTTACATCGTCCGGCTTCCTGGACGATGCGAGCCAGATCATTTCGCTTTGGGTCCTCCTCGGGCAGGTCTTCCATCATCAGGCTGGAGTAGATGAGGATGCCGCCCAGGGGATTGTTGATCTCATGGGCAATGCCAGCGGCCAGTTTTCCAAGGGAGGCCATTTTTTCGGAGCTGACCAGCTGGAGGTGGGTCTCCTGAAGTTTCTTTTCCATCAATAAACGCTGCCTTAAATCTGTAAAGATACCGACGCTGGCCAGTTCCTCTCCCGCCCGGTTGTAAATGAGGGAGGCAGAAATCTGTATGGGTATCATGTCCCCATGTTTATTGACGATGTTGAATTGATAAGGGAGGAGTTTTCCGACCCCTCCGTATTCCGGGCTTCGCAGCCTGTACATGATTTCTTTGGCAATCCCCGGAGGGTAGATCTGGGTGATATGAAGCTTCCCGATCACTTCTTCAGCCTTATATCCGGTCAGGGTTTCCGCTCCTTTATTGAAGATGATGATGTTTCCCTTCATATCCGTCGCGATGATTCCGTCAACGGAACTTTCAATCAGGTTTGTGAAGAATTCATTGGCCTCGCGGAGTTCATCTTCGATCCGCTTCCTGTCCGTGATATCGAGGTTGATTCCTTCATAACCGACGATTTGCCCTGCATCAGTTAAAATGGGATAGCCGGTGAGCAGAATCGTAATATTTTCCCCATCCTTCTTCTTGAATTCCACTTCCATATCTTTGACAAAGCCGTCCCTCTTAATTCTCTCCATGAAAATTTCACGGTCTCTGGGGTTGGCATAGACCTCTCTGACAATATCAATTCTGAGAAACTCTTTTTTGTTGGTATAGCCCAGCATGTCGAGGAGGGCCTGGTTGCATTCCATGAACCTGCCTTCCCTCGAGCTAATGAAGAGCCCGTGCCGTACCCTCTCGAAAAGTCTCCGGAGCCGTTCTTCAGAATTTTTTAAATCCCGCTCGAATTTTTTCCGGTCCGTAATGTCTTTGAGATAGGCGTAGCCTTTTCGGACCTGATGGGAGGTCCGGGCGAGAGCAATGCAAATTTCGACTTCTTTCATCTGGCTATCGGAGGTGATCAGACGAACTTCCGAGCAAACCTTTTCTCCGTATCGCTCGGGATGGATGAAGATATTCTCGACAAAAGCTTGCTGGGGTTTATCCAGAAGCGAGAAAATATTCATCTTCAATAATGCATCATGGGAAAAACCGGTGATTTCCGAAGCCATCCGGTTGGCGAATTCAATCTGGTAATTACTATTGAATACAAGGATCCCATCGTTTCCGAGTTCGGCAATGGCCTGAAACATCCCGGCCTCTCCCTTCCCGTTGACGAGGGTAAGGCGATGGGTGTTCCTTTTTCTTTTATTAGGTGGAGATAAATTCTTGGCCATCATCTCTTGTTGAACCCTGGTAGAAAGGCCACTCCTCTTGTTGAGATTAGAGCAATAAGGCTATACCCATTCTAACAGGGGTTATAATCCGACCCGATCGAGAAGGGGAATGACCAGGTTCTCCCATCCAATGGGGATGATCTGAATCCCCTGGCATAGAGGTTTCACGTCCGCAATGAGATCTGCGGCGATTTCGATGCTTGTTGCCTGTTTGTCCTGGGCCCTGAGCAAACGATCGATTATGGCATCCGGGATAGATGCCCCTTCCACATGTTTACTGATATATCGGGCCATCCCGACTGATTTGAGCAAGGTGATGCTTGCTATGATGGGGGTTTTGAAATGGGCCGCCTTCTTCATAAAGTCTTCAAGCAGGCTTGGATTATAGATGGAACCGGCAAAGAAGAAGCTGGCTCCCTCCCGGATCTTCTTCTCCATATTCACGAGCTCGGCCTCGAGTTGGGCCCCCTGAGCCGCTGCATTGATCTGTGTTCCGACAAAGAAGGCGGGTTTCCCCTTGAGGTCATTCCCCACAAGATCATAGCCTTCCTGGAGTCGTTTGGCGGCGCCGAGCAAACCCATCACATCGAGATCGAATACCGGTGGGGCTTCAAAGTGATCCCCGATGGAGGGAGGGTCTCCTTGAAGGAGGAGGAGATTCTTCAGGCCAAAGGCAGCAGCATTGAGGAGTTCCGATTGAAGGGTCAATCGATTTCGGTTACTGCAGGAGAGATTGTAAATGACCTCCATCCCCTTTTCCTGCAGAAGGGCAGATGCCGAGAGAGACCCCAGCCTCATGATAGCCCCTTGAAGGTCGGGGACGTTGATGGCGCCGAGACGGCCTTTCCATCGTTTCGCTTGTTCAAAGAGTTCGGAGAGATCGATTCCTTTGGGGGGCTGAAGTTCAGCCGTTACCACAAACTTGCCTGAATCGAGTTGTTCCTTGAATGACATGGGCTTTCTCCTCTCGCATCCCTGAAGTTGAAAATGTCGTAACACTTTAGTTGTTTGAAAATCTTTGTAAAATCCCTCCCGACCTCCCTTTTCCAAAGGGAGGAGAAACATTTCCCCCTTTTGACAAAGGGGGATGAAGAGGGATTAGATAAGTTTTTTCAAAGCGCTAAAATGTTACAAAATGTCTTTGTTTTTTAATACGTTCGCCCCCTGATTGAACAGCGCCTCTTGTTAACGGCAAGAGAGCGAAAAGTCGGAACATTATATAATTTAGAGGGAAAAAGTCAATGCCCTGTTATTGTCTGTATTGCCTTATTGTTCTTTGGCCACCCGTCGGAATTCCGTTCATGGTTCGATCCTGAGCGAACCGTTCACCCTTCGAGAGCCTCAGGGCGAACGGTGAGTCGAAAGGCTCACCATGAACGGACTACAACATGTTATAAAACTATCATTTAACCGTTCGTCCTGAGTGTGTCGAAGGACGAATGGCTGGTTACAACACAATCTGCCTCCGGCAGAAATGGAGGAGTCGGGTTTTATCTGGCATATCTTTTTTGATAGTCTTCGTGGACCATGGTTCCACGGGTCTGGTTTTTCCACTCCCTGGCGGGTTTGACCTTCAGGATGTTTTCCAGACGGTTTTGGTCCTTCAAACGCTTAAAAATTTCATACCAGGCGCAAGGAGTATCTTTGCTCACCTCACACTTTCCTTCCCGGGAGGTGCCTCCGCAGGGACCATTGAAAAGGGTTTTTGCACACCTTGTGATGGGACAGATTCCTGCCGTTTCACCGAGGACACATTCCCGACAGGTTCGGCAATTTTCCTCAAACCAACCGAGATCCCGGTCAACCCCGACAAAGACGGTATTGAGGGCTGGAAAGACGGGCTTGGCAGGGTATCGGTCAGCCAGGAACTGGGCGCCAGCGCCACAAGCCATGGACAGGATGGCATCATAATTCTTTGCGATCTCATCCAATTCAGGATAGAAATCTCCGTTGCATTGGCGTTCGATGGTAAAGCCCTCCGGCCGAAGCGCGATGCTTTCCTGCTGTAGTACATTGGCGAGGTCTTCATTTAATTGGTTGACCTCCTTCTGCCCGCCCGTAAAACAGATGGAGGTGCACCCGCCACAACCCACATTTAAGACCTTTTTGTAACCCTTGATCATCTCTTTGATCTCTTCTAAAGGTTTTTTCTCGGCAACGATCATTGTTCTCCTCCCGTTGGTTGAATGTTTAAAGTTATTAAGGGGTTCATAATTGAAAAGACATGTTATTCGGAAAATCTCCCGTAACCCCCCTTTCTCCCCCCCTTAATTTAAGGGGGGAATAGAGGGGGGTTATAAGAGAGGCCCTTCATCCCTTTGACAAAGGGAACGAAGGAAAGAATTATCTTCCGTGTCTATACAATTTTGGACTGATTAATAGATGATTCCTTCACTTCCGCACATGGCATCCGCCACAATAGCGGGGCGGAGTTTTCTTCTGATCCTTCATGGGTTTCTTGTGGCAGCCGATGCATTGCCCATGATAGGCCTCTTCGAGATTAAGTTTGGATTTGGACCCGTGGCAGGCAGAGCACTGAATCTCCTTACTTCCCTCCACCAGTTTACTTTCATCAAGGACATTTTCGCCCTTTTCATAGAGGTGGTGGCAATCCTTGCAGGACAGTCCCTTTTCAGCATGGAGGTTATGCTGAAAGATCACAGCAGGCCGCTTTTTCCCTGCCCCACCCTTTGACGAATCAAGGGTCATTTTGTCTGATTGGGCCATGAGGGCAGGGGCTGCTAACAAGGTCATGGTGATGGTGATGAATCCGATATAGAATCCTAACCTTTTCATATCCTATTCTCCCGCAAGAAGTGATTCGTCGTTACAACCAGCTTTCCGAAGAGTTTTCGTTTCGTTGGGGATAAACCTCTTGAGACCTCAAGACAGCTCGGGCAAAGGCGATCATGTTCGGGACATGAATGCCGATCGGGCAGTAACAGCGGCTGCAGAGCACGCAGTTTCTCCAGACGATCCCCCTCATTTCATCTAAAGCTTTTTGGTCGACCTTCCCTCTCTTTCGATAGAGTTTTCCCAGGGAGTTGATGACTTTGTAAGAGGGCATGTACTGGGGATCTTTTTTATGTTTCATGTAGAGGAAACAGCTTTCCGCACAGAGACTACAGTGGGCGCAGTAGGAAAGAAACCGTTTCATCTTCCCTTTTCTGCGGTCAAGCATTGTTTTGATTTTTTTCGTATCAATTTTTTTTATTTCCCGATTCGAGATGACCTTATCCATAGCATGTCTCCTTGTCGCTTCCGTTAGGCATGATCGACCGTTTAACTGTCTAACGGGTTTACCAAGTCCTGGAGCCCCGGAGGAATCCGTATTCTCCCCCGAGGAAGAAGCGGTATAGAAAGAAAAAAAGCATGTGTCCCAATTTGGTGAAGGGAATCGTGATGAGCATGATATTCCCCGATAATATGTGGAGCATGATGATTGTTTCGTAATGGAACCACTGACGGTAGGCAAAATATCCTGTCAGAAAAGGAGCGACAGCGATGAGCAAGACCACATAATCGTAAAGCGTTGTGATTGCCCTGACCCGGGCAAGAAAGAGCCGTCGCCCGAGAAAATAGGCTCCGCAGAATAGAATGATCAGAGTCAACCCATCGGAAAGCGTTTCGGGCAGGCTGAACAGGCTCCATCCACAGGATTGATTTAAGAGGATGTTGTGCCCGAGGAGAAAAAGAGGGGTGATGATCAGGAGAAGATGGAAAACCGAGGTAACGATCGTCAGGACAGGATCGGTTTTCCAGAGCGTTCCGTTCAGCGAAGTCAGGCATGAAGCGATGATTGTTTTTGCTGTTTTCTTTTCCGGCTTGATCTCCTGGGGAAGGGGGGGACGACCCCACTCCTTCTTTTGGGTCAGTCTGAAAAATTGAATCAACTGGAAGAGGAGCCCCAAAATAAAGACGATAAAAGCAATCGTGATCAACGGCCCTTGAATAAATTCATACATGACCTTCTCCTTCTCTCTGCAAGAATAAGTTACTTCTCCTCATGCTTTTTGCATCTCACGCGTTTAACGTTGGCGAAGCTCGTATCGAGGCTCGTATATAGATACTGGATGCTCGAGTTTCTAACTTTGAGCTTCTTGACACGATACTAGCATCGGTACCGTTTACCGATTGAAGTTAGCCGAGCCTCTTTAGACCACAGGCCTGGGCAGGAGTTTTGCGCGCTCGGCAATTTCCGGCACCTTGTGCTCCCATTCAATAGCCATGAGATGAACGCCATGAACTCCTTTCATCTCCTTTAACTCCTGAATCTGTTCCACGCAGAAGTTAATCCCTTCTTCAGCTGCTTTTTTCGCTTGTACGATCCGATTGATGACCTCATCCGGGATGATGATGCCGGAGACGTTCTTCGCCATATAGCGGGCCATACCTCCAGATTTGAGAGGGGTGATCCCCGCCAATATATGGACCTTTTCAGTCAAACCCATGTCATTGGCCTGCTTGATCCATTCGCGGAACATCTTCATGTCATAGATACACTGGGTCTGTATGAAGTCGGCCCCTGCTTCCACTTTTTTAGCAAGGCGATAAACTCGCCACTCATAAGGTTCGGCAAACGGGTTTTCAGCCGCACCAATAAACATCCGGGGAGGGCCATCAATCTCATCGCCATTGAGAAATTTTTTCTCATCCCTCATCTTTTTAACGAGACTGATGAGCTGAATGGAATCGATGTCAAAGACGCCTTTGGTCAAGGGATGGTTTCCGAACTGTTGATGGTCGCCCGAAAGGCAGAGCATATTCCGGATGCCATGGGCGTAGGCTCCGAGGATATCGCTCTGGATGGCAATGCGGTTACGGTCCCGGCAAACCATCTGATAATTGGGCTCTAACCCCTCCTGGAGGGCGATGAGGCCAGCGCCCCAGCTCGACATGCGCACGACAGCGGTCTGGTTATCTGTGATATTGACCGCATCGACGAGGCCTTTCAGGTAACCTGCCTTTTTCCTGACGTGGTCTCCATTGGCTCCCTGAGGAGGGCCAAGTTCTCCGGTAAATGCAAAATGTCCCGCTTCGAGAGTTC
Source organism: Deltaproteobacteria bacterium (assembly GCA_016875195.1). GTDB lineage: Bacteria > Desulfobacterota > BSN033 > BSN033 > UBA1163 > RBG-16-49-23. The sequence goes on from VGRY01000014.1 coordinate 31,674, forward strand.
TTTCAAGACGGCTTCCTGATTTCATAGGCACTCCTTCTCCTTTTGATAAGGATTTCACATATCTCTATATAACACTGCATATCTCGGGCAATGATTTTTCGGAGGATGTATTCCGGATATAATGAATCATGTGATTGATGGTGGCAATGGCCAGGACAGAAAGATCGTCCCCTTTTAACTCCCTCACCTTTTCTCCTGCGAAAAGGACCTGCATGGAAGAGGGGAATTCCTCGTCTTTCCGGTTATAGAGAAAATAGATTTCCACCCCCGGATAAAATACCTTCTTCACCATCCAGTCGCAACGGATGGGAGGGGTAGCCACCTGTTCTCCTCCTATATATTGAATCATCTTCTCCACATCACCCAGATATTCAAAGATCTCCGCCCTCCGAGCCACCTCTTTTTTTAGATAAAGATCGTGGACAACGACCCCTTCGATTTCCTTCAGGGTTAAGAACTCTTTATCCATCTGCTTTGCCTCCTGTTTCTTTTAGGTAGAGAGCGCCTGTCGGACAGACTTTCACACACTCCAGGCAGGACTCACATCCGACGGAAGCGAGCGGAAGGTGGTCAAATGTGGTGACCACCATTTCGAACCCCCGATGGGCAAAATCAAGAAAGGATTTTCCCATCCCCTGACACATCAGGACACACTTCCCGCACTTAACGCACTTTCTCGGGTCATGAGTGAAGAGCGGATGGGAATCGTCGATCGGGAGATCACGAGCGAGACTCCTCAGGGTTTTAGGCTGAAGGGTCATCTTGAGGGATGAAGCCAGTTTGATCAGGTGACAGGTCTTTCTCTTTGCGCAATTTTTACAATCGATCTGGTGGTCGCTCATGATGAGTTCAAAAGCCATTCTCCTCATCCTCTCGACCTTTTCCGTATGGGCATAAACTTTCATCTTGTCGCGAACTGGTTCTGAACAGGCGGTCGTCATCTCCCTGCGGCCGCTGACTTCAACTTCTACCAGGCAAAGGCGGCATCCTCCGAAAGGAAGTTCGTCGTGCTCGGTGGCGCAGAGATGGGGAATGTAGATCCCCGAACGGAGTGCGGCCCAGAGAATCTTTTCTCCTGGCTCTGCTGTTATCTCCTGACCATCAATCGTAAAAGAAGGCATAGTTTTTTAGTCCCGTAGTCTTATAGTCTAATCGTCTTGTAGTCGTATAGTTTTGATTTACGATTATTTGACTATGCGACGATGCGACTTTCTGACGATACGACTATCTTCGGTGATACCTTAATGACCGCCCGGTACTCCTTTGGGCAAACCTCAAGACAGATGCCGCATTTGACACATTTCGTCTGATCGATGATCTTGATGTTTTTCTGGTCCGGATGGATGGCTTCTGCCGGGCATTTGAGAACGCAATGTTCACAACTTCTCTGACACTTATCGTAGACGATCAGATAAGAGATAAGATCATGACAGACCAGGGCCGGGCATCGTTTTTCAACCACATGAGCGATGTATTCCTCCTCGAAATACCTCAATGTGGTCAGGATAGGATTGGGAGCGGTCTGGCCCAGTCCGCACAAAGAACCTTCGATAATGGTCTCGGACAGTTCTTTGAGCAAGCGAATGTGATCGAGTGTTCCTTCTCCCTTGGTGATTTCCTCAAGCAGGAGAAGGAGGTGTTTGGTTCCGACCCTGCAGAAGGTGCACTTTCCGCAACTTTCACTCTGGGTGAAGGAGATAAAGTATTTAGCAATATCGACCATACAGGTTTCTTCATCGACAGCGATCAGTCCGCCGGACCCCATCATCGAGCCCAAAAATTTCAGAGAGTCGAAATCGACCGGAGTATCGATGTATTGAGCCGGGATGCATCCGCCTGATGGACCTCCTACCTGGATGGCCTTCAGTTTTTTCTCCTCTTTGACCCCGCCTCCGATCTGATAGATGACTTCTTTCAAGGTGGTTCCCATCCTTACCTCGGCGAGACCCGATTCCTTGATTTTACCGGCCAGTGCAAAGACGGTTGTTCCCTTTGAACGAAGAGTTCCTATTCTTGAAAACCACTCCGATCCTTTTGAGAGAATAGGGGGGATACAGGAAAACGTCTTGACATTATTTAAAAGGGTAGGTTTTCGAAAGATGCCCTTCTCCGAGGAATGGGGCGGTCTCACCCTGGGCATGGGTCTTCTTCCTTCGATGGAGTACATCAGGGCAGTTGATTCCCCGCAGACGAAAGCCCCTCCTCCTGGAAAGACCTTGATGTCGAAGTCAAACCCTTTCCCGAGAATGTTTCTCCCTAATAATTGGCATTCCCTTGCCTGAGTTAACGCAAGATTGACCCTTTCGATGGCAAGGGGATATTCGGACCGGATGTAGATATAGCCCTGATGGGATCCGAGGACATAACCTGCGATGGCCATCCCTTCGATCACTTGATGAGGCGAGCTCTCCAGGATCACCCTGTCCATAAAGGCTCCGGGATCACCTTCGTCTCCGTTACAGATCACATATTTTGGAGATCCATCAGCTCTGAAACATGCTTCCCATTTTGTTCCTACGGGAAAACCGGCGCCTCCTAACCCCCTCAGCCCGGATCGCTTCACCTCTTCGATGATTTCTTCCTTTTTCATGGTCAGGGCCTTATCCAGGGCTTCATAGCCGCCTAAGGCGATATAATCCTTGATCTCCTTAGGGTCAATATAGCCGGCATAACGGAGGATGATTCTCTCCTCTTTTTCAAATTTTTCAAGCTCGGGGATATAGGGAATGTCTCCCTCTTTCATCTCCAATGTTCCGATGGCGAGGTCGAAACAGGGGTCATCTTCGATCAGATAGTTGTAAACGATTCTGGAGGCATCTTCCGGTGTCAGGTTTTTATAGCAGATCGTGGGGTTGCCCTGTTTCATGATATAGACGAGAGGCTCGGCAAAGCAGATTCCCAGGCATCCGACTTCGATGATCTCCCCCGGGAGGTCATGTTTTTTCAACTCTTTGTCAAAGGCTTTGGCCACTTCAAGAGCGCCCACCGATATCCCGCAGGTGGCGCTCCCGATGAAGATTTTGGTTGTCCCATCGTTCAACTTATCATCATAGAATTTGTTTGCGTGTTCCCTGATCTGTTGATAATTCATATTGAAACAATGAACATTAAACGATGAACGATGAACAGTGAATCGATCTATAAGTTCATTGTTCGTTGTCCATCGTTCATTGTATTCCTAATGGGTTTTGTCTTTGTCACGAAGGTTGATGATCACCTCCTCAACCTTGCCCGGTGTCATCTTTGGATAGATCTGGTTGTTGATCTTGACCACCGGGGCGACATTGCAACAGCCAAAACAGGCTGTCCCGTCGAGACTGAAACTCCGGTCCTCTGTGGTGTCTCCCCTGGTGATCTGGAGTTCCCTTGAGAAGGCGTCAAGGATCAGGTTTCCCCCCTGGAGGTGGCAGGCCGTTCCCAAGCAGACATTGACGGGGTGGCGGCCGAGAGGTTTTCTTCTAAACTGATTGTAGAACGTGACAATACTAAAAATTTCAGAAGGTGGAAGATGGAAAAAGTGGGCTACGCTCTCCATAGCCTCTCTTGAGAGATAACCCACTTTTTCCTGAATTTCGTGTAACACGGGGAGTAAATATTCTCTCTCCGGAAGGAACCTCCTCAGGATTTCCTCTATTTGGTTTGACTCTTCCATTTCTCAATCATTTGGGGTAGAAAGGCAGGGAGATCGCTTGCCTCACGGGGTCCGACGACCACTTCCCAGCCCTGTAATTCCTCTTCGAGTTCTCCCTTGATTCTTGCAGCAAATCCAGGGATGATCACCCTCTTACTTTTGACTTTATCTCCCACACCAATTTTTTTGAGAAATGGTCCGGCCGTATCTCCACTGAACTTTCCCGTTGACCAGGCTGCAAGGACACAGAGACCTTCTGTATCTTTTACACAGAGGTAGGCAGGGATCTTGCTGTTTTCGATTTCACTGGCCACTGCAAAATAGGTCAATGCAAAGTTGGTCGTCAGGAGCACCGGCGATTCCGGGGAGACTGCGCCAATCTCGTAAATCTTCTGCTCCACGGCAAGTGGAACTCTCGGATCGGTGAAGATATTCTGTCTCAGAACAAGAAGGGGGTAGAGCTTCTCTTTTTCGAAATCGGATAGCACGACGATCCCGGCATATTTGATCACCCCTGCTGATGCAAGAAGTGTCTCTTCCATCTTATCTTCCGTAAGCTGACACGGTAGAGAAAGAATGGGGTAGCCAAGAGGGCGGAACGTCTTCTTCAGGGCGGCCCTGCGGATGATTGTATAATCCCTGATCATCTCCTTCAACGATTTAGGAGAGGGATCGAGAGCGATGTCCTGAATCCCCTCCGCCTTGAGCCGTTGGGTGATGGGAATGATCTCTTCAACTCCATTGGTTTTTACTCCAATGGGCGAGGGTTTTGCCTTGAGCTTTGGAATAGCAGCATCAAGATTCTCTTTGGTGATGGGGTAGAGAAGGGGATTCTTATCCGCGATCAGATCCCTCGCTTGAAACAGGATGTCCAGATTCTCACAGATTAAAACAATGGGGAATCCTTCTGCCGCCACTCTCTTCACCAGCCCGAGATACTTATCGCTATTTCCGGCATACTTCAATGCAAAGAGATTAGCGCGGAGTTTCTGGCCCACACGGTCGAACTGAAGTGTCTTAATTTTATTGATCTTGGCGGAGATAACTCCTTCCTCTTCCTTGTCAGTGATGAGGATGGCGACCCCCGAAGGTCTATAAAACGTTTTCTCGTGACGGTAGATGACCTCTTCCTCGCCCATGCTGAAAGCATTTTCCCCTGCCCCGATGGTTACCAGCTTGATCGGGGGAGCCAATCCCTCCTCAAGCTCGGTTTTGACCTCTGCGGGCAGATAGGGGCATTTCTGAACGGAAACTGCGCCCGATGCCAGTTTCATGGCAAAGGCAAAGCAGGTTGGAAAACCGCACTCCTTGCAATTCTTTTTACCGCCATCCGGCAATTTTTTCTGAATGTCAGATGCCTTAAGTGCCATAAAATCCTCCTTTTGTAAAATCACTCCTTCCCTCCCTTTTCCTAAGGGAGGAATTACCCCTCTTTGGCAAAGAGGGGTAAGGGGAGATTTTCCAATGGCTAAATCAATTCAATTTTGACAATCTTATTAACCTGTGACCCAGGGATGGCCCACGCGATTCATGAATTCGGTCAGTTCATCCACGTTTTTCACATCTTCTTCGGTTGCAATCTTGTCGTATAGGTTGGCCTCTTCAAGGACATCTTTCACCTGTTCCTTGACCGATTTGGGGAGCCAGACGATCCTCTTCAGGCCTCCGTCTGTTTTGAGAAACTTCTTCGATCTCATATAGGAGATGGCCATCCCGAGCATTCCCTCATTCTGCCTTCCGCCCGAAGCCTCTCCGGCGATGCCTGAGAACTTCTGGCCGTTGACCGCCTCGCCGAGAAAGTCCCGGTGGACGACACCGAACGCATCCACCTCCGGAATGTAGAAGCAGATGGCCTGGAAGCATCCACAGGAGGTATGGGGGGTTTCCAGCGCGCTATGGAGACAGAAGGTGCTGTTTGCCCCAAGGGACTTCTCTGCCACAATGGCATTGACCCCGGAATAGATAAACTTCTCCGGATCGAGGAGGTCGCCTTTTTTCACTGCAAACTGGGGGCCTTCCGGATCCATCTTGTAAGCGGCCCTTCCATCGAACCAGTTGATGGCCCCGCAAAGCGAGACCCTCTCGGGAGTAACGACGCAGACATGGGTGGGCGCAAACGATTGGCAGAGTGAGCATCCATAGAATTCGTCCACTTCTTCTTCGGTGATTCCTTTGAGCCGGTCATCTCTCTCTTTATAAACCTTTCGAGCTTCGAGGACCTCTTTTTCCACCTGAGCGGGATCAGTGATAAAAGTGATCTGGATCTTTTCGATGATCGAGAGCTCGTTCTTATACAGCATGACGAGGATTCGTCCGATTTCGTCGAGGGAGTTGAGGCCCTTCTTAAAACTGTCCTTGTGAACCCTCATCCAGATCTCATCCCTCTGAGCCATGTGCCAGAAGCCTTCAATATAGTTGATGTACATGTGAACCCTGCGCTCAAAGACGGGCTCCATGTCTTTTTCCAGCTGTTCACCCGACACTAAGATCTTGATAAAAATGGGGACGGAGGCTCCTTCTTCAAACTCCTTGATGTCCTTTCCGATGATCTCAATCTTTTCGTCCTCTACCTCAGCGGCGGGTCTGACAGACACCAGCTCCGCTTTGAACTTGTGCTTCGGTCCTCCGAATTCGATTTGGAAATCTTCCTTCCTTACTGTTTCGCCTTCGTACTGGGGTCCAACATCGACTGAAAACATTTTCTTCCTCCTTTCTTATTTCACACTATTGATTAGATTTTCTAAATATTCTTTCCATTTATCCGCCTTCAGATTGGCAAGGGAGAAGCTTGCATGGGGATAGACAAAGGGGCAGAGCGTGACTGTTTTCAAATGGGCGGCATAATGTTTCAATGTGGAAAGCCCCTGGTTTCCAAAGTCCGTTCTCATCCCTAAAAACATGACCACGTCATGGTTTCCCTGTTTCTTGACTCCCTTCCATTCGGGGTCCTTCAAATGGTTGATGATCTCGACGGCATCATAAGTCGAATCAGGGGTCACACCGCATGCAAGCAGTTTCTTCTTGGTGTGGGCCGTGGCGCAGGTTGCAGCGCCAAGCGTTTTTGCTAACTCAATGCCGTATTCGATCGCCTTTTTCCCGCCCAGATCAATATCGATGCATCTCGGGCCAAAGACGAGCAGGGGTCTCTCTGCCTTCTTGATGATCTTTCCCAGAGCCGCTGCATCTTCGATGACCCGGCATCCCTTCAATCCTGTTAAGACATTGACATAATGTAATGGTAAGCTCATTTGATTACCTCCATTTGGTTGTTTTCTATTTCTACCCCTCTTCCAATTTTGCCCGAACTCAAAAGGTTTTGGAGTTGATAAAATCCGAAATCCGAATATCGAAATCCGAAACAAATTTAAATTTCAAAAATTCAAATGTTTTAAATTTTTATTTGTTTTGAGCATTCGAATTTATGTCATTTGATATTGTTTCGAAATTCGAATTTCGTGCTTCGGATTTTTTTGATCCGATCAATGACATATCATCCTGCTATAGCCATTTTGCACACAATCTTATCCGTAAGTGCCTATTTTTTCCCTTTGATCGCCTCTTCCATGGCCAGCTTCATCTGCAAGCCGGCGTGGTGCATCAAGGTATCTCCCAATTCCGGATCCATGACCATGGTGGCCATGCAGGGATGGTTGTGATGCAGGATGCCTGAACTTTCGACGGCATCCTTCATGTGCGTTCCAATCAGATGTTCGGCCACGTACCTTGTATTTCCACAGGGGGCATCCCTGATGACCCTAACCTCTTTTACCTTTTCGTTCTCAAGCTCGATGTCCACTTCCGGCCTGCCGAAATATTTCAGGAATTCAAGGATCAGGTCGTTTTTCGTCATCTTCTCCGACAGGGTACAGAAGGTCATCGGGTGAAGAAATTCGACCCCCGCTTGTTCCAGTTTCTTTTTGAGCTGTCTGGCCAGTCCCGTGGAGAGGTGAACCTTGTTATCAACAGGGGCGATCACCGCGCGAGCCCCGATCTGCTTGATGAATAGCGGAATCATCTCAGCCACGACCGGATGCTCCTGAACCGAGATGAGGAGATCACAGGAGGGAAGGCCCTGGGGAAGGTAATCGGAAAGTTCCTCAACAAACGTGGGGATCTTCTTTGTATAGTGAAATCCCTTGACCTCCCATGCCGCAGGTCCATGCTGGCTGATATTGTCCCAGAACCTCTTCCCGTAATCTCCCTGGTAAAGGATGAGCACTTTCATTTGACCACCGCATCAATCGGGATATTGCTTTCGTAGGTGCCGATCAGGGTGGGCAGGGTGAGCAGAGGTTTCGGCTTCCACCCAACGTTCTTCAGGTATTCGGATACTTCCTTCTTATAGACAATGGGAATGTCCTTATCGTTTCTGACAAAATTCTGGAGGTCATCCGGAAGCGTTCCCATGTGCTGTTTGTAGAGAGAAATATAGTGATTCAATTTAAGCTGTCTTCCCTGAGCCGTATCGTTCTTCCGGATACAAAGCTTTGCCAGGGTGATGATGGCTCGCTCTTTGCTCTCGACGACGAGGGAAAGATGCTCCGGAGAAGGTTCTTCCGTATTGACCAGCTCCTTCTTTCTTCCGTCCATGACGGTCCAGTCATCCTCTTCCTTTCTGGAGAGGTAGAGCCTTCGGTATTTAGCGGAATGGGGGCCGAGGACTACCGGGATACCCATTCGATTGCATCCTGAACCGATACAGAAGGCTTTCTGGGAGTAAGATCCCCAGACGAGACCGACCGCACCGACTCTGTTCAGGATATAGTCTGCAATGACTTCATAGTTTGCGCGGAGGGGAAGCTTCGCAAAGATGTTGGCGACTTTCATGGCGGCCCCCGTGATATGGGCGTTGGCTACACAGCTTCCCACATTCAGGACTCCGCCTGCATCGAATTCAGGCTTAAATTTATCGTAGATCGTCTTTCCTTCAGCATCCTTCTTCATGCCGGCAGCCATGGCTGCGCAACCGGAAAGTACGACAATATATTTCCGTTTTGCAAACTCTTCGGCAATTTCAGCGACTTCATCAGCCTCTTCGGGGTAGTTCGAACAGCCGACGATGGCGATAATGCCGGGGATGGTCCCTAAGACGATGGGCGCTCCGACTTTTCTGATCTCCACGTCCTGGATGGGGCCTCTTCCCACGCGGATGTTAAAGGTGTCCCATGCGGTAGCCGCCTGCATGGTCGTGACGATCGGAATGCCCTTGGGGCACTCCTGCTCGCATTTGCCACAGCCGATGCATCTTGCAAAGAGGTCGGCCATTTTTTCGAATTTGCCGTCTCTGAGGTCTGAAGTAGCTGCTGAAATATTAAGGAGGTTGGGGCATACCCTGTCACAGAGCCCGCATGCCTTACACTCTTTGGCAAGTTCCTGAGCCTGTGCCTTGGTGATGATCTCTTTCTTTCTGCCTTTGGCCACGATGGGAAGGACTTTTGCAGCCACCTCTCCTGCCTTATCCACATCGCGGATGAGCACCTGTTGCCCTTCCTGGGTGATCAGCCGGACGATCTCATCGACTTCCTTATGCGTTACATCATCAAGGCCATAGCTGATCTTGTCCGAAGTGGCGATGAGTGCGCTTCCTGCGGCTTTGGCCAGTGCGGGAATATCACATCGGACGCACTGCTCATCCGATATCACGAGATCTGCAATGCCGGTTCTAAGGAAGAAAAGTTGCTTCGAAAGGGGACCGATGATCTTCGCCTTGCCCGAATACCGGATATTGTCATGGGCGGTGCAGCAGATCCCTGTCACTTCCACCTGGTCATAAATCCCATCCTTCATCAGATGGTCGATCATCACAGTGGCGACCGCGGCATTATGGCCGACACAGGTAACAACAGGTTTTGACTTATCGACAGATCCCCAGCCTAGACCGGCAAGAGGAGTGTCGGCCACTGAGGTCGGAAATTTAAATCCGATGGTTTGGGCAATATCGGCAACCTCCATGGCCACATGGTCGAGCATGCCGATATGGAGCGACTTCGACTCGAAATCGATTTCGCTTCCTTCCTGACCCATATGGGTAGCAGAGACACCGTGGATGATGCCCCGCTCCACGTACTCAATGCCTTTTCTCAGATCTCCGAGGGTCTCCGGTTTAAGACCCATGACGGTTCTCATATGGGGGGCTTCTACGGCTACCTGTCCGCCCAGATCGATCCTGTAATCCTCGCCGTATTTATCGATGAGGTAATCCACCAGATGGCGACCGTGGGCTCCATGGGCGGAACACCCCATCAGAGAGAAGATCAATGCCCATCTTCCCTGTTGTCCGGAGATGTCGATCCCGCAAGCCCCTTTCTTATCCCCTGTCAAATCGCATTTTCCAAAGGTGCAGAAACAACAGAGGTCGCAGAAGGGGGCATAGAACGGTTTGTAGGTTTTTAGCAGCCGCCTGTCCCAACGCCTTAGATCGGATATCTCCGGCATGGGGGTGGGGCCGATCGGTTCCCAGTTATCTTCAGCCCGAATGGTCTTGTTGATCTCTTCATTCTTTATCTTTCCTTTACTCATGGGTCACTCCTTTCAAGAAATTAATTTTTTAACCAGTTTCAAACTCTCCGGATGGCGCAGAATCACAAGGTTTGCGCCCGACAAGATAAGGGTGAATGCGGTGATCGCTTCCCAGAGGATACCCTGGGTTTTATCTTCCTTGGCTTCTTTGGTCTTCCAGCAATCCTTACCAATGTTGGCAACCATGGGCATCTTCATCATTTCATCATTATGGATGACGGCCACCTGTTTGACACGCTCCATGATCGAAAAAGAGTAGTCGATCCCATAACCGATGGCTGCGGAAAGGGGATCAATGGCCATCTTCTCTTTGGGGAAGAATTTGGTCAGCTTCACATTCAGTTCCTTGCAGAGGTTGATATCGAGGGGGCTCTGGGGGATGATGCCGTGTCCACCTTCCAGTGCAGCCTTGGCGATTTCCTCATAGTTTTCTTTTACCAGGGGGCCAAGGAGGAGATTCTTTCCCTTACAAACCTTGGCAATCTCAACAAACGCTTTGGCATCTTTGTCCTTATCTCCAATCCCCATCACAACGAGAGGAACAGAGACCTGATCCGCGATCTTCTTCACATTCTCAGCAATTTTGGCCGCATCGAAGTTATCGTTGTCAAGACTCGCCAGATAGAGGGAGATGATGTCCGCCCCGAACTGTTTTACACATTTGTCCGCCCAGGCGACCGGGTTTCCAAGAACATCAGCATAAGAAGAACGGAGGTGTTCCGGCCAACCTTCTGGAGGGGCATCAAAGACCTCGAGTGCGAATTTTACAGGTCCTCCTTCCGCTCCTTCAAAACCGTGGAAGGGAAGGGTTTTTTCTCCTCCAATCTTAACCGTCTTTCCTTCCGAGCCAATAGCTACCTCTTTAACGTCGCCCTTATAAGGTTCAAAAAAGTCAGTCGATTGCATAACATCCTCCTTTGTTTAAAAAAGTTACGAATGACACGAATGAAAGCGAATGGCTCGAATATTCGTGTAATTCGTTTTCATTCGTTATATTCGTTGTTTTATGATTCCAGCCAGGAATGGGAGTAGAGATTCCTTCCCATCAGCACGTTGACCGTCTTCACAATATCAGCCTCTTTTTTGGGAAGACCGGAGATGTTCAACTCTTCATCCATCGCTCTGTAAATCAAATCTTTGACGTCCTGTAGTCCGCCCCTCATCAGTGAGACCAGTTCTGTGTCGAAGCTATCCACAATGGCGGAAAAGCAGTTATATCTTTCGAGCATCACTAAGCAGATGCGGTTCAATATCCCTCTTAAATGCTCCGGAGCCCCATTGGAAAGGTTGGACAGTCCCAAAGTTGATTTGGCTCCCGGACAGATATCCTGGAGGATCTTCATAAATTCAAAGAGCTCTACGACCTGCGGTTGGTCCACAGAGATGGGCATCATGATGGGGTCAACCCAGATTCTTTCATTGGGGATTCCAATCTCATTGGCATAAGCGACCGTCTCCATGATGGCCTCTGCCCTTGTAGAGGAATCGGTTGGTATTCCTGCATCAATCAACACTGAAACGACAACATCACAATTATATTTAGCGGCGAGGGGAAGCATCTTCTCTTTGCTCTCCTGTTTGCCGGATGCAGAGTTGATCAGCGGGGGAATCTTGCACACAGAGAGGCCAGCTTCCATGGCAATAGGATTGGTCGTATCCAGGGAGAGAGGTTTATTGACGGCTTCCTGGATGACCCCTGCGAGCCACTTCATGACATCGGGGTCTTTTCTCGCAGGCCCGACATTGAGATCAATATAGTCAGCGCCGGCATTTGCCTGTTTAATTGCAAGTTCCTGCAATGGTTTTTCATCTCTTTCTTTTAGGGCCGCGGAAACGACTTTTGACAGAATTTGAAGATTTTCCCCAATTAGAATCATACTCTCCTCCTTTTTACTCCGTTAGAAATAATGCCCCACTGCTCTGCAGCGGTGTAACATCTCAGAATTATTCCGGCGGAACTTAATGGCCCGCTGGAACTTCTAACGGGGTTAACGAAATATTTCACAAGTAGTTGTACAACTTTTTACAAATTGTTGTCAATGAAATTGTTGAGATTTCTGAGAAGGTTCAGAACTCTCTGATTACATTGATTAAAAACCGATTTTTCAGATTAGAACATATTAAAATTAAAGAAGAATCTATGTAATCTTTTTTGAAATCCAAGTAATCAAGAGAGCGCTAAGTAGTTTTTAGCGCTCTCTAACTTTATTTATAAAAATACCTTTGTCAGGGCCTCCCTTATTTTGATTACAGAGGGGCTTGATTCCTCCAGATTGAGCATGGGAATTCCTTTCAGCTCATGGTCAACAACGTTCTCGTCCTCCGGGATGATTTCGAGCAGATTAAGGTTCAATCTCTTTACCTCCTCCATAATTTGGGGAGGAGGTTCATGGGTAACCCTGTTGATCAGGAGGAATATCTTTTTTATGTTTAAACCCAATTCGTTGACTAGGTTTTCAAGTTTCTTACAGGTCCTGATTCCCTTCATGGATGGGTCGGAAACCAGTAGCAGGGCATCAAGGCTCCCATTCGTCCTTCGCGAGATATGTTCCATACCCGCTTCGTTGTCAATGACCACATGTTTGTAGTTGGAGGCGAGTTTTTCTATATAATTCCGGATGATGGTATTGGGATAACAGTAACAACCCGGTCCTTCTCCTTGGCCCATGCTAATGAGATCAAAACCCTTCTCTTCGACCAGGATTTCAGAAAGTTTGTAGTCGATCAAGGATTCTTTGACCACCCCCATGGGAAGGCTTTCTTTATCCTTTAAAAAACCATCCAGCACTTTTCCGACGGTACTTTCCACCTTTACGCCCAGGGCGTCGCCGAAGTTCGAGTTAGGATCGGCATCAACAGCGAGGATGGGTTTAAAGTTTTTGAGGAGAAGGTAACGGAGAACCAACGATGCTATAGTGGTCTTCCCCGTTCCGCCTTTACCGGACACTGCAATCTTCATGTTTCGTCCTATAGTCCTATAGTCTTATAGTCCAATAGTCTCATAGTCTTTTAGCCTTTCACTATACGACTAATCGACTATTTGACTATCTGACTATTTAATCCCTGCAAACACCTTGGCTGCTTTGACCGTATTCATCATCAGCATGGTGATGGTCATTGGCCCCACACCGCCCGGGACTGGAGTAATGGCGCTGGCTTTCTCCTTGACGCCATCGAAATCGACATCGCCGCAAAGCTTGGCTTTTCCTTCGGGGGTCATGCCAATCCGGTTGACACCCACATCGATCACGACCGCTCCTTCCTTCACCATATCCGCCGTAATGGCCTTAGGTTTTCCAGCGGCAACGATTAGGATGTCGGCTCTTTTTGTATGGAAAGCCATGTCCCTCGAACCGGTGTGGCAAATGGTCACAGTTGCATTGGCCCCTTTCTGTTTCTGGAGAAGAATATTGGCAATGGGTTTTCCGACGATGTTGGACCGTCCCACGACAACAACCTCCGCACCATCGATCTTTGCGCCGCAGCGGATCAGAAGCTGCTGAATCCCGGCTGGGGTGCAGGGCAGATAATCGGCTTCGCCGATCATCAGTTTTCCTACATTGACAGGATGAAAACCATCCACATCTTTCTTCGGATCGATCGCATAAAGGACTTTGGTCTCATTGATATGCTTGGGCAGCGGCAACTGAACCAGAATCCCATGGATCTTTGGGTCTTTGTTATATTTATCGATCAGGCCAAGCAATTGTTCTTCTGTAATGTCCGCAGGCTGGTTGTCCTGAATGGAGTAAAACCCCAAGTCCTTTGAAGTTTTTTGCTTTGCTGTCACATAGCTGACCGAGGCAGGGTTTTCACCCACCAGGATCGTCACCAAACCCGGTGTAACATTGTACTTCTCTTTGATCTCCGTCACTTCCTTTTTCAGCTCTTCTCTGATTTGCTGTGCAACCTCGTTTCCATTGATCAATTTCGCTGTCATCTTTTTATCCCCCTTTTTTTAAGTGCAAACCCGAAGCACGAAATCCGGGCGAAGCGTCCAGCAGGACCAATTCGAAACAATCTCAAATGACCAAACTTCAAAAAAAGAAAAGTTTAGAAAATTTGAATTTTGAACATTCGAATTTGTTTCGGATTTCGATATTCGAATTTGGTATTTCTTCACTCTTAACTCATCACTCTTAACTCTTGTTCTCCTTTCTTCATCTGACGGAGCCTTTCTATCACCTGCGGAAAGGCAGAGGCGTCCGTATGGGGAAGAAACATTGCCGCGACGAATTCATTCATGAACGTTGGGTGATTGCTTAACTCCAGGTTCGTCATCATCAAAGCAATTCGCTCCGTCTCTTTGATAAGATTCTTGGAGAAGGAGAGAAGTCTCGTCCCCAGAAGGGAACCATTTCCCACGAAAATAAATTGATCGATGTCCAGTTCAGGCAGGAGACCGATAAAAATGGCCTTCTCCAGGTCGAGATGGCGTCCAAAACCGCCGGCGATGATCACCTGTTCCAGATCCTTAAACCTCAAACCGACGCTCTCCAAAAGGACTTTGCAGCCCGCATAGATCGCCGCTTTGGTGCGGATCAAGTTTTCGATGTCAATCTCCGTGAGGACGATGTCTTCCTGGACTGCTGTCTCTCCTTTTTTGGCAAGGATATATTCATAGCCGTCCGGTCCTTTTCGAATCCGGTCCGTCTGGAGGTCTCTACGGAATTTTCCGTTGGGGTCGATCATCCCTGCTTCGAGAAGGGCGGCAACCGTATCGATTAATCCGGATCCGCAGATGCCAATTGGTTTTGTTCTCCCGATCGTAAGGATCATCGGTTCATAAGTTCGATGATTGATATTGACTTCTTCAATCGCCCCCCGGGTGGCTCTTATTCCGAATTTGATGCCGGCTCCTTCAAAGGCAGGGCCGGCAGAGCAGGAGACGCTGGCTAGCCAGTCCTTGTTTCCGAGAACGATCTCTCCATTGGTGCCGATGTCCATATAGAGGGTGAGCGTTTCTCTCTGAAAGACTCCGGAGCCGAGAATCCCTGCAACAATATCTCCTCCCACATAACTTGCCACCATCGGAAAAATATAGGTGTGAACATGATCCGGGAGATCAATTCCAAGGTGGATCGCCCGGACCGGTGGAATGAAATTGGCTGTGGGAACATAAGGAGCTTCCCGAATAAATTTGGGGTCGAGGTCCAGGAGAAGCTGGGTCATTGTGGTATTTCCGGCAATGACCATATGAGAGATGAGGGAGCGATCGATTTTGCTCATCTCAAGCAGCTCATCGATGATCTTGTTGATGGTTGAAACCACAACCTCCTGCAATTTTTTGAGCCCTCCGGGTTTCTGAGAATAGACGATCCGGGTGATCACGTCTTCCCCGTAGCTGATCTGTCCGTTGTAATCAGAAGCTTCTGCAAGGGCAAAAAGGGTGGTTCCGTCGCATTGTCCATCTGGACAGGCGACAACGACGCAGCTGTTCAAATCGAGAATCTGGCCATAAATCGTCGTCGTTCCGATATCGACAACAATCGAATAGTTCTGACGTGTGGTATCCCCGGGCTCCACTTTGATCAATTTATAACCCTTCCTCGTCAGGACAAGGGTTGCAGTCACTTTCCAATCCGATTCCCGGAGGATTCGACTCAACTTCATGATGACCCGGAAATCTGAGGAGATGCCTCCGATGCCGTGGTGTCGCTCCAGTCCATTGGTCAACCGGGTGAGGTCGCTCATATTATCTTTCTGAGTTGGAGGGGCGAGCTGGACATATTTCTTAAAGACGGCTGGATCGACCTCCCACCCCTGAACCAACTGGTAGATGTCCTGAGGAGCCAGAAGGTATTTATGAGCGGTTCGGTCACCTTTGAGTTGAAGAACCGATTTGTCTACCTGCGATTCGAGAGGGATCTCAACATCGAGGTCTCCATGAATGGAGGTGAGGCAGGCAAGTCGAATCCCTTGATCATATTCCTGCTGTGTGGTTTTGGGATGTTTCGGAGAGTCGGCCATCCCTTGCAGAAGATGGATCTTACACTTCCCGCAGGTGGCGCTTCCCCCGCAAGAAGCATTGATATGAATTCCTGCTTCCATAGCGGCCTGGAGGAGGTTCTCCCCCTCGTTGACTGAAATTTTCTTTTCACCGGGATGAAAGGTAATCAGATGCTTCGGCATTGATAATCTATTTATAACCTGTATTCCCGGGTGGTGCAAAACTCAATCTGGGTCCGTCTTATAAAAAAAGAGGCACGGCAATGCCGTGCCTCTTTTCGATCTTAGAAAAGCCCGCTGACCTTGCCCGTATTCACATCGACATCGACTCTTCGATAGGCAGGATCAGAGGCAGTCCCGGGCATCAGGCTGATGGTTCCGGCCATGGGGCAGAGGAACTTTGCGCCAGAAAAGACCAGGACATCCCGGATCGGAAGAATCCAGCCCTTGGGCACTCCCTTTTTGGTCGGATCATGGGAAAGACTCAGATGGGATTTGACCATCATAGTATTATAATCCTTCATCTCTGGGTTGGCTTCAAAACGCTTGGCTTTGGCTTCGGCGTCGGGCAACCAGGAAACTCCATCCGCTCCGTAAACTTCCTTGGCAACCATTTCAACTCTCTGCCGCAAGGGGGTCTCCAGAGGATAGAGAAATTTAAAGTTGCTCTTATCATTGCAGGCATCCATCACGACATCAGCCAGCTCTAGCGCGCCATCTCCTCCTTTAAGCCAGTGCTCAGAGGTCGCAACGCGGGCTCCTGCTTGCTCGGCTGCCTTCCGGACAATAGCGATTTCATCTTTTGTGTCGGTATGGAACGCATTGACGCAGACCACTGGATTAATCCCCGCCTTCTTAATCACACCGATAAGGTGGACCATATTAGCACACCCTTTTTCCACCAGGCTGAGATTCTCTTTGGTATATTCTTCCGGAAGAGGTCTTCCTGGAACCACGGTGGGGCCGCCGCCATGCATCTTCAACGCCCTGATCGTTGAAACCAGAACCGACACATGAGGAGTTAGGCCACTCAGCCTGCATTTCACATTCCAGAACTTTTCAAAGCCGATATCTGCGGCAAACCCGCTCTCCGTTACATTATAATCAAACATCTTTAAAGCAATACGGTCGCCAATGATGGAGGACTGTCCAACAGCGATGTTGGCAAAGGGGCCGGCGTGAACCAGGATGGGCTGGAATTCCACGGAAGTCATCAGGGTGGGGTTAATCGTGTTTCTCATCCAGGCGGTCATGGCGCCTGCCACATCAAGGTCCGAAGTGGTTACAGGGTTTCCTTTCTTATCGTAGGCAACGGTGATTTTACCGATCCTCTCCCTCATGTCTTTTAAATCCCGGACGATGGAAAGGATGGCCATCAGCTCAGAGCTGACGGCAATGCCGAACTTGGATTGCATCAAGAAACCATCCTGTTTTCCACCGATACCGATGAGAATATTTCTCAGAGACTGGGCACAAAAATCCATGATCCAGCCCATTTCAATATTGGTTGGATCCACATCGAGACGCTTCAGTCCTCTTTTAGTTAATTCGGCATCATCGTAATTTCTTTCGTGCTGCATCCTCGATGTAAGGGCGACCATAGCGAGGTTATGGGCATTCATAATATCGTTAATGTCGCCGGTAAGACCCAGTGAAAACTCGGTCATCGGGATGAGGAGCGCCTTTCCGCCCCCTGCTGCGGTTCCTTTAACGTTCATTGTTGGGCCACCGGAAGGCTGGCGAAGGACTGACCCAACATTCTTTCCTCTTTTCCCAAGTCCCTCGATTAAGCCGAGACTGGTCGTTGATTTCCCTTCTCCGAGAGGAGTCGGAGTAATAGCAGTGACTTCAATGTATTTCCCGTCGGGTTTATTTTTTAGACGATCAATGATTTTCATGAAATCCAGTTTGCACAATTTTCCCATAGGGATAATTTCTTCTTTTTTAAGTCCCAACTTTTCCTGCCACTCCTCTACGCTGGGCATGTTTTCTTCGGCGATTTCGGCAATCTGCCAATCCATCAACTTCCTCGGGTCTGCATCGATGTATTTCTGTGAAATCTTAAATCCCATGTTTCAGTCTCCCCCTTTCTTTTTTATTTTTAATTTTGAACTTTAAACTTTGAACTTTGCATTCCCCCCTTTCTATAAAGACGGTTCAGTATTTTCTATGTGACAAGTATCACAATGTCGTTTGGGATACTAAAATAATAGGTTTTTTTTGTCAAGGGAAATTTTTACCTAAAGATGGTAGGAGAAGCACCGGGTAAAAAATATTGAAATTATTAATGAAATTGATTATGTTTGATTAATTCAAAATGGTATCTAAACTCTTGTTAAACCCAACAATAGAGCATAAATTTTTTATTCGTCATGTGAATTTTTGAATATTTAATAACTATTTGAAATTAAATGATATTTTTTGTGTGATGATCCTGTTTTTCTTTCTTGTCTCCTAATGGCCGATGTCCGGATGACACCCACGAACCATGGAAATCCGTAACCCCCCTCTATTCCCCCCTTAGTTTAAGGGGGGATGAAGGGGGGTTAAAGATTTTATTTTCTAGCTAAAGCAGAAAGAAGATTCATTTATATAGGATGAAACGACCCATCATCCATGCATGAGGAATTTTTTCAAACTCTGTTTATCCATTCTGGAAATACCCAGTTCCTTAGTCCCTCTGCCGGTTTTCCAGTAATCGGTTCGGTTTATGACTGAAGATAGTTGTATAACGGCATCGTGAGTCGGAGTAGGGATGCCAAGGAGGTGGCCCAGAGTGGAGAGAAGAACCATTCCATAGGGGACATCTTCGGTGATAAAGCGGTCTTTAAGATGTTCAGGACCTTTCATCTTGATCCCAGCATAGATTCCATCCTTTCCAAATGCAGCATCCATGCTCGTATTGAGGATTCGGTAGCGGCACTCTTCTTCGGTTTCACCGAGGCTATAATTTTTAAATTCAAGATTGTCCCAATGGTGTAGTTTGTAACCCATGGCCTTGCATAAGGAGATCCTTTCCCCGTTGAGAGATTCAAAAGCCCGAGCAACAGAAGGGGTCATTCCCTCTGCATAGAGGTAGAATTCGCCCTTTGAATGCTCGATCCGGGTGGCGCTCAATAAAGTTGCGACAGGATGGACAATGGGGTTGGGATTATTGATGGCGGCTTCGAGGACATCTTTGGCCGGCGTGATGGTAGGGTAAAACTGCTTTAATTTAGAGATAACCTTATCTGTCTTTCTGGCAGGAAAGACACCCGTGGGAAGCACTACAGCATGGATCAGCACAGAGACATGGCCTGAACCTTTAAGCCGGGCTCCGTAGGGTAGGGTGCAGCTTTCAGCAAAAGCGACTTCCTTCTTGATTTTTTTCTGTTTGAAAATCTTGACAAATTCAAGACTCCCCCCTGACCCAGGCATCAAGACGATGATCTGACCATCCTGAACAAAAGGAGCGCAGCATTCAGCCATGGCCTTATGGCCGAAAGCAGGAGTGATCACAAAGAGAACTTCCGCATTTTTGATAGCCTGCTGTATATCGGTGGTAGCGAGATTCAACTTGGCTGTTCCATCAATGGAGACCCCATCAATTCGGATCTCCTTTGTCCGAAGGACTCTTTCAAAGGATTCTGCAAACTGAGGAAGTTCAAAAAAGTTAACTTTATATCCATTCAACGCGAGGTTTGCCGCTACCGCGTGTCCTCCGTTGCCTCCACCCAATACAGCCACAAGATCCTTTTCCATGGATTCACCCTCCAGCCCTCAATTTAAAAGTCATGATCCTTAACTGCTCATTAAATTACCCCATTTTTTTCAGAATGACAAGAGTTGAAAATCGTCCCCTTTGGCTTTATTATAAAGAAGTGGTTCATCAGGGAATTGAGTGGGTAGTCTCCCCTTAGGTTAAGGGGAGGTGGGGAGGGGTTACTCTTCGCCGTTACTTGAATGCCGGGTCATTCTGAACTGAAGGAATTTCATAACTCCCCCTTCCCCCTCTTATCTTAAGAGGGGGAAAACATCCATATGAAAGCCGGAAGAACCTAAAAGTATACAATGTTTGAGGGAGGTGACTCATGAGAGCAGAACGATGGGTGATACTGGGTTCGATACTGTTGATTCTCGGGACAGCCGGCCTGACCCAAGCTCAAGAAGGTGCTATCACCGATAAATCTCAGGTTGCTTTTCAAAAAGACGCCACAGGATATACTTATTTGGGACCGGGTGTAGATCTGAAAAGTTATGATACGATCGTGATCGGCAGTTTCAGCACGACAGGGCTTCCGGACATCGGGCCGGGGAAATTGGAAGAATATAGGGAAACCTATCGGGTCCAACTCAGAACGAAATTAGCTGCGGCTGGAATATTTAAAGAAGTGACGGATGATCAGTCGAAAGCCTCCGGTCCCAATACACTGGTCATCTGGGGAGATATCCTGGCGATGCATCCTGGTTCTGCGGCAGCAAGATTCTGGGTCGGGATGGGCGCAGGTAAGGCAGTGGTAGAGATCAAAACCTATGTGAGCACTCCCGATGAAAAGAAGATTTTATTGGGGCATCATCTCCGGCCAACCAGTGGAGCCCGTGGCGGGGGGCTGGGTGCGAGAGAAGGATATGGTTTTCTCAGTCAGGGGGTAGATCGAATTTCTACCTTCTGCGTAGAATATATTAAGAGAGTGTATCAGACAGGAAGATAGGGGGAATACGTCGAAGAAAGGAGGAATACAATGAAGTACGATCGAATCATCACCATCATACTTGTTCTGGGATTAGTGGTTGGAGTCAGTGGGTGGACTGGTGCTCAGGAGGCGAATTTAAGGGATTATCATGTCTTGGTTGTGAAGGATCTTGAGGTTCCTCCTGGTTCTCCGGCACCGGAGTCGGCAGGAATGCAGATGGCTGAAAAGGCGATCTATCAACTTAAGAGATACTCGGAGAAGTATAAACTGTTTGATACGATCGTCAAAGAGGGAGGCAAAGGAACTGCTGGCATTCCCTCTGGACAGAAAACCCTCATTCTGAAAGGAGAGGTCAAAGAGTATTCGAAGGCAACCGTTGGACGACGGATCGGACGCTCTTTTATTCCGGGAGGCGAATACACAGGCACCTCTGCCTTTGCAGCCAACTACCAGTTCGTTGACAGAGAGACCGGAAAAGTAGTTTATGAAACCAACCTGAGGACAACCTCAACCGGCTCTGAGGATACCGTGGAGTATGCCATGGACCGTAATGGTGAAGCCCTGGCTAAGACCATCCTGAAATTGAAGGGGAAATAAACCGGTCTGAAAAATCTATTAAATAGAATCTGCCTATAAAATCTCCCAGTGTGTCATGCCGGACTAGATCCGGCATCCAGTCCTGTCCTTCATGGGATGGAAAAGAATGGATTCCGGCCTTCGCCGGAATGACGTTTTTTATAAAGGGTGCATTTAAGGATAGACATTAATAAAAAAGCCCCCATTCCTTATCAAGGGATGGGGGCTTTTTAGGTTTTGACAGGTTTTTATTTTGTGACCGTTTTCCAGTTGATGGGAATGATGCTTTTGATCTTTTTCATGGGCGGCTGATAGACGCCTCCTCCGACTCCTGCATAGGCTACAGAACGATTTGCAATAAAAGTGATGATCACTCCGGATGGGATCGAGGGCCCAATCTCCTTGGATCGGTCTTCTTTCTGGATGGAAACCCCGTTTGTATCATTGAGCAGATCCAGATTAAACACCGCCTCCCCAGTTTTATAATTTAGCGCATAGAGCCTTCCTTTTCCTTCGCTAAGGAAGCAGGGGTCTCCAGGATCACCGAATTCCGGTGTGAATGTGGTGTAATAGATCACTCCATAGAAGAGGACGGAATTGGAGAGGACTTTTTCACCAGCATTCTGATCCAGCTTGATATACCAGCCATTTTTCGTACTTAATGCATTCATGATGGTTGTCTTTTGGGTTGAAGTCGTTCCTGGATCCTGAAGTAAGTCGTCTGTCACATCCAGTAGATCGTTTTCCGTTAAAGTGGTTGAGGGGTTTTTATCCTTGATTGCATAGATCCTGTTTACGACAGTCGTTTCTTTTGGCGCTTCCCGGTTGCCTGTCCCGAAGAAGAGCATCTCGTAGTTGCCTCTTTCAAGAGAGACGTCCGGGGGATAGAATATCTTCCTTTTGTTGGATAATCCGGGATTCGAATCGAAGATGATCTTTGCTGTCCAGTTGGCCGGATTGGAATCTCCGATATTGAATCGCCACATCTGGCCGCCCATATCGCCTACATAGAACCGGTCAATATAGCCATCTCCGTTCGTATCCACTCTTGCGATATCGCTTGGGATGGAGTATTGCATATTCGTATTCTGGGCACGGGAGTAACCCCATATCAATCCGCCAGTTAGGATGTCGATGACATAGACTGCCCGTCCCTTGGTATCGTTGGCAGCGACCGGGATATTGTCCTGATTTGTATCATACCCTCCTCCGATGAATGCCACCCACTTTTCTCCGGCTCCATATTTGATCTTCCCCAATTGCGGTGTGGACCAGGTCTGGCCTAATTCTCCGAATCCCGCGGTTGAAGGGCTGATCTCCCAGAGGAGTTTAGGGGCATCCGGATCTTTGACGTCGAGAGCATAATACCGGTCTCCTCCTCTGCGAAGACCAAAGATGAGGATGGCTTTTTCAAGCGTTCCATCACTCTTTCTTTCCAAATAGATCCTCGGTGCTCCATCGACCATGAACTGAATGGCTTCACCGGTTAAATTTTTCAGATTGGGTAAAACGGTAGGAGGGATGAATGCCCACAGTTCCTCTCCGGTTGTATTATCAAAGGCATGAAGCAACCCATCATTGCTTCCGGCGAAGACGATGGATTGTGATCCTGAGGTTGTACCATAGTGAATAACCACGGGTCTCGAATGGATGAACGATCCTAAAATCCACTCTCTTTTTTCAGAGGTGTCTCCATTCGCATTCTCGTCATAGGCATCAAGTCCATGGATGAACTTAATGACATTATCTCTTCCGGTTGTATCACCGGATGAGAGACCAAGAAGGGTAGGGGTAATAGTGTTGTTGGAAAGACTGAAGGCATTGGAGGAATCGGAAAGAGTAGTGTTGCCTCCGAGATAAGTATAGATATTTCTCGCCCCGGACCTGCTTTTGAGGATCTCACCCACACCTCCTTTTTCGACGTCATCCCCATCCTCTATGCCACTCCAATAGGATTTTGCACTTATCTTGATATTGTTATTGGAGGGGTCTATTGCAAGACAACCTCTGGCATCGAGGACATCTCCGATATTGACCGGAGTACTTGAATTACAGTCTGTAGTGGTTTCCGTAGCGATGCCATATTTCTTAATATTCCCTTTCCAGAAACTGTTTGGGGTCGGTTTAAACATGGCGAGGTACATCTGGTTTCCCGACCTGAAATTCTCCATCTGGCTGATTGGTACCACGGGCGCCACGTAAGATGTGCTTTCCTTTAAAACCTCAGCGATGAAGGTCTGAAACGCAATGTTGAAACTCTGCGAACTCCACACATAAAAATATTTTCCGCCTCCTGCCCTTGCAGTATTTTCAAGGGTTTGATGTGTTATGCTGAATCCGATTGTGTAAGTCTTGATGTTCTGACCGGAAGAGGACTGCCCATTGCTTAAATCGAGCCCATAGAGGTTTCTTGCCACCTCCTCCAGACTTCCTGTGTCCTTTGTCTGGTCTCCGTCCGAGATGATGAGGACGTAATTTTTCTGGCAGTAATATTGAATAGGACTATTAAATCCGTTCAGGCCTGTTCGAAAGTAACCCTCTGTCATACTCAATGTTTCTGCCAGTGGGGACCAGGTCTCATTTTTCATACCTGAAAGGTTCTGGAAAAGGGCGGTCTTGCCATTCTTATTTTCATCTACAAATCCGAGAACCCTTCCTCCTTCGGCATCTTCATTGCCAGCAGAATTAATAACATACTCTTTCTCTTCTAAGCTGCTATTATATTTGACGGTCTTGCCGGTTGTGTCATTATTAAACGTCATTACCGCAAAACGAACTCCGCCTGTGGTATTGATGTAACTGTGGATGATCCCAGTGGCCAGGCCGAATCTGGGTCGGCTTCCACCCGGACCCCCGCTGAGCTGAAGAAAATTTCTGAAATTTCCAGTTTGAAAGTCTTTTTTTGTGATTCCACAACCTGGGCCTGAATTGGAGTAATTGATCGCTTCACCAAATATCCCAAGGTAATTTTCTCTGAGGTCCACACATGTGATGGTATTTACATCATTAGCCCATAACACCCATTTGCTACCTGATTTGGTATAAACAGCATTGTTTGGATATACGGTAGCCGGCGCATAGGCACTATAATCAATAGCCGGATCATAGATTTGACCTGAACTGACTTCATCCATACTGGCGGAGTTGTCGAGGATGATTAATACATTCGGAGGGATATTTGCGCCCGTGACGACATACAGGTCGGTGTCTAATCCGTAGCTGACCGTAGCGGTCATCAGAAGTATTAGGGTAGTTAACAAACTTGTTTTTATCGGATGGTTTTTTTTCATCTCTTAATTCCCTCCTTGCAGGGTTGGGACGATCCTAACTACCTTCTGCTGGATGGTAGTAGTCGACCTATTGGTACCCGTATCAACTTGGTCCTGGCCTGTTGATTCCATCAGAAAATGTTTAAATTCATAATTTCCTGTAGCGCTGAATCCGAGACCTCTCGGTGATCCATGCTGAACCGTATCGTAGGTGATCGTCATCTTGGCATTGGTGGGATTTGGATTATTAGGGTCGGTATAAGGATTGTATTTGTTGTTGACATATTTCGTTGCATCACCTTGGTCAAAATTATCAACATTGGCAACCACGATCTGAATCCCGCTATCGGCAGAATAAAAAGCATCTGTAGAACCCCGTTTGTGGCCGGAGATGATGATTTCAAAGATAGAGGTGAAAGAGCCAGCGATCCCAATCAATGTCAGCACAACCATCATGATGAGGGCGACGACCAGGACAGCGCCGGATTCCTTTTTTAATAAATTGGTCTTCTTTGTCATTTTTAAAACTCCTTTTCGATTCATCATCTCATGCATAAGTTTCTTAGGGTTACCGCTGTTTCCAAGGTTCTCGGCGACATCATCTTCTGGTCTTCCGGTGCCAACTGCTGAGGTCTTGCAGTTAAGCGGGCCTTAATGGCAACTACCCTTAAACCAGCGGTTGCTCCTGCCTGAACCCATCCGCCTTCCATGGCAAAGTCATCATTTGTATCTACGCCATAAGTGAAATTTAACTCTTCCACATTCTCCAGAAGGATTTCCTCAGCTCCAGCCACGCTTGATCCGTCATCTTTGATGGTGGTCAACTGCCGTTTCAGCGACCCCTCGTGTCTCCGGTAACGGATCGAATATTGGGTGGTGTTGTCAAATTCATAATCGATGGTGATTTGATCCGTTCCAGCAATCAGGGGAGTGACGATGTCCATCTTCGAATCAGGGCTGTCACTATCGAATCCAGTCATCCTGAGATCGCGTAATAGGATCTCCATGGCCGACCGAATCGTCTGCTGGGTTTCGACAACACGCTCCTGAACAGTGTGGGCTCGGCTTTGTGCGATAAAGAGGCGATACGTTCCAGCAATGACCAATGAAAAGATGACCAGTGCCACCAGAAGTTCAATGAGTGTGATTCCATTTTCTTTCTTTATTATTTTAATCATTTTCATTCCTTCCCCATCCCCTTTCATCTGGATAGCGCTGAAAAGAACCGCAACGAGTGAGAGGCTGTCTCTGTCCAGCGAATGTTAATTTCAATCTCTTTAATATCGGCATTTGTGGGATTCAGTCTTACGACCCAGGTCCGTTGATATTGGATTCCAGGTCTGCTTTCCGGCGCGTCACTTGCTTGATTCAAAGGAATGCTGTCCCATGGTATTGCCCTTAATTCTTCTAATTTGTCCTGAGCGAGTGTTGCGGCCTCTGTTAATCGTCCACCAACGGAGTTGTTTTTTGTTGTGGTTGTCATTAAACCAGCTAAAGCGAGCAATGATATAGCTAAAATGACAAGGGAAACAAGAACCTCTATAAGAGTAAAACCTTTTGATTTTAAAGAGTTTTTCATAGATATATCTCCTTTGAAATGGGTAAAATGCAAAACGCATACCAATTCAATTGGACGGGCAGAGTATAAGGGAACAGAGCTTATAAACAGAAAAATCTTTTATTTTTGGTGGCTTATGGTTTTGCGAGCAGATGGCTAAAAGTTTTTCATTCTTAATTAAGGCGAAATGATTTTGAAAAAAATTTTTAATTTCTGACAAAATGTCTAAATCTTTTTGAGCTCCTTGAATTTCAGCAAGATTTATTACATAATTTATACCAATAATACGGATATCAGGTAGCTTAGTGCTTCGATTCGCAAATACGGTCACGTATTCTTAAAGCTGAAAAGCAAAGCAAATGCTCACTCAGCACTAAGTCCTGAGTAGATAAATTCGTTACCGAATTTATGAATCGATGGACTTAGGATATTAGGTTGCATGACACCGGGAATTCAGGGTTTCAGTTAAATTTCCCATTCCCTCCCTCCAGCTAATCTACATGATTTGATCATTGCTTTCCTCAAAGTCGTGTGAAATCGTGTAAGTTGTTAGTTTGGTAAATAAAAAATGAGAACAACTCTATTCAGTTAGAAAGGAACTATTTAAAGGTAAGAAATGAAGTTTTCAGAATTAGATTTAAATCTGGATATTGTAAAGGCACTCGATGAGATGGGCTACCAGGATTTAACGCCCATTCAGGAGAAGACGTTCTCGCATATCATCAATGGCGGGGATCTTTTAGCGCGGGCGGAAACTGGTTCGGGTAAAACAGCGGCCTGCGGTATTCCGCTGGTTCAAATGATCGATCCTTCTCTCAATGCGATTCAGGTCCTCATTTTGGTTCCTACCCGTGAACTGGCTCTCCAATATGTAGACGAGGTCAATAACATCGCGAGACATACAGGCGTTATCCCCTTTGCGATCTTTGGCGGGATCCCGATGGAGATTCAGAAAGCCAAGTTAAAAGACAAGGTCCATCTCCTCGTTGCAACTCCAGGACGGTTGATCGATTTTCTATATAACACCTCCTTGATCAACCTCTCTTCTGTGCGTACGCTGGTTTTGGATGAAGCGGATGAGATGCTGAAGATGGGCTTTATTGAGGATATTGACTTTATTATGTCCAGCCTGATTCACGAACATCAGACTCTGTTCTTTGCGGCGACGATGCCCCTGGAGATCGAAAAGTTAATCCGTCTATATCTGAAGGATCCTGTTCGAGTGGAGTTGAATAAAGAGCAGATATCTCCGCAAACCCTTGCCCACCATTTTCAATATACGGAGCGACGTAATCGGTTCAATGCCCTGACCCAATACTTGAAAAAGGAAAATATTTCCCAGGCGATCATCTTTTGTAATTCACGGCACCACGGTGAAAAGTTGACCAAGGAGTTGGAAAAGAATTTCAAATCGATCAGGTATATCCATGGGGGGCTGGAGCAGTCGAAGCGAACTACCATCTTTGAACGATTTCGTCAGAAAAAGATTGACTACCTGGTGGCCACTGATCTTGCGGGACGGGGACTCGACTTCAGCCATGTGAGCCATGTGATCAATTACGACTATCCTTATGGTGTGGAGTCCTATACCCACAGGACAGGAAGAACTGGAAGAATGGGACGGTCAGGCATTGCAATGACCTTTGTGACCGATCAGGAACTGGGGGTCCTGAACTCCTTATTGAAAACGAATCATATCGATCCTGTTTGGCACGGCGATATTCCCAATCTGCGAGCGGCCCATAAATCCTATGGTAAACGGAATGGAAATAAATTTTTTCCGAAGCGGTCCAGGCCGATCCCAAAAGCCAAACCCTATCACATTCCAGAAAGTGGTCCCACTCCTCTCTCATATGCAAAATCCGATTTATAAAGTTGTCATTGCGAATGAAATGAAGCAATCTCATAAGGAAGCGGAAATAAAGAGATTGCCACGTCGCTTCGCTCCTCGCAATGACTGCTTTCTGGAATGACTCACTATAATTTGAAATTTGGGCCATAGTAAACCCATGAACCGTGAAGATCTGAGAAACATTGCTTTAATTGCCCATGTGGATCATGGAAAGACCACGATCGTTGACGGCTTGCTCAAGCAGTCAGGGATTTTCCGTTTGAACGAAAAGGTCCAGGAAAGAGTGATGGACAATATTGACCTGGAGCGGGAACGCGGCATCACCATCATGGCCAAGAATACAGCAATCGAGTACCAGGGGGTGAAGATCAATATTGTCGATACGCCAGGCCATGCTGATTTTGGCGGTGAGGTGGAAAGAACGCTCAAGATGGTGGATGGGGTGCTACTCCTCGTCGATGCTTCAGAAGGGCCTTTGCCCCAGACCCGGTTCGTCCTGAAAAAGGCGCTTGAGTTCAATCTTCCTCCCATCCTGGTCATTAACAAAATCGATCGGGCAGATGCCAGGATTCAGGAAGTGCTCAACGAGGTCTATGATCTCTTTATTGACCTCGACGCCACGGAGAAACAACTTGAATTTCCGATCGTCTATACTAATGGTAAGCTCGGGATTGCGAAACTTCATCCTGATCAAGATGCGAAAGACCTTCGATGCCTGTTTGAACTCATTCTTAATGCCGTTCCACCGCCTGAAGGGAATAGGAAAGGACCGCTGAAACTTTTAGTCACCAATATCGACTATAGCGATTATGTAGGCAGGCTTGCCATTGGAAGGATCTTCTCGGGCTCGGTCAGGGCTGGAGAATGGGTATCGATGATCAACGGCAAAGGGGAGCCCGTTAAAAGCAAGGTGACATCCCTCTATGGATTTCAGGGGCTCGAACGAGTAGAGGTCAAAGAGGCTTTTGCAGGAGATATCGTTGCCGTGGCCGGCATAGAAGGGGTGGGGATAGGCGACACGATTGCCAGCATGGAAGATACGGAGCCTCTTCCGAGAATCGCAGTGGATGAGCCGACGATTTCAATGATCTTTTCTGTTAATACCTCGCCATTTGCCGGCCAGGATGGCAGGTATGTCACCTCGAGAAACCTGCGTGAGCGGCTTGAAAAGGAACTTCTGTATAATGTTTCCATCCGGGTTGACTTTGATGCGACCGATTCTTTCAAGGTGATGGGAAGAGGGGAGTTGCAGCTTGCCATCCTGATCGAGATGATCCGGAGGGAAGGCTATGAACTTTCGGTCTCCATGCCGGAGAGCATTACAAAAAATATCAATGGGGTTCTCCATGAGCCCATGGAGCACCTGGTCATTGATGTTCCGGAGGAATTCATTGGAGTGGTGACACAGCAGATCGGAATCCGCAAGGGCAGAATGCAGAAGATGAATAATAACGGCCACGGCAGGGTCCGACTTGAGTTCAGGATTCCATCAAGAGGGCTGATCGGGTTTCGTTCTCAATTTCTCACCGATACCAGGGGGACAGGGCTCTTCAACCATATTTTCGATGGGTATGAACCATGGCACGGTCCACTTACTAAACGCGCCACCGGAACCCTTGTTGCAGACCGGGCAGGGAAAACGACGACGTATGCGCTTCACCATCTTCAGCCCCGTGGGACGCTCTTTGTCAAAGAGAACACGCCTGTCTATGAGGGCATGGTGGTGGGCGAGAATTCCAAAGAGAACGATCTTGATGTCAACGTAATTAAAGAGAAGAAACTGACCAATATCCGGGCAGCAGGGTCAGACGACGCCTTACAACTGATTCCGCCCAGGCTCCTTAGTCTTGAACAGGCGATTGAATTTATCAAAGAAGACGAACTGGTCGAGGTTACTCCGTCCTCCGTGCGGATTAGAAAAAAGATCCTCGATTCCAACAAACGCCCCAGATACAGGAACTCAGAAAAAAATTAGACCCTCTTTCGTTTCCTGATCATCTTTTTTATTGACATTTTTTCAAGATTTCTGCTAAACTATCAACAAGTGGGTTTAAACATCAATCGTTTGTTTGCGGATGGGCGGAAGCATGATCGTCTATAAAGTCTTTTGTAAGAATTATGGACTTAAGAAAGGTGACCTGATCGGTATTTTAGTAGAGAGAAGAAAGGATTTACGAGGATTAACGCAGATTGAATCGGGGTTAAGATGGGCGAAGTTGGCCTTCACCCATTCAATAAAAGATAAAAATGCAATGTTCGTTGTGCCCAAAGAGTTGCAGATAGGATTCCATACCCAATCGCTCGTGGAAAAAGGGGTGTTTACCCGCGAAGAGTTGCTCGGGATATCCGAGCTGTTGAGCTAATGGCCCATTCCCGGAGGGTACCCACGAACCATGAAAATTGGTAGTCAAACGGTTATGGGTAACGATGCTCGTATCGTATCCCAAAGCTCGACGCAGGATGCTCGAGTTTCAAGTTTCGAAAGCCGAGCCTCGATACGAGCTTCGACAACGTTAAACGAGATTCTATTTTCTAGCTGATGGATTGCGGGAGAGAGGGGAGGGTTTTATCCCTTTTGAACAAACTTAAAAGGGGTTACCCCGGTAGGGGTAACCCCTTTTTTAGTTCTGGATCCCATGGAGAGATCTAACCCGACTTCCGCAGGTTACTGAAGAAAATCTCCTGTTTATGCGGGGTTGGGATTTTTTTCAATCACTTCCGGGCGCTTGAAAAAAAAGAAGATGGATATTAGCTCCGGGCGTGTTATCTGCTTAGCAGAACAAATTCTTTTACTCACCTCTTCTACACAATCCATCCCTATTTCTGCGCTCTGAGAAGGATTTAGGAACTTCTACCCTTCGCGCTCCGATTGCTTCATTAATATTATTCCCTATGCGACAGTAAGTCGGGCAATAAAAAGGGCTGAGGGGGTAAGAAAGTCAAAGGTATGATTGGAATCCTACTCAGGCAACCCGGTAATCCAACCCTCAGATTATAGAAAAGATTTCAGCAGGGCCTTTGCTCCAAGCTTGATCAACCGGGGTTCGGTCCAAATCAATCTCAAAAAACTTTGTGTCAGTTCATCCCGGTTCCATTCTTCAAGAGTTTCCTTCAGCCTACCGTGAATCATACCGATCAATTGATCGTAATCCTCTCCGCTGAACCGGTTGAGTATCTGCCTGATCAAAAGGTGGAGGTTGAGTTCTATTTTTAATTTACGCAATGCCTTGGGGTAATTTCTGCCGTTGAGAATGGCATCGGTCAGAGCCCTTGCGCCGTGCAGACCGGTAACCACCCCTCCGACTGTCGTCACCTTGACCTGAGCCGCCGCATCCCCCACTGCAAAGACATTTCGTTCTTCAGATAGAACATCCCCGCCATATCTGAATCGGTGCATCGGAACAAGGGCTGATTGAAATTCAAAGGGCTCCAGGTCTTTGCTCTGGAGAAATTCAGTTAAACAAGCTTCGGCCTGCCGGGAATCATTGGCAATCAGACCCACGGCGGCGGTCCTATCCGATTCCGGGATGAGCCAGTAAAAATATTTCGTTTGGTCGGGGCGGAACCAGATCTGGGTTGTATCAGCACTCATGGATTGGGGTAAGGTCACCCGTGCCTGAAGCAAAGTCACAAGGGGATGACCATCCAGCGATGCGAAACGACCGACCGTACTCAGCGCACCATCGGCGCCGACGAGAACATCTGTGCTGACCTTGATCGGTTCATTGATTTTGAGGTTTCGAAGACTCACCAGAGTCTTCTTTCCAAACTGGGCAAACCCTTCGAATCGGTGCCGAAACAGAATCTTTGCCCCAGCCTCTTCAGCCAGATGGGCAAGGAGGGATAAAAGTCTTCCTCGTTCAATCACCAGGTCAGGGTCTTTGAGTTCGAGCCGGAGGGTTTGCGACCTCGAAGAGAGTTCAAGATGTTTGATCTTATTGAGGATCGATTCCTCCGGAATAAACTCCATAGCCTCATAGATCTTGCTGGTCACAATAAGGGTACGAAGAGATCCATGGGCGTTTTCCTCCTTCTCAAAGATCTCGACCTCAACACCCTCTTTTGCTAAAAGGTAGGCCAAAAAAAGGCCGGAGACAGAAGCTCCAATGATCGTAACTTTCATATTCCTCGAAAATCCCCCACCCATCAGTTTCGTCTCAAAGTTTAAACGGTCGTTTCTATTTCGGCAGGCTAAGGCTTGATAAGCATCACATAATTAATCGATTCAGATTACCTTGTCAACTCTCCTTCCACCTACGAAGTGGAGGGATGGTTGGCAAGCTCTTGGCGATCATAGGGGAGTTTTTCAAAAAGAAAGAGGAGGGCTAAACCCAAAACGATCAGGAAACCAAAAATTACATATCCTGAAAAGGAGGTTAATCGATAGATCAACAAGGAAAGAAGGCCACCTATTGTTCCAAGAAGATAAATCAAAAGGACCGATTTTCTCTGGCCGAGCCCGAGATTGTAAAGGCGATGATGGGAGTGGTCTTTCCCTGGATGAAGAAAAGGAATCAAACCTCTTCTGAGTCTCGATAGGGTGATAAGGCTCGTGTCAAAGATGGGGACAGCCAATATGAGAATTGGAAGCATCCATCTTGTCATAATAGGAAGGGATTCATTATTGGCCACCCTCAATCCCATTGATGCCAACAAAAATCCAAGAAGAATCGCTCCACTATCTCCAAGAAAGATCTTCGCAGGATGAAAGTTATAGATCAGAAAGCCAAGGCACGCACCCATGAGGCAAAGAGGTAGGAAAATCAAAAGGGGATCTCCCGTCATCATCCCAATCGTCAGATAAAAGGAAGAGGCAATGAGACAGACCCCTGTAGAAAGCCCATCCATTCCGTCAAGGAGATTATAGGCTGCTGTGATCCCTACAACCCAGAAAAGGGTGAAGAAGTAATTCAAAAATTGGAATGGAAAAACCTTCAGGCCCAAATCGAAATAGATGAGAATGAGGCCTGCAACGGGCATGGCGCCCATCAGCTTGATCTGAGGATGCAAGAATCCGGCATCGTCCAGAAGACCCACGACAAGGAGCAGGGTGGCCGTTGAAAGGAGGATGAAGAGTTCCTTGTCAAGAAAAGGATGAAATCCGGATAGAAAGAGTCCTGCCAAAAAGCCCAGATAAACCGCAATGCTCCCCAGAAGAGGAATGGGACGGGAATGAATCTTCCTCGGATCAGGATGGTCCAATATCTTTAGACGGATAGCCGCCTTCTTGACAAGAGGTGTGACTACCAGAGTGACCAAAAAGGCCAAAAGGAATCCCATCACAATCATGCCTTAAACTGGCCGGTATCGATCCACTCCTTCTTCAGGATCGACCAGAAGTCCTCGGCAAGCCCCCTGAGCACATACTCATAGGGAAGCCAACCATAACCCTCCTCTCCCCAATCCTTACCCCAGGAGTTGCGAATCAGGAGAGCCCCTGTGATCTCCCCCTTGCCATAACGATTCTTAATCTTCATCCCATCATCATATCCTACAGCCACAACCGCATGTCCCCCTTCAATCCTCTCCTTAGAGGTGGGAAAGGGAATCCGGCCTGTCTTTTCTGCCTGCTCAATGGAACTGTAAACCGTAAAACCAAACATCGCTGGATGCCCCTTGGATAGATAAGTTTTCAGTTTCGTCAAAACCTCCCCTGACTTTACTCCGGGTGGATCATGTCTGAAATACTTGAGAGTCTGATAATTCTGGGCAAAGGCATAACAGAAGGCCGGAGGCTCCTGATCAAACCTCTTCTCGTCATCGGAATAAAGCCAGTACTCCTCCGGTGGCACCCCGAAGAGCACCATCGCGCCCATCGTCGTCCTCAGATAGGCCCCTGTATCTCCCTTCATCTTCATCAGATTGCGGGTCACCTTGTAAAGAAAGAGCCTCGAGGCATCGATATACCTCCCAAAGGACTTCCGTTCATAATACTCAATCATACCCACCCCTGCATGGGCCGCGCAGGAACCAAGACCTCCCTGGTCTTCCACCGGCGAACACCATTGTCTGAGGTACACAGATTGTGGAAGGGTTTTAGCCCTCAACCCCTTTGGAGGTCCAAGAACGGATTTGACCTCCTCGGTCTCCTCCGTATAGTCCCTGAAATCCGGATAGTCCGGAATCCATCCCATCCCTCTCCTATTGGTTGAATCCATTATAAGTTTCCTCCTTGTCGATTCAGTCTTTCTCTTCTGCCTCGTCTATTTGGTCCTTCTGGTCTTTTTAGTTTATCTTGTTTATCTGGTCTGTCTGGTTTATTTAGTCTATTTCCTTTGTTTCGTTTTTTGTTTAATTTGGCAAGGTTAACTCAAAAATGGAGTCAGCGGGGGCGTAAAAATGCGCATCTTCACCATTGACAATTCACTTCCTCTTCCACTTACGAAGTGGAAGAGGAATTTTTTAACCAATTATCTCGAAAATAGAACCGTCCCCTTTTCCTCAAATCACACAAGGTCGCTTCCGCAAGGATTACCGAACTACGATAACAACGATGGGATGAACGTCCAGGGAAGGTTTGGAGGTCTTCAGCCTTGAACTTCCTCAAAATAGCCTGTCCTTTCTTTTAACCAAGTTTCTCAAAAATAGAACCGTCCCCTTTTTCTTTACCTTAAGAAGTCGTTTTTATGCCTGCTCTTTCCGCTGCCAAACGAAGAGGCCGATCCGCTGTTGCAAGCCCTAAACCCCTGCGTTGAGCCAGCTCCAGGTAAGCCGCATCGTAGGCAGAGAGATTATATTCTACGGCCTGAGTATAAAAACGCCACATGATATCTGAATCAAGCATCATATCTGTCCGAATAGGAAGCTCTCGGTAAAGCTCCATTAAGCGTATCCTATCCGCCTCTATCAATCTCTTTCGACGCCGTGCCATCAGCAATGCATTTGCCATTTCATACCACCACAATGCCGGAACCCAAAGAATGCTTCGGATCGAGACCCGACTTAAAAATCGCTCAGCTTCCTTGGATGTTTCGTCAGGAAGAGCCCAAGCTAACGCTATGGATGAATCGATCACCCATTCCATCAGAACCGCCGACCCTCCTCTATCAATTCACGAATTGAGACTTTCCCAGAAATCCGCTCACGAATCTCACGGAAAGAAGATAAAACCTGTTTTAAGTCTACCTCTTGCTCCTCTTTCACAGGGGGGACCAGTCGAGCCACTTGTTTCCCTCGCCGATAGATGACGAAAGAGCCTCCTTGCTCTGTCTCCCGCAATAACTCCGAAAGCTTTGTTTTGGCCTCAAAAGCACTGACCTTTTGCGACTTTGTTCTCATGGACGATCGCCCTCCTTTAATAAACCGGTTTAATAAACTAGTTTAAATTTGTCAAGCCCTAAACTTGTGGTGCACTGCGGCAATAGTTCCTTGACGCAGGATGAACAGAAGGGTCGAGAAAATCCTATCACAAGGTCGCTTCGACAGGGGTCTCCGGACTATTATCTCAAAAATAGAACCGTCCCCTTTTTTCCTTCCATTTCGTCTGAATCCGGATCTTTTTTCATGGGCAGAAAAGTTGACTCAAAAATTGA
>VGRY01000015.1 GCA_016875195.1 Deltaproteobacteria bacterium
GCAAATTATCATTATTGTTAGTCACTATTTTCGCCAATTCAAAGCAACTCCCCTCGAAATTAAAGGCTTTTTCAACACACAAAGCCCAAATTTTGCTAAAACCAACCAGCAAACTGCGGAAGTCGGGCTAGTGGTTAACAGTTAATCGCCCATCAAATCGGTAAGATAGGGAAGCTTAAAGAAAACTCTTTTTATTCAAATAGATCGATAAGAAAACGGATATACTGCTATATACCGTCTTTTGCCTGAATTTACCGATTTTTTGCCATCAAACTACTGCAATAGTACTGCAAGCCAAGGCTAAATCACATTTCTATTGGAAGTCTCTGGAATGAAAATGAAAAAGTTCGGGTAGTCCTCATATGTTTTTGAGGGTTAACACGTCTTCCATATGGTAACCTTTTCGAAGGTACATACAGTGGTAAGATATCTGCAGTTTAGGCAGAACTCCCCGTAGCGCTGTCAAGCAATTTGCAGAGAGAATTGAAAAACACGCGTGATCGTTGTCCCTATCTTTTGAATCTTTTCGAGATTTTATCTCCTGTTGAGATTCTTAGGACGCTCATTTTGAGGCTGAAAATGCAATCCTAAACCCTTTTGGGGAGCTAACTTCCTGCACTTTCTTTATCATTTCAAGCTATCGCCTTGGTCCGACCAAATGCCTACAACTGCTCCAGAGGAGAGGCTGAATCTCCATCCTCTATCTTTATCTTCATCCGGTTCAACTCTTCAAGAATCACCTCCATCTGAAAGACAGGATCATCGGCCAGGTCCAGAACAATAATAAATCCATTGGCATTCCTCAGGAGGTTAGGAAATCCGGGTTCGATCCGGTCCATCTGAATGGGCGGTGTATCTACCAGCTGAATCTGGAGGTTTTAAAACCTCATCATCCCCGGGATGGGCTTCTGCGTGGTAAATGGATAATCCGCAACTTCAGAAATAGCATGAGTCAGGTGAGTAAAAAGATTCGATTTCCCCGCATTAGGAAGGCCCAGCAGTACCACTTGAGCCGCCCCCTCTTTTTTAACATTATATACCTGCTCTGCCTTGCTGACCGCAGGTCTCTTTTGTAGTTCATCTTTCAATTTAGCCATCCGGGACTTCAGTTGTCCCCGGAGTCTTTCCGTCCCTTTATTTTTAGGGATGATAGCCATCATCACTTCAAGAGCTTTGATTTTTTCTGGAATGGACCTGGCCTGCTTGAACTTGGCATCTGCTTCTAAATATTGGGGGGTGAGGTTTGCTGGCATAATCTTAACGATCAACCTGCACGGGATTTTAAAAATTGATTCATATCAGGTTCGCATGATCTCGGATGGAATGTTGGAATGATGGAATAATGGCGAAGAATTATTGAATTAAAAATCAGATAAAAATCAACATTCCAGTATTCCACTCTTCCACTATTCCATGAATTTCTCCTGCAGTTACAGCTTATAAATCTTCCCCTGAATAAAGATATCTACAATCTTCGGGTCGAACTGTTTGCCTTTGCACTTCTCCAGTTCTCCGAGAACATCCTGAAGGGGTATCACTCCTCGATGGGGCCGGGCGCTGGTCATGGCATCAAACGCATCAGGAAGGCTGATGATCCGTGTCTCCAGGGGGATGGCCTCGCCAGCCAGACCGTCCGGATAACCGTTACCATCATAATGTTCATGGTGGTTACGGATCATCGGAAGCTTCTCTTTAAAAAATTCCACTCCTTCTACGATCTTCACTCCGATCATCGGATGCTCCTGAATATACTTGTACTCTGCTTTGCTCAACGGTCCCTCCTTCTGAAGAATCTCGTCTTTGATGCCGATCTTACCGATATCGTGAAGGAGCGCTCCATATTCCAGATTCTCCAGCTTCTCCTCGGAGAAGCCCATCTGCCTGGCAATGGCCAGACTCATCCGTTTCACCCGATCGGAGTGCCCGCGGGTATAGGGGTCTTTTGCATCGATCGCCTCAGCCAAAACTTTGACCGAGTCCAGGTGACTCTTTTTAAGAAATCGATAAGCCTGTTGAAGTTTGGCCGTCCGCTCTTCCACCATTTCTTCTAAACGATTGTGATAGGCCTCAATCTCCTCTTCGAGTCGTTTGCTCTCAAGGGCCTTCTTCACGCTCATGACGATCAGGTCAAGGTCTGCTGGCTTGATGATGAAATCGTAAGCCCCGAGTCTCATCGCATTCACCGCCAGATCAATCTCCGGGTAGGCAGTCATCATGATCATCTTCATCTTGGGGTCAATGGCCTTAACCTTCTGCAAAAGTTCAATCCCGGTCATCTCTGGCATTTTCATGTCCGAGATGATGAGAGAATATTTGCTTTTATAAAAATGGTTGAGGGCTTCCTTCCCATTATTGGCCGTGGTGCAGGAATATCCTTCCCTTCCCAACCTCCGGACTAAAATATTGCAAATCACCTCCTCATCATCCACAACCAATATCTTCTCCTCCATGCATCCTCCAAATTAAATCAGTGACACTTTTCTATTTTTTCTATCCACTTTTCCAGACGCCCAATGCCTTTGTTTCCCCGTTGCGTGAAACGGTGAGATTAATGTTCAACACAGATTCCTGCGAGCCGGGGCATAGATAAAAATTATTAGAATTAGGTCAGGTTGTCAAGAAAATAGGGAAAGGCCTCTTCTGACCTTGACACCTCGTCCAATTCGTAATATCTTTCTCATTATTGGCTCCTTTCTTGGTGAATTTTTTTTCTTGACGGATCAAGATCTTACCACCATTTTTGGTGCCACTCTCTTTTTTATTCAACTAAGATTAGCACACCCTCTTAGAAAGTTGAACACTTTCTAAGAGGGTTTACCTGATAGTTGCATAACCGGCCATGGGTAAACCGCTCTTCAAGGCTTCGAATGGCGGTTAACCGGATGTCTTAAGGGAATCGCTGGACTTCACCAAAGGTGACATCCAGTATGGGTTAGAGACGTGGGTGCCCATAGGCCTGAAGGTTCGCCCCGAAGCCCCGCTTTGAGCGGGATTCACCCATGTCCGTTTAACTCAATTTTTTACAACGTTAAGGTTTACTTTGTGATTTAATAATTCTTAGTAAATCTTCAATTTTTATATTCCCACATTTATCGCAAAGGTAAAAAAGATGAAAT
The DNA here is from genome assembly GCA_016875195.1 of Deltaproteobacteria bacterium. GTDB lineage: Bacteria > Desulfobacterota > BSN033 > BSN033 > UBA1163 > RBG-16-49-23. The sequence goes on from VGRY01000015.1 coordinate 3,117, forward strand.
GTCCTCCTTCCGACGGTTAAAGCAACTCCTTGTAATCCTTTTTCTCCTCCACACATTAAACAACGTTCTGCATTTTCTTCCATAGGATTCTCCATCCGGGTTTTAAAAAAATAATACCGTTCGCTGAAGTTTCGAGATAACTTTATTAATTTAAAATCGAAAAGTCAATGAGGAGGTCCTGAATAAAATGTGAACAATTTTTATATGATCGAGAGAGAGTTTAGGAAAAGAAAAGAAATGTTTAAGCGAATTACCGCTGCCCAAAACTGACCCCAAAATTTCTGACTTCAGTTTCTAACTGAAAAAGACGATAACTTAGGAGTAGACTTACATCTGTCCATGTAAGGAGCCGTTAATGAATATATTAGGAACTGCTGGAGCCGGAACCGTTGATGCATTGTTTTCAGCTGTCTCGCCCCAACACGACCGATATGAGGAGATGGCCAATCATGCCTTGTCTAGGGGGATTGACTTCTATCACCAGGGTAACTATGAAGGCGCGGTAAAAGAGTTCCGGCGGTCCATTGGACTTTCACCGTATTCCCCATACACGGCCAATGGTTATCGCTACCTGGTTCAGTCTTTACTGAAGTTGAACCGGACCGATGATGCCCTCAAAGCTTACCGACAGGCCATCAAGCTCGACCCCATCAACGACAGTTATCATGTTCAATTAGGCAACCTCTATTTCAGTCTGGGCAGATACGAAGAGGCAAAGGCAGAATATACTGAAGCCGTCAAGATCGATTCCACCTCAACCCTCAACCGGTATTCTTTAGGGCAAGCTTATTTGCAGACAGGGCAATACACTGAGGCGGAACAGGCCTTCAAGACGGTCAATGCCCATTCTCCGGGAGAGGCGGCATTCGCTCTCGGCCAGACCTACCACCGGATGGGACGCTATGATGATGCGGTGACCGAGCTAAAATCCGCCGTCTCACTGAAGAAGAACCTCGGCTATGCCTATTTTGAGCTTGGCTCTGTGTATGCTGATCAAAAAGAGTTCGAACAAGCCCAGGAACAGGTTTCGATCCTTTCATCGATTGATCAAATGCTGGCACTCGAACTCGGTTCTTATATCTATCAGCGGAAACATCCCAAAATACTCTCTGCCTACAGCACCGATTTCATTAACACGGCTGGTCCAGGGACGAGGGTGTCTGACCTTGATCCCTCACTATCGGAACCGAATGGTTCGGCCTATTTTACGATGCATTTCATTTTTAGCAAGCCTATGGATGGTTCTACCGTGGAATCCCCCGCCTACTGGAGTATCACCAAAGCCAACGGGCAAAACAGGGGTGGCGTTTACAATTGGGGCCTCCCGTTAGCAGCGACTGAAATCTATATTTCGCCTCTTCCCGTCAGTGTGGTCTACCACCCCAATTCTCAAACAGCGGATGTCATTTTCAAAATTTCTCAAAATGGGTCAGGAGACGGAACACTCGACCCTTCTCATCTTGTATTCAAGTTTAAGGGTTTGGATATCTATGGCGAGGCAATGGATTCCGCTGCGGACGAATACAGCGGCATATCCAAGATTGTGTAGTCGGAGTGAATCAATCCAGTTTTGCTGACTTGAACCTCACCTTAAGTTTCTCTTTATCCCTTTGAAGATAAACCCAGATGTTGCATCATTTCTGCTCAAACGGGTAAGGGCGATCCGTTCGGAAAGGCTTCGAGGCGAACCTTTTCCCGCATCAGCACAACCGCTTCATTTCCCTGCCGAAATTCAATATGAGTGAAGTCCCCCGTTTTCCATAAAATTATAAAAAACCGCCATTCGAAGCCTTGTAGGATGGATTGCCCTTGCCCGTTTTTTATACTGGGCGGGTAGATGATGACACCCTTTCTCCCCCTATGCGTCAAGATTTCGACGTTGAAGGGTCTATTTCAGGGCTTTTATGAGAGCAGAGGAGAAGATTGAAGGGTAGAAAGTCCTTGAGGGAAATTGTTTAAGTGGTTAAAGCAAACCAAAAATTGATGGAGGGAAACGCGACTTTCGTCGGGCAATTGATCAAACCTCACGCCGAGGGTTTCTCCATCGGGAGATATCCAAGCGATTCTTCCGTTCCCTTTGAGGCTATAAAAATCTTCAAAGGTTTCAAAGGATATGGCGTCTCCTTGCTGAAAGATACCCTTAAAATTATCAGGAGTGTTCGCTGTTAACTTAAATCCTCCATGGGAAATATCGTTGACCCAGCCCATCATCTTAATGTCGCGATGGAAGGCTTGAATCTCGACCTCTACTTCCAATGGCACCCTAAAATCTTCGCGTTTCTCATTGAGTAGGCTTATTTCATCCATCGCATATATAATAAGCAATATTCATGCCAAATAATTTTATTCCAAAAATCATCTCATCTTTCACAAAGCCGTTCTTTTAGGTCATCAAACCCAACTTCCAATGGGAGTCTTATCTCTGCATTACTACTCTTATCAGCATTCTATGAAGAGATGTGTGTGTGGAAAATAATGCTCTCTTATTTCAAAGACAAGGAAATTATTGCCGGACCGATCAGGATTAGATTTTTTAATACTGGAGTTTTACAATGTTAACTTATTAAAAATAAAAGAGAAATGAGAGTAACAAAAAATTGAAATTTTTGGCACGTCCATTGCTCTATGTAAAGACAAATGATGGAACTGCCACGTTTAACCAACCTGACGTCTACCGGAATTGAAGGAAATCCTTCTATCTTTTCTCCTGATATTTCTTCAGGAGAGTTCAATTCCATCCTCCTCAATCAAATGATCAAAGTGGAAGAAGGGGATTGTAATGACGATGGATGCGGAGGGGCGTTCCCTACCCCTTTATTAGAAGAATCGGCCTTGCCCAACTTGGATGAGGAAGAATCTCTTCCATCCGATACTTCTGCTCCACTTTTTGTCTTTGCTTTCATCGAACCAGCGAATGTTTCCAACCTTTTGGAAGGACAGGAGTTTCCTTTCCCTATCCGTTCGGCATCAAACATTCCATTATTGATAGATTGCGAAACCGGAAACCCCGATCCGAGAGGGGGAGACCTACGGGGAGCCCCTCCTCCTCCGGAACAAGTTAAGTATGGAAATGACCCTTTCATTCCCATCCCCCTTAATGGTCTGGAAAGAATTGTTACGGATCCTTCCGGTTCTCTTTCGTCTGATCAGCTCAACCTTCCCTTCAATGCCCCCTTTCTTTCTCGGAGCATTGAAGGAAAAATGATCGCTCCCCCCGGGTTTCAATCCGGGAGTGAACAAATATCACCAGACTTATCTCTTTTGGAAAAGGATATTTCTGGGACCGTTCAGAGGCTTGTCGAACCTGGGGACGGCTTCCAAAAGGAAACTTTCTCTTTATTTCAATCGACAGGGAGTAAGGCAGGAAATTCTCTAATGCCCAGTCGAATAGAGAATGATGGCCAGGGAGTTCCGACGGCTTCCAGCCCCCCCCCCGTCTCTTTAGAAAAAGAGATCTCAGATCTTACATTGAAATTTGAATCGATTGACAGATCCCAAGTCAGCGGATCACGCTCCGCCCCTGAAAACGGCCCCCATAGATGGGCAACCGGTCAGATGGAGGGTGAAGGCAAGAGAGTCTTGACTTCGATAGATCCATCCGCGGTTTCTTTAGAAGAAAGCCAAACAGCCTCAACATTGAAATTTGAATCGATTGACAGACTTCAAGTCAGCGGGTCAAGCTCCGCCCATGAAAAAGATCCCGGTGGGTGGATTTCATTGAAACATCATTCCGCACTTTCCGAATCTTATTCTGTTCAGAATGAAGCTGTCGGGGAGTTAAAAACGGAACTCTTTTTACCTGGGGAGACTTCAAAGGCGCAAAACAGTTCTCCTCCCCGAGTGGACTCATTTGAAATTTATCGTCAGGTTGGCCAGAAAATGGTCTGGTCTGTTCGAAATGGGGAAGAGAAGGTAAACCTCTTGCTGGATCCTCCACAGCTGGGTAACCTCCGCATGGAAATTACAAAGGAGAGGGAGATAGTAAAAGCCACTCTCTGGGCGGAAAGCCCGGTGGCCAAAGAGCTGTTGGAGACCCACCGGTCGGAACTCAGCAGAATTCTTGAGACCGGTGGTTTCAAGCTGGAGAGGTTCAATGTCTTCGTCCAGCATGGGATGAAAGATTTTTATGATGGAGGGAGGAACTCCATGTTCAACGGCGAAAAGTCATCGGACCGATTTGTAGAAAATCATGACTCTCCCGTAGAATATTCGCCGGAAAACTCAACCCCTCCTGCGATCCTAAACCTCCACGGGAATAGATCCATCGATCTTTTCGTTTAGAAAGGAGAATTTAAATGCTCGCCTCCGCTTTATCGACTGTAACGGATGCGTCCTCTCAGGCCGCTCAAAAAGAAAAAAAGAAAAACACCCTCACCCAGGAGGATTTTTTAAATCTTTTTGTGACCCAGATGAGGTATCAGAATCCTCTTGAGCCTATCGATAATAATCAGATGGCCACTCAAATGGTCCAATTCGGCAGCCTTGAGGCTTTGAACAGTATGAACAAGATCCTTGGAAATATCGCCGACTATCAGGCCTCCATGAACAACTTGCAGGGGGTTGGACTCATCGGCAAGAAGGTTGAAGCGGTCGGCAACGGTCTATCCATAGAAAACGGAAAAGTTTCGGAAGGTTATTATCAATTATCCAAATCCGGAAAGGCCACTATCCAGATCTATGACGCTCAAGGCCGACTGGTCCGCACCATCGAAGCCGGATCCAAAGACGGTTCAAAACAGAAATTGGTCTGGGATGGGAAGAACCAGCAGGGAGTGACGCAACCCAACGGAGTCTATTTCTTCCAGGTCACGGCTTTGGACGAAAAAGGTCAATCGATCCCGGTGACCTCTTCTCTGATTGACACGGTGAAGAGTGTTTCATTTGAAAATGGGATCGTTTATCTGAATCTCGGATCGAGGCGAATAACGCTTAGCGATATCTTATCTATTCAATCATAGCCACCAGAGAAAAAGGAGGTTCATCATGTCGATTACATCATCTTTTTATTCCGGTCTAAGCGGTCTGGACACGCACGGCACCGCCATGAAGGTCATCGGGGACAACATCGCAAACGTCAAAACCACAGGGTTTAAGAGCAGTACAGCCCATTTTGAGGATGTCCTGGGTGTCTCTCTCACTGGTGTGGGAGGAGGGAGTCAGACCGGCGCCGGTGCGTCGATCTCTACAGTAGACGGCAACTTTATCCAGGGATCTCTGGAGACTACCAATGTGGCCACGGATATAGCCATCAACGGCAAGGGATTTTTCATCGTGCAAGATGCGAGCTCAGCGGAGACATTTTACACGCGGGCGGGCCACTTCATCATCGACAATCAGGGCTTCTATGTGAACGCTCAAGGTTACCAGGTGCAGGGATACCTCTATGACAGCGCAGGGACGTCGTTGGTCGAGACCCTGGCCGATGTCCAGATCAATCAGAACAGCATGATTCCTCCGAGGGTGACGAGCACAGTCGATATGGTCCTCAATCTGGATGCGAGTGATTCTGTCCCTACCTACTCTGGAAGCGCCTGGGCAGCTTCCACAGCTTATACGGCGGGGACAAGAGTCTATCCCCCGACTCCCAATGGTTACTCCTATGAGTGTACGGTCGCCGGCACCTCCGGCGCAGCCGGACCCACCTGGCCGACGACCATTGGAGCTACGGTAGTCGATGGGACAGTGACCTGGACGGTCAGACAAGGGCCCTCCGATATTTCCAATTTTTCAACGATGGTCAATGTTTTTGATACCCTTGGCCAATCCCATCCCGTGCTGATTGCCTTCAGAAAGACCGCCGCCAATACCTGGGCCTGGCATGCGCTGATCGACGGGGGAGAAGTCATTGGCGGAACGGCCGGGAGGTATCAGCAGATCGGCACAGATACATTGACATTTAATACAAGCGGGGCACTCACCTCACCGACGCCCGATGATCTCAATACTTCAGCGATCAACTTTACGAACGGCAGCACGATTGCGGCCAATGCCATCGATGTCGATTTTACAGGAACGACCCAGTATGGGGCGGCTTCCGCCATTCAGACCCTTGCTCAGGACGGATATACGGCTGGGACGGTTTCGGGTGTGGGCATCGATGATGAAGGGAATATCGTGGCCAATTACACGAACGGGACCCGTAGAAAGATCGCCCGACTGGCTCTGGCTGATTTCCCCAACCTCAACGGCTTAGCCAGGAAAGGATCGACGCTTTATCAGGCCACAACGACTTCAGGTGACCCATTGTACAATAAACCGGGAGTGGGAGGCATGGGAAATATTTCTTCATCAATGTTAGAAGAGTCGAATGTTGACTTAGCCTCTGAATTCATTAAGATGATCATCATCCAGAGGGGATATCAGGCCAATACCAAAGTGATCACCACCACCGATGAGATGTTGGCCCAGCTGATCAATATCCGTTAGGAGTTTGGAGTTTAAAGTTCGGAGCTCGGAGTGAAAAAATAGAAGAATGATGACTCCGAACCCCGAACTTAAAACTTCAAACTGCTTTCTGTCAAATCGTTGACAAAGGGCTTGAATATTGACGGCCGTTCCCCCCTCCCAATTCTCCCCTTCATTTTAAAAAACCAATTCTTTCAAAAGATTAGCCAACTCTGACAAATTGTTTCCGATTGGCACATTCGTTGCTATTCTTCTCTCTGAAGTTTAATTCAAGGAAAAGACAGCATGGCAGAAGAACGGGTTGCCGAGATAAAAGAGGACAAAGAGCCAAAAAGCAAGTCTCCAAATGCCCCCAAAAAGAAGAAGGGCCTCCTCCTCATCATCATTGCTGGACTCTTTTTCATCATTCTATTGGCCGCTGGTTCAATCTTTTTCTTTGCCCCGTCCATCATTCCGGCGGCGATCCATCCCTTTAAGGAGGAGGTCTCAAAACAGGAGAAGAAACCCGAACCGGCAAAGCAGGGTCATATCTACAGCCTTGATTCGATGATCGTCAATCTTGCCGATGCAGAATTTTCGAGATTTTTAAAGATCAAGATCCATCTTGAAAGCGAGGAGTCAAAGCCAAACGAGGAGTATGACAAACGCTTGGCCCAGTTGAAGGATGCCATCCTGACCATTCTCTCTAACAAAACCTACTCGGAAATTTCAGACTCGAAGGGGAAGATGAAACTGAAAGAGGAAATTGGCCTTAAAGCGAATCAGCTCTTTGAAAAATTTAAGGTGAGGACGGTCTACTTCACCGAATTCGTCATCCAGTAAGATCAAAATATGGAAAAGATATTGTCCCAAGAAGAGATCGATGCCTTGCTTCATGGAATGGAAGGAGGCGAAGTTGACACCACACCCAACCCGAAGGCGTCAAGCCGATCTGGGGTTACTGCATACGATTTCACGAACCCCGATCGGATCATCCGGGGACGGATGCCCGTTCTGGATGTCGTCAACGATTATTTTTGCAGAATGTTCAGGACCAGCCTCTCATCATCCCTGAGGAAGATCGTCGATGTGAATTCGAAGGGCATCCAGATGTTGAAGTTCGAAGATTTTATCAAGACTCTTCCCCTTCCGAGCAGTCTTCACATCTTCAAAATGGAACCTCTCCGGGGGCATGCCATCTTAGTTTTGGAATCGAAGCTTGTCTTCACCCTCGTCGATATTTTTTTCGGGGGATCAGGAAAGATGAGCTTCCGAATCGAAGGCAGGGAATTTACGGCAATCGAATCCAGACTGATCCAGAAGGTGGTGGCCATGGTTTTTAGCGACCTGGATAAGGCATGGAGTTCCGTCCATCCCCTGAAGTTTCAATATACCCGGAGTGAGATGAATCCTAAATTTGTGAGAATCGTTCCGGGCAGTGATCTGGTTATCACTATTTCTTTCGGGGTGGAATTGGAGGATTTCCCGGGGATGATCACCCTCTGCATTCCCTACGCCATTATCGAACCGATTAAAAACAAACTCTATTCGGGATTTCAGGGCGAGCAGTTTGAAGTGGATCAACACTGGGTATCAAGGCTATTAGCGCGACTGGAGACCGCCGAGGTAGAGGTGAAGGTTGAACTGGGGAGATCGAAGGTGATGGTCCAGGATCTTCTCAGATGGAAGGAAGGAGACGTGATTTCTTTGAACCGGGAGGTCTCGGACCTTTTGGCCATACAAATCCAGGGAATTCCAAAATTCTACGGCAAACCAGGGATTTGCAGGGGCAATAAAGCGATTCAGATCGAAGGTCGATCAAGACCCGTATAGATTGAATGAGGAGGTCGTTCATGGATGCAGAGCAGCGCCGTTTCACAGGCGAAAAGGGAGGACAAGAAGAGATGAGCGAGGATGCCTCGTCTCTCAGGGGGAATGGAAATCTGGACTTTATCCTCGACATCCCCCTGGAAGTCTCCGTGGAGTTGGGCCGGACCAGGATATTGATCAGCGAGCTTCTTCAGTTAGGGCAGGGCTCTGTCGTTGAGCTCTCCAAACTGGCAGGAGAGCCTCTTGAGATCCTGGTCAATCAGAAATTGGTGGCCCGCGGAGAAGTGGTGGTCGTCAATGAAAAATTCGGCGTGAGACTGACGGATATCATCAGTCCTGCTGAAAGGGTCAAACAACTGGGAGACTGAGGGAAATGACCGAGGCCGTTTTAAAGATGATTCTTGTGCTGGGGATAATTCTACTTGCTCTCTTTTTTCTCGCCAGGTTGTTGAAGAAAAACCGGATGATGGCGGGGGGGGCATCCAATGATTCCGCAATCCGAGTGCTGGCCACCCAGTGCCTTGCTCCCCAAAAATACCTCTCTCTGGTCGAGATAGGCGGAGAGGTCCTGGCCCTCGGAATCTCAGAGGCTCACATCTCCCTTCTCACCAAGATCGAAAACAGAGAGTTCATCGAGAAGATGTTGAACCGGACTGCACACAAACAGGAAGCCTCCTTTCCTCTCCAATATTTTCCACCCTTTTTCACGAAACCGAAAGGTTTAAAAAATGGGTTATGGAGGAGAGTTTATGGGAAATAACTTCCGGCCCTTCCATCTTCCCTTGATCATTGGAATAGCGGGGATCATTTTCCTATTTTTCTTCGCCTCACCGGGGTTTGCCCAGACCAAAGCCCTTTCACTTCCCTCGATCAAGATCGGCGTCACGGACTCTAAAAATCCGGAGGAGACTTCTGTTCTCCTCCAGATCCTTTTTCTTTTGACCATCCTCTCTCTCGCTCCGGCTATTCTGATCATGATGACTTCCTTTACACGTCTGATCATCGTCTTTTCCTTTCTGAGGAATGCCATGGGAATTCCTCAGATGCCGCCGAATCAGATCCTGATCGGATTGTCCCTCTTTCTCACCTTCTTCATCATGACTCCAGTCTGGCAGGCCGTCAAAGAGAATGCCTACACTCCCTATATGGAGAAAAAGTTTTCACAGGAGAAGGCCCTTGAAGAGGCGATCAAACCGATTCGCCAGTTCATGTTCAAACAGACCCGCGAGAAAGACCTGGCCCTATTCATGGGCTTGTCGAAAATTCCAAAACCGAAGAATACCGATGATATCCCGACCACCGTGCTCCTTCCAGCCTTTATGATCAGCGAGCTGAAGACGGCTTTCCAGATGGGGTTTGTCCTTTTTCTTCCCTTTCTGGTCATCGATGTGGTGGTCTCGAGCATCCTGTTATCGATGGGGATGATGATGCTTCCGCCCGTGATGATCTCAATGCCTTTCAAAATCCTGCTCTTCGTCCTGGTCGACGGCTGGCATCTCATCGTGGGCTCGATGGTAAAGGGTTTTTATTGAATCCCCGAGCCTATGGAAGAAGTTAATAAAATTTTTCATTCGGAGAAACGAAGATGAATCCTGAACTTGTGGTTCGCATTGCAAAAGACGCAATCGAGATCGCTCTCTACCTCTCCCTGCCGATCATGGGAGTGGGGCTGGTGGTGGGATTCCTCGTCAGCCTTTTTCAGGCAGTCACCCAGATGCACGAGGTTACACTCACCTTTGTCCCGAAGATCGTTGCCGTGCTGCTCACCCTGCTCGTTCTCATGCCCTGGATGATGCAGAAGATGGTCTATTATACGGAACAATTGCTGATTCAGTTGCCCGGGTTTGCACGATGAGAGGAAACGACTTCGATGGTCAATGACTTTTCCCGGTGGACCGCAGATCTGTTTCAGACCTGGCTCCTCGTTCTGATGAGGGTTGCGCCGATCGTCTTTATGATGCCCCTGTTTTATTCGCGGAACATCCCTGCCAGGGTGAAAGCCGGATTGACACTGATCATCAGCCTGGCGCTTCTGCCTACGGTCAAGGTCGAGATGGGACGATTCCCGTCCGAGCCATTGAGCTTCGGCTTCTTCGCGCTCTCCGAATTGATGATCGGATTTCTATTGGGTTTCTCAGTCCGTCTGATCTTTGCCGGCCTCCAGATTGCAGGCGAACTGGCAGGATTCCAGATGGGGTTCGGTATGGCAAAGGTCATGGACCCCCAGTCCGGCAGCGAATCGACCGTGGTCACGGGATTCTATTACATGATTGGACTCCTTCTCTTTTTGACGGTAGACGGACATCACTGGTTTTTTAAAGCCCTCGCGCAGAGTTTTCAACTCCTTGCACCCGGGGAGTTCGAACCACGGGAGGGACTGGCACAGCTCTTCATTCGTCTATCGGGAAAGATGTTTGTGCTGGCGATTAAGATCGTGGCACCTATTCTGGCCATTATGATGCTGGTACAGATTGCCATGGGGATCATTGCGAGGATGATTCCCCAGGTGAATGTCTTGATGACCAGTTTCCCGGTGACGATCAGTCTGGGGCTTATCTTTTTGGGGCTTTCGGTGGAGCTTTTCTGGCCCGTTCTCAAAAACCTGTTGGATGAATCGGGCAGGGGATTGGCGACCACCCTGTTGCCCCTGATGAAGGGACCATAATGGCAGAAGAGTCTTTCTCAGAGCGAACCGAGCAAGCCACGCCGAAAAGGCGTGAAGATGCGAGAAGAAAAGGCCAGGTGGCGAAAAGCCGGGAGATCCCTTCGATCTTTATCCTGTTAGGAGGGGCTTCAATTCTGTTTCTTTTCGGCTCTTACCTCTATCGGCACTTTTCCGAGCTTATGGTTCGATTCTTTAAACAGACGGGAGTTAGGTCTTTTTCTCTCGAGATGGTTCAGACCCTCAATGTAGAGCTGATTCGCTCCCTCCTTCTGATTATTTCTCCGATTCTCATCACGACGTTGGTCCTATCGGTCCTCGGCCATTACGTTCAAAGCCGGACGCTTTTGGCGACAGAAGCCTTAAAATGGGACTGGTCCAAACTCAATTTCATTAAGGGGTTGAGAAAACTCTTATCCATTCAATCCTTGGCGGAATTGTTGAAATCGATCCTTAAATTGCTGATCATCGGCGGAGTTGCGTATGTCACGATTAAGAAGGAACTGCCCGGCCTTTTGCTTCTGACAGATCAGGAACCGGAGGCCATTCTGAACTATGTCCGCTCCATCTCCTGGGGCCTCCTGCTTCGAATCGGCATGGTCATGGTTGTTCTTGCGGGCCTGGATTATCTTTTCCAACGCTGGACTTATGAAAAGAATCTCCGGATGACCAAACAGGAGGTGAAGGAGGAGTTCAAACAGACCGAGGGAGATCCGATTGCCAAATCGAGAATACGAAGCCTCCAACGTCAGTTGGCCAGGAGGCGAATGATGGCAGAGGTTCCAAAAGCGGATGTGATCATCACCAACCCCACCCATCTGGCCGTGGCCATCTTCTATCAGGTGAAGAAGATGGAAGCGCCCAAGGTATCGGCCAAGGGCTCCGGTTATATCGCGGAGAAGATCGTCGAGGTGGCAAGGAAGCATCACATTCCCGTGATCGAAAATAAACCCTTAGCCCGGATCCTCTACAAGACCGTCGAGATCGGTCAGATGATTCCGGCCAGCTTCTACCGCGCCGTGGCCGATATTCTGGCCTATGTCTACAGGATGAAGAACAGGACGTTATAAAGAGATGAGCGAAAAGACAGCCTCTTCGTTGCCCCTTCAGGTCAGCAACCACAGGATCCACCAGGCGGACCTTTATTTAGCCGGAGGGGTTGTCTCTATTCTGTTAGTGATGATCCTTCCCCTTCCTGCTCTTCTGCTGGATATTCTCCTTTCGTTGAGCATCACCTTCTCGCTGATCATTCTGTTGACCTCCCTCTACATTAAGACCCCACTTGAGTTTTCGACCTTTCCTTCGCTTCTTCTGGTGACCACCCTGTTCAGGCTTTCACTCAATATCGCCACGACCCGTCTGATCCTGCTCCATGGAAATGAAGGGACGGCCGCAGCCGGCGATGTGATCAAATCCTTCGGCCATTTTGTTATCGGCGGAAGCTATCTGGTGGGATTTATCATCTTCATCATTCTGATCATCATCAATTTTATCGTCATCACCAAAGGAGGCAGCCGAATTGCAGAGGTGGCCGCCCGGTTCACCCTTGATGCCATGCCTGGAAAGCAGATGAGCATCGACGCAGACCTCAACGCCGGAATGATCGACGAAAATGAGGCGCGGCGAAGAAGGGCGCTGATCGCCCGGGAAGCCGATTTTTACGGGGCCATGGACGGAGCCAGCAAATTTGTCAGAGGAGAGGCGATTGCCGGCCTGCTCATCATGATCATCAATATCGTGGGAGGGTTCATCGTCGGCGTCGTTGAGTACAACATGGCTTTTCTCTCGGCCGCTCAAACCTTCACCATTCTGACGATCGGAGATGGATTGGTTTCACAAATTCCGGCGCTGATGATCTCGACGGCCGCAGGCATCATCGTCAGCCGCGCAGCCTCCGAGCACAACATGGGAAAGGAGCTGGGAAACCAGTTCAAGCTTCAGCCCCAGGCCATCAGCCTTTCTGCCGGCATCCTCTTCTTTTTGGGAGTGATTCCCGGTCTTCCCCATATTCCTTTTATCGGCCTCTCTCTGGTGATCGGCCTCTTAGGCTACACCGTTTTTAAGGAACAGAAGAAGATGGAGAAAAAGCAAGCCGAAGAGGCGCAGAAGCTGGCCCCGCCGCCTTCTCCGGAGCAGGTCGAATCGTTCTTAACGTTGGACCGCCTGGAGCTGGAGGTGGGTTATGGATTGATCCCGATCGTCGATGAAGAGCAGAACGGAGATCTGTTAGAGAGGATCCGCTCCATCCGGCGCCAGTTTGCGACGGAGCTCGGACTGATCGTGCCTCCCCTTCGGGTCAGGGACAACCTCCAGATGAAACCGGGAGAGTATCGAGTCCTCATCAAAAGCAACGAGGTGGCTCGAGGGGAGATGATGCCGGGTTATGTCATGGCCCTCAGCCCGGGCGAGGTGAAGAGAACGCTGGACGGCATTCCGACCCAGGAGCCGGTCTTCAGGCTTCCGGCCTTATGGGTTCCTGAGAAGAAGAAGGATGAAGCCCAGTTTGCAGGATATACCGTGGTCGACATTTCAACCATCATCACCACCCACCTGACGGAAACTCTGCGGTCCCATGCCGACGAGCTTCTGGGCAGGCAGGATGTCCAGAAATTACTTGATCGTCTGGCTCAACAGTTTCCGAAGGCGGTCGAGGAGTTGACTCCTCAGCTCCTTCCTCTGGGGACGGTGCAGAAGGTCCTTCAAAATCTCTTGAAGGAGCGCGTCTCCATCCGGGACCTTTTGACCATTGTGGAGACCCTGGCCGATTACGGGCTTCTTACCAAAGATCCTGAGATTCTGACCGAATATGTCCGCCAGAAGCTGGCCCGCTCTATCATCAAGCAGTATGAGACTTCGGAAGGGGTTCTGCCCCTCGTCACTCTCGATCAATATACAGAGGATCTGTTAAGGGATCGCGTTCAAAAAGGGGAATACGGGGTCAATCTTTCCCTGGACCCCGGTCTCGCGCAGAAGATGGTGATGAACATCCATCAAGCTCTCGAACGAATGACGCACCTCAATTATCAACCCGTTATTCTTTGCTCCCCCGTGTTGAGGAGACATTTGAAACGGTTGCTCGACCGCCTTCTTCCCCAGGTTGTGGTCCTCTCCCATAGCGAATTGCCTCCTCAGACAAAGATTCAGGCGATGGGGACAGTGACCATGTCATAAACGTTGAAAGGTAAAAGGACCAAGGTAATAAACAGAGCGATGCGCTGGATTAAGGGACATGGAAGAGTGGGATTGAGACAAAAAAAAAGATGAAGAGCGAGGGAGTTTTTCATGCAGATCAAACAATATGTGGCAAGAGATATCCAGGAAGCATTGAAAAAGGTGAAAGAAGAGATGGGATCGGAGGCGATCATCCTATCAACGAAGAAGACCAAGGGCTCTCTTCAGGGGCCCGGGATTTATTCGCCGTCGATGATAGAAGTGGTAGCTGCGGTTGACCGGCCTTTCCAATCTTCGTCTGGATTCTCCGGATGGAATTCAATGGCCTGGCCTGCCGGAGCCCAAAAAGGAAAAGAGCCGGGGTTGCCGGAAGAGGAGCTGTTCATCCAGAAGATCCTTTCCGCCGGCCTATTCCCGGAGTTTGTCCAGGGATTGGCCGAAGAGATCCGGTCCTTCGAAAAGAAGTCATCGACTAAAAATTTAACCGAGGCTTATCGAGGACTTCTCAACTGGAGACTGATGGAAAGCGTGGAGGTGCCTGAGCCCTCGTTTAACGCGCCCAGGATATGGTCGTTTATCGGACCGACGGGGATCGGCAAAACGACCACCCTGGTCAAACTGGCGGCCCATTTTCGTTTGAAGGTGACAGACCGGATCGCTCTGATCACGACCGATACCTATCGCATCGGAGCGGTTGAGCAGCTGAAGCAGTATGCGCAAATCTTGCGACTTCCCCTGGAAACTGCCTACCATCCGGAAGAGCTCAAGCAGATCATCGAGAGAAACAGAGACCAGGATCTCCTGCTCATCGACACCCCCGGCAGAAGTCCTCAGATTCCAAAGTCGATCGAAGAACTGAGGGATTTTCTGACTGTCCATCCGAATATCGAAAATCATCTCATTCTCAGCGCAACCACAAAGGATAGCGATCTGGAATGGATTGTCGATCGGTTCCGACTTATCCCCATCTCCAGTTACATCTTTACCAAGATCGATGAGACCACGCACTACGTTCCTCTTTTCAACCAGTTAATCCGGTTTAAAAGGCCCCTCTCCTATTTGACCAAAGGGCAGAGCGTTCCGGAGGACATTGAACCGGCAACGAAGCCGAGGGTGGCCCATATGGTGCTTAACGCCATCGCATGGAATTGATGAGGCGAACCCCGTTAGAAAGCCTTCGACTTTCCAACGGGACAGCTCACACGGGGCCTGAAATCCCGTGTTCGCTACGAAAGGAATCTTATCTTCATCCCCGCAGCAGAGCTACGGGGCTTTCTAACGGGGTAAATTTGGATGGACCAGGCAGAAGGATTACGAACGATGATGAAACAAACCGTTGAACAGAATACACCCTCGTCTTCACTTTCAAGGGCCGGAGAGGCCGGGGTTATGCTCCACTGTCCGAAGGTGATCTCCGTTACCAGCGGAAAAGGCGGGGTGGGCAAGACCAATGTCGTTGTCAACCTCGCTCTCGCCTTCACCCGGCTGGGAAAGAAGGTGATGGTGCTGGACGCAGACCTGGGATTGGCCAATATCGACGTACTGCTGGGATTAACTCCCTTGTATACGGTCGAACATCTCTTAGGACGGGAAAAGAGTTTTTCGGAGATACTGATCGAGGGGCCGGGAGGAATGCGGATCCTGCCCGCCAGCTCAGGAGTGTTCAGCCTGGTTGATCTGAACGAGACGCAAAAACTATTCCTGCTGGATGAGATCGACTTCATGGCAGAGAGCATCGATGTCTTGCTGATCGATACTGGAGCGGGCATCTCCTCCAATGTCCTCTATTTCAATATGGCGGCTCAGGATTCGATCGTCATTGCCACTCCCGAGCCCACCTCGATGACGGACGCCTATGCCCTGATGAAGGTTTTGTCGGCCCGGTGTCAGAAGAAAAATTTTATGATGCTCGTCAATTTCGTTTCGGATGAGGAAGAGGCAAAGGGGGTCTTTAAAAAAATCAGCAAGGCTGCCGACCATTTTCTGAAGAGCCTGTCGATCGATTACCTGGGGTTCATTCCCTTCGATGAGAAACTTCCTCTGGCGGTCAGACACCAGAGACCCGTTCTCGAAATCTATCCAAAGGCGCCTTCGAGCAGGTGTTTTGAGAATTTGGCCAGAGCCCTCTTCGAGAGACCTTCGATATCCAACGCCACCGGCGGCATCCAGTTTTTCTGGAAGAGGCTGTTTCAATCCCAGGACCATCTGCGCCAGGAGGAAGGGATCGTTTGAAAGCTAAAACTTTTTACCCACAGGAGAGTTTCCCAACGGAGCATCTCGTAACGGTCCAAAAGCCGAAGGGTCAGGATCGCAACGCATTGATCCTGCAATATGGACCTTTGATCAAGTATATCGCTCATCGGCTGGCCATGAGGCTTCCCTCTCATATCTCCATCGATGACCTGATCAGCGCCGGCGTGATCGGTCTGATGGACGCCATTACGAAATTCGATCCGGACAAAAAGGTAGAGTTTAAGACCTATGCCGAGTTCCGGATTCGCGGCGCAATGCTCGATGAATTGAGATCCATGGATTGGGTGCCCCGGTCCGTAAGACAGAAGGCCACCCAGATCGAGAAGACGATCAACCAACTAGAGATGAAGAAGGGGAGGGCAGCAGAGGACGAGGAGATCGCTTCCGAGATGGGCATTTCTCTGGATGTCTATTATGAGATGATGAAGGATCTTCAGTGCCTCTCCCCTGTGGATCGGGAGGTTATTCAGAAGAGATATCCCCGGCTCTCACTCGAAGATATCCTGGAAACCTTGCCTGACAACGAAGAAAATGATCCCTTTCATCAATACAGACTGAAGGAGTTAAAGAAAGTTTTAGCGCGGGCGATCGATGAGCTCTCTTCGAAAGAGAGGATGGTTATTTCGCTCTATTATTACGAAGAGCTGACGTTGAAAGAGATCGGAGAGACGCTCGATTTAACCGAATCGAGAATCTGTCAGATTCATACGAAAGGGGTCTTAAAGTTGAGAGCCCGGTTGAAACGCTTTATGGAAAACGAACGTTAGAAGAGGGATATGATTCCAGCCAAAGGAGAAGAAAGATGCCTGATTCAAAGATGAACATTTTATTGGTAGACGATTTTTCGACGATGAGGAAGATCATCAAAAATATCCTCGGGCAGCTCGGGTACGTCAATATCCACGAGGCCGAAGACGGGGTGGCCGCTCTGGAAGTCCTGAAAAAAGAGAAGATCCACTTCGTTATCTCGGACTGGAATATGCCCCAGATGACCGGCCTGGAGCTGTTGAAAGCGGTCCGGACCAGCGAGGAATGGAAGGATTTGCCGTTTCTCATGGTCACTGCGGAAGGGCAGAAGGAGCATATCGTGGAGGCGGTGAAGTATCGTGTAAGCAATTATATCGTCAAACCCTTCACCGCTGAAACCATGACCGAGAAGATCAATAAGATCTTTGAAGGAAAGTAACCCCATGGCTGACGAGATCGGAACCTCGGGGAAGCTCTACGGCCTCTTACCGGCGGATCATATGAAAGAATCCGGGGGGGAAGCCCCAGGCCAGGAGAACCTCCTGCGGGGGAAGAAGAAAAGGCGTAAGGAGAAGCCTCCAGCCGAGATGGATCAAGAAGAAGAACTTCTTGATCCAACAGACGACCCAGCTTCAGGAAAGATATTAGACATTGTCATCTGACCTCTCTTGACTGTTGAAAAAATGAGGAGGAGAAAAATGGAAACAGGGATGGTTGGGCTCTTAAACTTAACAGGTATAGAGATGGGGTTGATCCTTTTGGCAGGGTGCATCCTTCTTTCACTCATCATCATGATCGCCTATTTCAGAAAGGTGATGGCATTGCTCAAGGGGCCGAGACCGGTTTATAAGGATTCTGATCACATCAAAGAATGGGTTCAGGAATCGGAAGCTATCTACGAAAAGCTTTTGAAGGCCCTGGAAGAAAGGAAGGAGATTGCGAACAGGTTGATCACACAGCTCGACACAAGAATCGAGACACTCCGTTCCATGTCGATCGGGATAGATCGGGAAACGGTTCCGATTGCCGAGGAGATTCCCGGTCATCAACGGGAAGGGGAGGTCATGATGATGGCCGAAGAAGGCAGGGATTTCTCAGAGATTTCCAAACAGACAGGGCTTTCCGTGGGAGAAATCCAGCTCATCATCAATTTAAAGAGATGCCAGGGATCTTCCCCATTCAAAATTGCATAGGAAACAAGATATCAGGCAAAAAATAGTTCTCCTCCGACGGTAAGGGTAAATACGTCTGTACTGACTTTCGGTTGCATCTTTCTTTTTTTAAATCTTTTAACCAAGTTTCTGGGTATGATCATGGTTCGACAACCCCTCGGCCATAAGAGATTGCTTTGAAAAAGATCCAATTCCCTTCTCTTTCCTCCCTTGATCTGATTCGTCTCGATTCTCCCCCAGGAAAGGACCTTCCCTCTTTCCGTATAGGCCAGGTCCTCCAGGGAAAGGTGATGGAGGTGGTCGATGATCGAAATGCGGTGATCCGCATGGAAGGACGTGATCTCTCCGTTGAGAGCCGAATCCCTTTGTGCAAGGGAATGGAAGGATTTTTCGAGGTCAAAGGGGTCGATCCACAAATTATTCTCAAACTTCTTCAACCGGAAGAGATGAGCCTTCTGGATGCTGAGAGATGGCTCAAGGCCTTTCTGATGGCGGATCTTTCGAAAGAGGATCTGTCGGAAAGATTATCACTTCTATGGAAAACAGGGACAGAAGAAATGGCTCCTGCGGTTCGGGAGACCATGGATCGTTTGCTGAGCCTGTGGAGTTCTTTTTCTCCTTCAAGGCCTTTTGCATTCGATCCGGCACAGGTCCAGGAGATGGTCAGACGCTCCGGTCTCTTTTTTGAGCAGCAGATGGGAAGGTTGATCGAGGATGGCAGTCAAAGCCGGTTTGAAGAAGCGCTGGGAAGGGATGTAAAGGGATTGCTGGCTCAATTGAAGGTTCAGCTCGAAACCTCCTCGATGGCCCGGACCTCAGGCCCCGACCCCTCCAGACATGAAGAACTCCTGGAGGGTGTAAATCATCTTCTTCACAAGATCGAAGGCTACCAGCTGTTACATTCTTCCTCTCCTGCCGGGACTCAGGAAAAGATATTTCTTCTTCTTCCCTTCTGGATTCATGAACGACTTCAGCTCGTTGACCTCTATCTCTCTCTTTCCCAATCCGGATCGGGTCGTTCGGAGCCCGAAGGGATGTCTATGCTCTTTTTGCTCCATTTACCAGAGTGGGGAAGGATGAGCATCGAGGTTAGGATGAGCGGAAAAAAACTATATGGTCGATTTCTTTTCTCCTCTGATGAGGTGACTTCCTTCTTCGGCGGGGCGATCGATCAACTTCGATCGAGACTGCTTCATCTTGGATTTCACTCCGAGATGCAGGTCTCCACACAGGCTCCGGAGAAGATCGTAGAAAGTTTTCTGAACGAGATGAAGGGAGATGACAGATCGTTATTGAATCTCGTGGTCTGATCATTCCGCCCTATTGAGCAAAGGAGTGGTCCTATGGGACAACCGAAACCGGTTAAAAAGGCGGTTGCACTCAAGTATACTCCAAGTCGCGATCAGGCCCCGCGGGTGGCGGCCAAGGGTCAGGGTTTGCTTGCCCAGAAAATCATCGAACTGGCCAGGCATCATGGCATTCCTATACAGGAAGATCCGGCTCTGGTCCAGGTACTGGCACAACTCGATTTCCATCAAGAAATCCCTCCGGAGGCGTATCTGGTCGTGGCCGAGATTCTGGCCTTTGTCTATTCGATGAATCAGAGGTGGACTTCGCTCCAGCCACGAAAGGGGTAGGAAAAAAATTCCCTATGGTCCTTAATTTTAGGCATCTCTTTGCCTGCCAAAACCATAAAAACATTGGTTGAAAAATGGCAATCTATTGGAAATAGATGGGATTTGACGATTGGCACATGCTTTGCATTTTTTGAAATCAACGGGGAGGGGATTGATGATGAGACCATCGATAAATTTGTTCACTTCTGGAGCGATTCGTCAGGAAAGGCGATTTCAGCTGATTTCTCAGAACTTAAGCAATGTACAAACGGTGGGTTACAAAAAGGATGTTCCTGTCTTTTCAACCCTTTTGTTTGATGCCATCGAGTCCTCCGGGGGTGAAAAGCACGATCCCTCCGTCGTTTCCTTTCAGCAGGGGTCGATTGAAAAGACCGGGAACAACCTTGATCTGGCCATTGAGGGAGAAGGGTTTTTCAAGGTGATGACGCCCAACGGGATTCGATATACTCGGGCAGGCCATTTCAAGTGCGACCGCGAGCAGAGATTGACCCAGGCAGACGGGTTTCCTGTCCTCGGGCAGAACGGAGAAATCAGGGTGAGCGGGAAAGAGATGGTCGTGGATAAGGATGGCACCATCAAACTGAATGGCGAAGAGGTGGACCGAATCGCCCTGGTCACCTTTGCCGATCCGGTCCGGTTGAGAAAAGATGGAAACAATCTTTTCGCTCCGGAGGCTCCTGACGGGGAACAGAAGGTTGAATCGGCCTCTGTTCTTCAGGGTTACCTCGAACAGTCGAATGTCAATCCGATCGAAGAGATGGTGAGACTGATCGATTCCCTCAGGACCTATGAGTCCTGCTTGAAGGTGATTCAATCCCGGGATGAGCTGAATGGAAAAGTGGTCAATGACATGGGCAGGGTTTAGGCATTTATAATGGCCCCCCTAAGACGTGCTTCTCAAGATCGTTTCGACGATTCGAAAGGATTTGGTTTCGATCAGTCAAGTCATTTAAACAAGGAGGTGGCAGGAAGATGATACGAGGACTCTGGACGGCGGCCACGGGCATGGCCTGTCAGCAGACGAATATCGATGTGGTGGCCAACAATCTCGCCAATGTGAATACCAGCGGATTTAAGAAGAGCCGGGCCAATTTTCAGGACCTGATGTATCAGAACATCCGAACCGCGGGAGCCTCAACGGCCGGAGGAGGGCAGATCCCTTCTGGAATCCAGGTGGGAATGGGAGCCAAGGTCGTCTCAGTGGAAAAACTTTTTCTCCAAGGGGATTATGCCAACACTAAAAATCAACTCGATGTGGCGATTGAAGGGAAAGGTTTTTTTAAGCTTTCCAGCAACGGCAGAGAGGTTTATACCCGGTCCGGAGCCTTCAAACTAGATAAAGACGGGTATCTCTGCGACAGCCACGGAAACAGGCTCCAGCCCGAATTTACGGTTCCGGCAAGGACCGTGACGATTACGATCGATTCTGGAGGGAAGCTTGTGGCTTCAGGTTCGGACGGCAGAGAGCTCGGAAGCGTTCAGGTCCAATTATTTAACTTCCCCAACCCCGGCGGATTGAGGAGCATCGGACAGAATTTATTCATTCCCAGCGAAGCGTCCGGAGATCCAGTTCAGGGAAACCCGGGGATCGATGAATTCGGAACGCTCTCACAGGGGTTCCTGGAGATGTCGAACGTGGACGTGGTAGAGGAGATGATCAATATGATCATGGCCCAGCGCGCCTATGAGATCGGAAGCAAGGTCATCCAAGCCAGCGATGACATGCTCCAGATTGCCAATAACCTGAAAAGATAGGAGATGAATGGATGAGACGGGCCATCTTTACTTTGATCGCTCTGATTTTAGGAACATTTCTTAATTTGGGCTCCGAGGCATCGGGACAGTATTCTCTTTCCGTCGAAATCAACAGGGAAGAAAGAATTCTTGAACCGGATGAGGTCGCAAAAATTTTAGAAGCAGGTTTCCAGACCATCTACCCCGAGAAGAAATACCGAATCGAGGTCAAAGCGATTCATGGCTATGAGAAGATAGGACTTCCCTCCGGAGCGGTCTCCTGTGATATCCTTATCTCCGAACAGGCCCGCCGCGGAGGAAATATCTACGGTTTTCTCCTTTTTCGAGCGAATGGTCGAGAAGTAGGGAAGACTAGGGTGAATGCCCGGGTCGATATCTATACGAATGTGATCGTGGCTGCACATTATCTGGGAAGACACCATGAGATTCAGGCAAAAGATATGCAGCAAGCAAGCCGAAGCCTCTTCCTCCTTCCTTATGACTTCCTCAGCAACATAGAGGAGGTTAAAGGAAAGAGGGTAACCATTGCTGTGAACCGAGGGGAGGTCCTGCGAGCCGGAATCGTCGAGGAACCGCCGCTGCTTAGAAAAGGGGACCGGGTGATGCTGCTCGTGGAGAATAACCAGATCAAGGTTACTACCGCAGGGGAAGTCAAAGAAGAGGGACGGAGGGGAGACCGTATCAGACTAGTCAACCTCTCAAGCAGAAAAGAGGTTTTAGGCCGAGTGCTCAATGAACACACTGTTCAGGTTGATTTTTAAACGGACTGGCTGCCAAAACGAACATGGGAATCCGTTCTCCAAGCCCTTTTGAACGAGGGTGTACTCAATGTCTGGGCCATATAAACAGAGAGATGAGAGGTGAAAAGAAGATGAAAGTGTCTTCAATAATGATCGGGCGGAAGAAGACGGTTGGGCTTCTGATGGTGTTCCTCCTTTTAACAGGGTGTATGACGTCTCAGGCCAAACGGCCGGTTCCCATGGACCTTGAAAAAGAGGTGAAATCAGCCTATTCTCGGCCTGCGGCGGTGAGGGAAGAAGGGTCTCTCTGGTCTTCTGTCCAACCGAACAATCTTTACAGCGACGTGAAGGCCAGAAGCGTGGGGGATATCGTCACGATCAACATTGTGGAATCGTCCAGCGCATCGAAGAATGCGGAAACTAAAACAGAGAGGAACTCCGGTGTGAAGGCCAACTGGAGCGGCCTTTTCGATCTCATCACGAGCGGATGGAAAATACATAAAGTTCCCATTGGGACGAATCATGAAATCGATCTATCAAATAATTTTGATGGAAAAGGGGAGACCACCCGCACGTCTTCCATGACCGCCTATATCACCGCGCGGGTGGTCCATGTGTTGCCGAACGGAAATTTAGTGATTCTGGGGACGAGACAGATTCAGGTCAACCATGAGAACCAGTATATCACCCTTCAGGGGATCATCCGGCCGGAAGACATCTCTTCGAGCAATGTGATCCTTTCCACCTTCGTAGCGGAGGCTGTGATTGAGTTAAATGGAACCGGAGCGGTCAGTGATAAACAGAGCCCTGGATGGCTGGCCAGGATCATCGACTGGGTATGGCCATTTTAAAAAGGTGAGACGATGAAAAGATATTCGATCTTGATCCTGGGAATTTTGCTTCTTGCTTCTCCGATCGAGGCGGCCCGCTTGAAAGATATCTCCGCCTTCAAGGGAGTGAGAACGAACCACCTCTTCGGATACGGGTTGGTTGTGGGGCTCAACGGCACCGGTGACGGGTCGAGCAGTGAATTCACCATCCGTTCCATCGTCAATATGCTCGAAAGAATGGGGGTCCATATCGATCAGGAGAAACTGAACCAGGTTAAACCCAAGAACATCGCCGCCGTGATGGTGACCTCCACCCTCCCTCCCTTCGCCAGAGCCGGAAGCAGGATTGATATTACGGTGTCGTCGATCGGAGATGCGAAGAGCCTTCAGGGAGGGACATTGCTTCTGACCCCTCTCAAAGGAGTGGACCAGCAGGTCTATGCCCTGGCCCAGGGTCCCATCCTCACCGGGGGATTCGCGGCCGGAGGAGCAGCCGGCGGAGGCGTTCAGAAAAATCACCCCACCGTGGGAATGATCACAAAAGGCGCGCTCATCGAGAAAGAAGTGCCGGTGAATCTCAACGGGAAGAAAGAACTCTTCCTCACGCTCTTTAATCCGGATTTTTCAACGATTGAAAAGACGAAAGAGGCGATCAACCTCTCTCTCAACGGTTTTTATGCCACCTGCCTCGATTCAGGGACCCTTTCCATCACCGTTCCAGATACCTATCAGGAGCGGGTAACGGAATTGATCGCATCGCTCGAGAAGGTGGAAGTCGTTCCGGATACCGTGGCCAAGATCATCATCAATGAGAAGACGGGGACGATCGTTCTGGGAGAAAATGTCCGTATCTCAACGGTCGCTGTGGCCCATGGCAATCTCAACATTCAGGTCAAGGAAAGCTCTAATGTTTCACAGCCTTCGCCTTTTGCTCCCCCTGCGCCCAAAGGAACCGAGACAGCCGTCGTTCCCCCGGGAAGCGGGACCGTGGTTACTCCCGGAGGGGCGACTGTCGTGACGCCCGAATCGAATGTTACGGTTAAAGAGGAAGGGAAGGCGCTGCTGATCGTTTCAGGGGGAGTGAACCTTGGAGAGTTGATCCGGGCGCTCAATGCCATAGGAGCCACTCCCCGAGACCTCATCTCTATCTTGCAGAGCATCAAAGCCGCCGGAGCCCTCCAGGCGGACTTGGAGATATTTTAGAGATAAAGGAGGAAGCGAAATTTGCCGATAGAGATAACCAAAGAGCCATCCCCTCCATTCTCCCCGCTGGAGAGGGGGAACCATAGAAAGAATGACGAGAAGAGGCTTGAGAAGGCCTGTATGGAGTTCGAATCGATCTTAATCTATCAGATGATAAAAACGATGCGGCAGACGATTCCCCAAGCAGGGTTCATGCCCGACAGCAAGGAGAGAAATATTTTTCAGGGCCTTTTTGATGAAGAGATTAGCAGGGCCGTTTCCAAAAGAGGCGGACTGGGTGTGGGAAAGACCCTCTATCAGCAGATGCGAAAGAACAAGGGGGAGATCCTTACAAAAGAAGGAGGCTCGAAATAGCCATGAAAGAGTCTAACCAGGAGATGGATCTCTTATTTCACCTCCTCGACCAGGAGGTATTGAATTATGATCAGCTGATCAAAGAGATAAAGAAGGAAGCAAAATTCCTGAGGGCAGGCGACACAGAATCCCTCATTCGATCGGTTAAAGCGATTGATGACTGCATCAAAACAATTCGAATCATTGAGGGGGAGGTCCAGAGAACGGCTGAAACAATCCTCAATGGTCTTGGAAAAGAAGGAAGGGGGCGGGCGCTTTCATGTCTCTCGTCCCTTCTGCCCCCTACTCATCAGAGTCGTCTCTCTTCCTATCAGAGGACGCTTTTACAGCTCAAGGATTGGGCCGGACAGATCAACGATCAGAATAAGTCGTTTATCCAGGAATTCTTAGGCTATTTGGGAGACATTTTCTCTCTTCTTGTCAGTCCGGCTTATGAATCGCCAGGCTACCTTCAAACAGGCCGGAAAAGACCATCCACCCTGCTTCCTTATGCATTGAATAAAGAGGTATAGACATGTCGGGTATCAGCAGTGTCCTGAATGTAGCGAAAGGGGCCTTGATGGCTCAGCAACAGTCGATGGCCGTGGCCGGTCACAATATCGCCAATGTGAATACCCTCGGGTATTCACGGCAGGCCGTTCTTCTGGAATCGAGCTCCTCCTTTTCAATGGCTCGAATAAAGATAGGCATGGGGGTACAGGTCAATT
This sequence comes from Deltaproteobacteria bacterium, assembly GCA_016875195.1. Lineage (GTDB taxonomy): Bacteria > Desulfobacterota > BSN033 > BSN033 > UBA1163 > RBG-16-49-23. The sequence goes on from VGRY01000015.1 coordinate 28,562, forward strand.
CGGTGGTCCAATATGTGGACCAGTTCATCGAGCGAACGATCCGCCAAAAGGTATCGTTCCTTAACGAGTATGAATCAAAAGCCCACGTTCTTTCTTATATGGAGACGATCTTTAATGAAACTTCAGGTCAGGGTTTGACCCAGGTGATCAATGAATTCTGGGACGCCTGGCAAGACTTGGCGAACAACCCCGGAAGGATTCCTGAGAGAACGGCCTTGTTAGAGAAAGCGGAGATTCTTAGCCGGCGGTTCAACTCCATGCGGGATGATCTGGACCAGAGTAAACAGAACATGAACCTCAACCTTGGAAAATCGATCGGGACATTGAACGGTGTGACGAAAAAAATTGCCGAATTGAATGAAAAGATCGTTCTGGCAGAGTCGTCTAAAACCCCGGCCAATGATCTTAGAGATCAAAGGGCTAATTTAGTGCAGAAGGTTTCGGAATTGGTCGGGACGGTCTACCTGGAGGATGACGATGGCTCCTATTCGGTCTTTACGACAGACGGGACCTTGCTGGTCAATAAGAACCAGAGCTGGGAATTGAGCCAATCCGGGAATAGCGTCTATTGGAATAATATCCCTTCCGATATCAGCAAAAAGCTCTCAGGAGGAGAGATCGGGGCCTGGCTCGATTTCCGGGACGAGGTCATCCCCCAGTACATCGCCAATTTGGATGAATTGGCAGGGACGATCATCTTTGAGGTAAACGATCTCCATTACAGCGGGTTTGCGTTGAACGATGCGGTGGGGCAGAAGACCTTTTTCGTCTCAAACACCGGCGATAATTATGTCGCCCATACTCCCGGCGCCAGCTTTTCAGGAGCAGCGCGTTATATTGCCTTAAGCACGGATGTAAAAGGCATTCCAGCCAATATTGCAGTGGCCGGGATATCCGGGGGCGCGCCCGGAGACAACGAGAACGCCCTGAAGATCTTATCCCTCCAGACGGATGCATCCATTCAGATCAGAAAGTGGACTTACAAAGACCGCGGAGAGACGATTACGAACAGCCTCCAGACCGCGACCATCGATGATTACTACCGGACCTTCACAGGGGAGATCGGGATCCTTGGGAGGGAGTTTATTCAGAATCAAGAATTTCAACAGGCGATGATGGACCACCTCACTGAATTGAGGGACTCGGTCTCCGGCGTGAACCTGGATGAAGAGATGACCCAACTGATTCAGATCCAACGGGCTCATGATGCAGCCGCCAAGCTGGTGGCGATTGCCGACGAGATGCTGCAATCGATACTCCAGATGAGATAAAGGGGAAAGAATGAGAGTAGCGACGAAAACATTCTATGAGGGAGTTCAGCAGAGGATCTCCCGTCTATCGAGCGAGCTAAATGAGATCAATAAAAAGATATCCTCCGGAAGGAATATCAACCGGCCTTCGGATGATCCTCTTGGCCTGATCGACTCACTCGGACTGAAATCGACCCTCTCGCAGGCGGATCAGTATCTTCGAAATCTTGAGATGGGGAAGTCATGGCTCAATCTCATCGAATCAGCGATGGACCAGAGTGGTGAGTTGGTGGGCCGAGCCATCGAGATTGGAATTCAAACGGCCAACGATACACAGAGCCCTGAGACGAGAGCCCAGGCCGCAATAGAAGTTGGCCATTTGTTGGATCAAGCCATTGCCCTGGGCAACACCCAATTAGGGGGATATTACATTTTTGCGGGTTACGAAACCCTCACTCCCCCCTTTTCAAAGGTGGTTGTCGGAGGGATCGAGACAGCCCAGTACAATGGGGATGGCAACGATTTTAATATTCAGATCGGAAAGAACGAGACCATAGCCATTGGGAAGAACGGGCAGACGGTCTTTATCAATTCGAGTCTGTTTGATATCTTGGGAACGTTGAAAAAAGCCCTTGAAGACAATGATGTGGCGACAGTACGACTCCAGTTGGACAATCTGAAAACAGCCGGAGATTATCTTCAGAACCATATGGCGGATGCAGGGGCCAAAGCGAATCGGATAGAGGGGAAAGAAAGCGCCCTGACCACTTTAAGGCTCAATCTCAAAGACCGGCTTTCTCAGGTTGAAGATACGGACCTTGCAGAGCTCGTCACCGAATTGAGAGCCAAAGAGTTAGCTTATGAAGCGGCTCTGATGTCCGCCGTTAAAATTACCGAATTGAGTCTCATTAACTTCCTGCGTTAATCTTCAGGGATAAGGACATTTTTGCCAGGGAGGGTGAAAATGCTAATTTTAACGAGAAGGATTGGTGAATCGATCACCATTGGCGGGAACATTAAAGTCTATGTGATCGATATCAAAGGAAGACAGGTACGGTTGGGGATCGACGCACCTTCTGATACCCATGTCTATCGTCAGGAGGTATATGAGAAAATCGTCGAAGAGAATAGGTTATCAGCTCAAATCGAGTTAACCTCTTTCAACCAGATCACAGAGAGAAAGGAGTGATCTCAACATTTGAAAGTATTGACTAGCCGCTTTGGGACGATTGATATTGATGAAGGGCAGATCATTCATATGCCCAATGGAATGATCGGATTTCCTGATGAAAAGAGGTATGTCCTTTTAGAGCATCGGAAGGGGTCTCCCTTCTTTTGGTTTCAATCGGTGGACAATGGATCTTTAGCCTTTGTTTTGATCGATCCTCTCACCTTTAAACCCGATTATGAAATTGAGATTGACCCGGAAGACTCGGCGGCCTTAGAATTGAGCCATGCTTCAAACGGCATCCAGACTTTAACGGTTGTAAATATTTCAAGCAACCCCCCGGCAGAAATCACGGCAAACCTCCTTGCCCCCATCGTCTTCAATGTCAGCCGACGACGAGCAAAGCAAATTGCCCTTTATCAGAGTCCCTATTCATGGAGACACCCGGTTTCCACCTGTGAAAATAAAAAACCCTGAAGGCCGCATTGAGCGGAACTTCAGGGCTTCATTTCGTTCGATTTGAAAATCGATCTATTCGATCAGATCGAGAATGGATTCTTTGACTATCTTTTCCGCAAGGATCTCGCTGTCCACGCGATACTGGCCATCCTCGATCCTTTTTTTGAGGTCAGAGATTTTTTCTGTTCTCACTTCAGGAGTTGTTTGAAGGACCTCATAGATTTTCTGCATCTCTCTGGATCGGGCCGAAAATTCAACTCTGTCCCTGGAAACAGTCTTGGCGTCCTTTTCTCCGGATTTCTGGTTTTTCTCCGCAGGATGGGTGGAATTGGCCTGGCCGACATTCTGCAACACGTTGCTTTTCTGGTGGATGTCAGAGATTTTCATAATTCACTCCTTATTCAAATGAGTTGTTCATTGATGAACACCTTCGCCATCTCATAAAGCTTTTTTTCCAACAGGGAGTTTTCGTTGGGGGGAAGATATTGTTTGACCCTGTCGTTGTTTTCACTTAGAACCTTGAAGGTCATCCCTTGTCCGTCACCCGAAGAGACATCGAGCGGCTGCCCGTACTCCTGGCTTAAACGTTTTAAGATAGTCTGAGCAGTGAAGTTACGGGGGGATCCGCTGGCAAGCTGGGTAACCATCTCATTGGCAATCTTGTCGATGATCAGCATCTTTTTGCTCTCCATAGATAAGGTCACTTCGTCCTTCTGATTGGCATTTTTAACGGTTTTCTCTTTTGAGATGCGGGACTTCACAGAGAGCTGCTGGCTATAAGCCCTTAAGACATGCTGGACATGGTAGTCGGTTAGGATCATAGCCTCCTCGTTCATCTTTCTTATCGTCTCCCCCTGAAAAAACTTTAGTCTTTTTTATGTTCGGCAGGCAAAAAATTCAGCTTTAAACTTTTAATCAGGCCATTTCTGCCGATTGATTGGCATGACCAAATCTAACCTATTTAAATTATTAATGAAAATTAATTATCCGAGATGGCACATGGCTTGCTATAGCTCAAGTTAAAGTTAAAGTTAAAGTTAAAGTGAGTTTTTTCGATAAGAATCATAAAGGTTTAATTTCCATAGAGAGAGCAATGGATAAGGAAAGTCAGCTCCTGACCATCTCGGAAGTCAGCAAGAGCCTCAATATCTCAAAGCATACCTTGCGGTTTTGGGAAAAAGAGTTCGGCGGGATTTTGATCTCCCAAAAAACTCAAGGCGGCCAGAGGCGTTATAACTATGAGCACCTGGTTGTGATCGAAGGGATTAAGAAACTGAGAGATCAGGGCATGAGCCTGTCGGATATCAAGAGGGAGCTCCATGATACCAGCAAAGAGGAGCGCTCAAATTCAAGCCGGATAGACCTCTTGGCACATCGGGTGGCCGAAGTGGTCAAGGTAGAAGTTTATAATTTTTTTAAGGAGTAAGGGGAGGATTGCTCATGATTCGTGTCCTGGTGACAGGAGGGGCCGGTTACTTAGGCTCCATTTTATCTGAACATCTGCTTAAGGCTGGGTATGGCGTCACCGTGATCGATAACCTGTTGTACGGCCAACACAGCCTGTTCCATCTCTGTGCCGACAGCCATTTCGAATTCGTATTCGGGGACGTGAGAAACGAAGGATTGATGCGTCGTCTTGTGAAGGAGGCAGATGTCTTGATCCCGCTTGCCGCCATTGTGGGGGCACCGGCCTGTGATCGTGATCCTCGTCTGGCCCGGTCGATTAATTTAGAAGCGGTGCAACTTCTCAACCGCCTCCGGAGCGCCCAGCAGCTGGTCATCTATCCAACGACCAACAGCGGCTATGGCACCCAAACGGGGGACGTCTTTTGTACGGAGGAAACACCTCTGCAGCCGATCTCTCTCTACGGCCAGACCAAGATGGAAGCGGAAACAGAGCTGTTGAACAGACCCCATGGGGTCAGCCTCCGCCTGGCAACGGTCTTCGGGATGTCGCCTCGACTCCGTCTCGATTTGCTGGTCAACCATTTTGTTTATGCTGCAGTGACAGACGGTTATATCGTCCTCTTTGAGAAGGATTTTAAACGGAACTATGTCCACATCCGAGATGTGGCGGATTGTTTTATCTATTGCATCGAACATCCAGAGAAGATGACGGGGAGGCCCTACAACGTGGGACTCGATGCTGCCAATCTCTCCAAGGCTGAGCTGGCTATGAAGGTCAAGGAATCTGTACCCAACTTCTATATCCATTTCTCCGAGGTGGGCAACGATCCGGACAAGCGAAATTATATCGTCTCCAATGAACGATTACGCCAGGCGGGGTTTGAAGCCCGCCGCTCACTGGAAGAGGGGATCAAAGAGTTATTAAAAGGGTATCGCATGCTCGGTCGAAACCCCTTGAAGAACGTGTGAACGAGATGAGAAACCTATCGGATGTCACGGCAGTTATTCTTGCAGGCGGTCTGGGAACTCGACTTCGTCCTGCGATCGGAGACCAGGCGAAAGTGTTGGCTGAAGTTTGCAGGCGGCCTTTTTTATCCTATCTGCTGGATCAGTTAGCTGAGGGTGGACTCCAGGAGGTCGTCTTATGCGTCGGCCACCGAGGGGAAGATATCCGTGCAACGTTTGGCCATACCTACCGCTGCCTCCGTTTGGTCTATTCCCAGGAAACAGAGCCGTTGGGCACGGCTGGCGCCCTTCGGCTGGCTTGGCCTCTGTTTCGCTCGGATTCGGTGCTGGTCATGAACGGTGATTCCTATTGTTCCGTAAACTTGGCCGCCTTCTGGTCCTGGCACCAGGCCAAGCATGCAAATGCCACGATCCTCTTAACCGAAGTTTCCGATACGAAGCGTTACGGGAGTGTGGAGATCGATGACCAAAGTCGTGTGACACGATTTATTGAAAAAGACAGCCTGGGCGCCCCGGGCTGGATTAATGCGGGTATCTATCTGATCCGCCGCAACCTGTTGTTGAGTATTCCGGCCCATCGACCTGTTTCTTTGGAGCGAGACATGCTTGCTGCGTGGATCGGTCGGGGACTATACGGATGCTTCCATCAAGGGCGGTTTATCGATATCGGCACACCTGAGGCCTATGCCTCGGCTCAGAGGTTTTTTGTTTCGGGGAGAGGAGCATGAGCCAGCGACGTTTCGCAATCCTGGATCGTGACGGGACGATCAATATTGAGCGTCACTATCTCTCGGAACCCGACCGGGTCGAACTGATCCCTGGAGCCCTTCAGGGCATGCACCAGATGAGTCAGATGGGCCTCGGCCTCGTTGTGATCACCAATCAGTCGGGCATCGGGAGAGGGTACTTTGACTCCATGAGACTCGGGCTCATTCACGAGCGTCTTCGGGAATTACTGAAGGCGGAAGGCGTTGCTTTAGATGGAATCTATGTCTGTCCCCATCTACCCGAAGACGATTGTTCATGCCGCAAACCCAAGCCTGGACTGCTCGATCTGGCCGCGAAGGAACTGGGTTTTGATCCGAAGACCTGCTTTGTCATCGGCGATCAAGCGTGCGATATCGAACTTGGAAAGAGGGCTGGAGCGACGACCTTGCTGGTTCGCACCGGCTATGGAAACCGGTCTGCTGCTTGCGGTGCGGTTACCCCCGATTATGTCGTGGATGACCTGCTGGCCGGGGCTCAGCTCATTCAACAGTTGCTTGCTTCAGATGGGGAGAAAGCGAAGACATGTTCGAGAGTCACTGAGCTTCGCAATCGGGTCAGGAACCACCTCCTGGAGAGCAGTGAGGTGAAGCTGCAGATGGTTGAGAGCTGCATGGATTCGATCATCGCTGCGGCTGACCTGATTTCGGAGACGTTTCGGTCGGGTGGAAAGCTGCTTCTGTGCGGGAATGGGGGAAGTGCAGCCGATTGTCAGCATCTGGCTGCCGAATTCGTCAGCCGGCTGACGAAGGATTTTGAGCGGCCTGGACTGCCGGCCATTGCGTTGACCACGGACACCTCCTTTTTGACGGCCTTCGCCAATGATTGCGGTTTCGAAGGCGCTTTCGAGCGTCAGGTCCATACCCTTGGAAAGGAGGGAGATCTCCTGATCGGCATCAGCACCAGCGGCAGCTCAACGAATGTCATCCGCGCGATGAAGGCGGCACGTTCGGAGCGCCTGCGCACGATTGCTTTAAAGGGGAAGGGGGGCTGTATGGATGAGATGGCGACCCTCACCATCTCGGTGCCCAGCAGCCATACACAATATATTCAGGAGGCCCATCTCGCCATCGAGCATCTATTATGTGAATTGGTCGAACTCTCTCTTTTCGGTCAAAGGGAGAGGCAGGAGGTGAAGACCCATGATCATCAGTAGAACTCCGTATCGCATTTCTTTCTTTGGCGGAGGGACGGACTATCCGGCATGGTACCGGAAACACGGAGGGGCAGTGCTCGCGACGGCGATCGACAAGTACTGCTATCTGACATGCCGCTATCTTCCGCCTTTTTTCGAGCATAAAATCCGGTTGGTTTACTCGAAAATCGAAAGCTGCCAGACCATTGATGAGATCACCCATCCAGCGGTCCGGGAGATCTTGCGTCATTTAAACATCGACCGAGGCGTGGAGATCCATCACGATGGGGACCTTCCGGCGCGGAGCGGAATGGGGACCAGCTCTTCTTTTACGGTGGGGCTCCTCCATGCCCTCTATGCCCTCAAAGGCTATATGCCGAGCAAACAGCAGCTGGCCTCGGAAAGCATTTACATCGAGCAGGAGGTTCTCAAGGAGACGGTCGGATCCCAGGATCAGGTATCGGCTGCCTTTGGCGGCTTTAACCATATCACCTTCTCTTCCAATGACACATTTTCTGTCCGGCCCATCACGCTCTCTCCCGAGCGGATCAGGGAGCTGAATTCCCATCTGATGCTCTTCTACACAGGAATCAAACGGACGGCCTCCAATATCGCCGAGAGTTATGTCAACGACATGGAGGGCCGGAAAAGACAGCTTCGAATCATGAAGGATTTGATCGATGAAAGTATTGCGATTTTGAACAATGGGGACGATATCGTCGGCTTTGGGGAACTGCTCCACGAGGCCTGGCAGGCCAAAAGGAGTCTGAGCTCCAAGGTTTCCAATTCCCATGTGGATGAGATTTACGAGGGGGCCATTTCAGCGGGGGCCATCGGAGGAAAATTGACAGGGGCCGGAGGAGGCGGATTCCTCCTGCTCTTCGTCCCTCTCCGAAGGCAGAAAGAGGTGAGGGAGAGATTGAATCAATTGATCCATGTCCCGTTTAAAATCGAATTCTCAGGAAGTCAGATCATCTTTTTCGATAACGAGGAGGATTACTCTGCGGAGGAGAGAGATCGGGCCAATCGGCCCATCCAATCTTTCCAGGAGCTGGCCCATACCCTGGTTTAGGAGAAAGACTTGGAAAAAAAAGATAAGATTTATGTCGCAGGCGAGGAGACGATGATCGGAACGGCCATCCTTCAAACGTTAGAGCGTGAAGGATATGAACACATCGTCGGAAGGCCGGGAAAAGAACCCGACCTGACTGACCCTGGCCAGGTGGATGCCTTTTTTATTCAGACCTCTCCCGAGTATGTGTTTCTGGCTGCGGGAAGATCGGGCGGCATCGAGGCCAACCAGAAATATCCGGCTGAACTCATCTTGAACAATCTCCTGATCGAGTGCCATGTCATCCATAGCGCTTATCGCCGCGGTGTCAAAAAGCTGCTCTATTTAGCGAGTTCTTGCAGCTATCCGAAAAATTGCCTTCAACCGATGAGAGAGGAGGCATTGCTCAGCGGTCCCTTGGAGCCCACCAACGAGGCCTATGCTGTGGCCAAGATCGCAGGAATCAAACTCTGTCAATCTTACCGCAAGCAGTATGGAGCGAATTTCATTTCAGCTATTCCAGCCAATGCCTTTGGCCCAGGCGATGATTTCAACCCGGAGAGTTCCCATGTGATTCCTGCACTCATTCGGAGGATGCACCGGGCAAAAAGAGAGCGGGCTCGCTCCATTGAGGTCTGGGGGACCGGCTCTGCCCAGAGAGAGTTCGTCTTCGCAGACGACTTGGCCGAGGCCTGCCTCTTTTTGATGAACACCTATGATGGCACAGAGCCCATCAACCTCGGCGCTGGGACAGCCCTTTCGATCAAAGACCTCGCTGAGATGATCAGGGACGTAGTCGGTTATGACGGCTCCATCATTTTTGACACCACCAAACCGGATGGGATGCCGATCAAGCTCCTCGATTCGGGCAGGCTGATGAGCATGGGGTGGCGGCCCCGATCGAGCTTCAAGCCATCATTGGAAATCACTTACCGTTGGTTTTTGGAGAATGGAAATGGAGACCGGTAGAACAGGGAATCTTTCAACAGCTTCAAACACTCCGGCGGCAGCCAGCAGGAGTCCGATAAAAAGGAGGGTTTCTTTCGGGACGATCCAGATCCCCGAACTCTCCAAAAGACTCATCACAGAGATCCTGGAGACAGCACGGATCTCCAGCGGGAAATATGTGAGACTGTTCGAGGAAAGGTTTGCAGAATTGCTGGGGGTCAAGGAGGCGGTTGCCTTGAGCAGCGGCACGGACGCCGATATCCTTGCCCTCTCTGTCTTGCATGACTTTGGAGCGAAACAAGGTGACGAAGTGATCGTTCCGGCGCTTTCTTTCGTTGCCACCGGCAATGCAGTGGTCCATGCCGGTTTCAAACCGGTCTTCGTGGATATCGACCGGAAGACGCTCAACATCGATGTCCATCAGATCGAATCGGCCATCACCGAGAAGACAAGGGCGATCATGCCGGTTCATCTGATGGGAAAACCGGCGGACATGGACGGAGTCAATGCGATTGCCAAGAGATATGGTCTGGCGGTCGTCGAGGATGCGGCAGAAGCCCATGGAGCACGATACAAGGGAAAGCCTGTAGGGACGCTCGGGGATCTTGGCGCTTTCAGCCTCTATGTGGCCCATATCATCACCACGGGAGAGGGAGGGATCGTTGTCACCGGCAATGAGGCATACGCCCAAATCCTTCGCTCTCTTCGATCTCACGGCAGGGCCTGTAAGTGCAAGGAGTGCACCCTGAACACGACGTCAGGTTTCTGTGCCAAGCGGTTCAAAAGTGAGGACGGCGGGGATATCCGTTTTGTCTTCGAGCGCCTCGGCTATTCGAGCAAGATGAATGAGCTCGAAGCAGCCATCGGCCTTGGAAATTTAGAATGTTATCGGGAAATTCTGGATAAGCGGCGCAACAACCTTCTCCACGCCCTCAAAAGATTTGAACGTTTCAGACCTTACCTTGCGACGATTCAGGAAGAACCCTGGGAGGAGATCGGCCCCCATGCCATTCCGATCGTCGTTCAAGAGGGGGCTTCTTTCACCCGGTCCGAGCTCGGCCATTATCTTGAACAGGAAGGGATCGAAACACGGACCCTTTTCGCCTCCATGCCCACCCAGTGCGCGGGGTTTGCCTATCTCGGTCATCGGTCAGGACAATTTCCAAACGCCGAATATATCGGACGCCACGGCCTTCACATCGGCGTCCATCAGGATCTGGGCCTGGAAGAGATGGAATACGTCATGGAGAGGTTAGAAAAATTTCTGGAAGCCTATCAGAAATAATAAAGGAGATAAAGAAATGTATCGAGCAGTCATTGTCACAGGCCCTGGTTTTCAAGACGAAGAGTATATCTATCCCTATTACAGACTCCTCGAGGCAGGATATTCCGTGGAGGTGGCTACGAAGGATAAAGCCGTGGTTTACGGGAAGTATGGTGTTCCCGCACGCCCCACGATCGGCACGGACGAGCTGGATGCCAGCCGTTTCGATCTCGTTATATTACCCGGAGGATTTGAAGCCCCGGATCGGCTTCGACTCCTGCCAGAGGTTTTAGAGTTTGTAAAAAAGATGGATGATCAGAAGAAATTGATTGCAGCCATCTGTCACGGCCCGTGGATTCTTATCACGGCAGGGATTACCCGGGGCCGAAAAATGACGGCCTTTTGGAGTCTGGAGGTTGACCTTAAAAATTCCGGTGCAGATTATCAGCATAAGGCCCCGGTGGTCATCGACAGAAATTTCATCACCTCCCCCCACTATAACAACAATGGTGACTTTATGAAGGCGGTCATCGACTATATGTCAGTGAAAAGGGGATGAAATTGTTGAAATACCGCGTGATCGTATTCGACTTTGACGGGGTCCTGTTGGAATCGGCCGGTATCAAGACAAAGGCCTATGCCGAACTTTACAAAGCGTATGGGCCAGAGGTGGTGGAGAGGGTCGTCCGATACGACCAACGGTATGGAGGCTTCTCACGATTCGAAAAGATCCGGTATTTCCACAAGGAGTTTTTGGGAAAGGTTCTCTCTCATGACGAAGAGATGAATCTCTGGAATCGTTTTTCAGAGCTCGTTGAGAAGGCGGTTAGACAGGCGCCCTGGGTGCCGGGTGCGGATCGATTTCTTAGTCGCTACTATCGAGATGCCCATTTCTACATTGCTTCGGGAACACCCGAGGACGAACTCTCCCGGATCATCTCAGGCCGTCAGATTGGCCACTATTTCAAGGGGGTGTACGGCGCACCCAAAAAAAAGGAGGAGATTATCGGCTCCATCCTTTTGGAGTCTGGGGTGAAATCGGGTGAGATGGTGATGATCGGCGATTCCATCACGGATTACCAAGGGGCAATGAAGGCGGGTATTGACTTCATCGGACGGGAGCACCTGGAACCGATCTTTCCCAAAGAGGTGATGACAATCAGAGATTTTAACGACTCATTGGCGATTCAAAGGGCTTTATTCTATGAGGGCTGAGCATGGCAAATCTTTTAGCAAAAAATAGGGAGACCGGTCCAACCGAAGAGGTCTTAGGGAGATCACCTTTTTTGGGTGTGATTTCGGATCTTAGCCAGTCTTTCCATCCCAATACCTCCCTTTCCCTCTTTCGCCGGATGTGTCTGATCCGATATTTTGAGCTTGGAATCGTTAAGGCTGCAAGGGACGGTCTAATCACCTATCCGGTCTATCTCTCTCTTGGACAGGAAGCCATCGGAGCTGCTTTATCAACGGTTATCCCCCATTACATGATCTTTGCCCAACATCGATGCCATGGGATCTATCTCGCCTTTGGAGGCGATCCAGTAAGACTGAGGGATGAGCTGTTAGGGCTGCCAAGCGGAACGAGCGGGGGAAGAGCAGGGTCGAACTGTATTCAATGCCACGAGGAGAATATAACCATGTTTGGCCATCATGGTCTTATTGGTGAAAACGTTCCCCTTGGCGTGGGTGCAGCCTTGGGAAGCAATCGACCGACAGCCTGCTTTTTCGGAGACGGAGCAGCCGAAGAGGATTATGTCTTTGCAGCCATGGGGTTTGCCACAACCCATAAACTGCCAGTCTTATTCGTATGTGAAGATAATAATCTTTCTATCCTGACCACGGTAGATAGACGGCGGACCTGGAGCATGACGAAGGTGGCAAAAGCCCTTGGGATGGAGGCCCTTGAAACTGCAGACGATCCATGGACGATCATCCATCGCACACAGGAACTGACCAGGAATCTGCCTGCTTTTTTGAACATTCACACCTGCAGAGCCCATTGGCATGTAGGCGTGGGACAGGATGGGCTTCCAGAGTGGGACCGATTTGAGCTGGTCAGAGAGCAATTGGGAAGGCTGGGTCTCGCGGAGAAGGCATTGAAGACCGAAGATGAGATTCAGAAATCTGTGGGGGAGTTATGGGATTCAGAACGGTTGCGGACACGATTAGGGAGATAACGAGAGCCCACCTGACCGAGAATGACGGATTGCTCTTGGGCCAATCGATCACGGCTGTAGGATGGGTGAATCACACCGTCCCGGACTGTCCGGGAATCGTCGAGCTTCCGATGAGCGATGTTGCAGGTGCTGGCATTGCCGTCGGCGCAGCACTGGTCGGCCGGAGGCCCATCTTCGTCGTCCGGTTTCAAGATTTTCTCATCCTGAACGGAAGCCCCCTCATTTTTTATGCGGCCAAGACAAAGGAGCTTCATGGAAAATCTGCTCCCATCTTTGTCAGGGCGATCGGCGCGGAGGGCATCGGACCTGTCCATTCAGGCGTTCTCCACAGCCTCTTCATGCATTTTCCGGGCTTTCGTGTGGTTTCTCCCATGACTCCCGGGGAGTATGAAGAAGTGTGGAAGGCTTTTATGGAGAACGATGATCCCATGATTGTCAGTGAGCACAGGGCCAGCTTCTCGAACAGCGAAGAGATGGGGGATCTCCTTGTGGAGGGGGCTGATATCACCCTTTACGCCATCTCTTCTCCAAGGTTTGAGGTGGCCAAGGCCGCTCAAATGCTTGAGGCTGAAGGGATAAGATGTAATGTCGTTCATCTCTTGTGGCTGAAACCGTTTGTCCTCACGGACCGGATCACTGTTCCATTGAACCGAAGCAGGCTTGGGCTCATCATCGACGCAGGATATGAGATCGCAGGGGCCTCTCAATCGATTGCCTATACCCTGGGCCGGGCCACAGGCCACCCTGTGAATGCATTGGGTCTTTACGACCGGACCAAATGTCTGTGTCCTCCGTTACAGAATAAAGCCCCGGAGGCACAGAGGATTTTTGAGGCAGCAAAAGGCATGTTGGGAGAAAATAAAAGATGTTGGTCCATCGGTTACGGCAAGGAGGCCAGTTTAGGGTAGACCCCGAGGGAGAGGTCGGAGGCTGAAAACTAAATCTTTTTGTCTCAAGGTTCAGACCCCGCCCTAAATTCAAAACAGGCTCCTTAATCCTGACCGAAGACCTTTGAGGAAGGGAAAAAAAAGATGAAGAAGAAGGTTGATCTGCTCCTGGTAAATCCCGGGAACCGGCTTGAGCAGTTTGCCAATCTGAATGAGCTGGCTACCGTGGCCCAGCCCTTAGGGATTGCGATGATTGCGGCTTTTGTGAGGCAGCATGGTTTTTCAGTGGATGTGATCGATGCAGAGGCCCAGTTCTGGACGCCCGAGCAGACGGTGAAGGAAATGGAAAACTATGCCCCCCTCCTGGTGGGCTTATCGGCGTTTACTACAAAGATGACGGCTGCGGGAAGAGTTCTCAGGCTTGCTAAAGAGAGATGGCCCCATGTGAAAACCGTGCTGGGAGGTCATCACTGCTCTGCTATCCCTGAAAAGACGCTGGAGGAAGAAACAGTCGACTTTGTGATTCAGGGGGAGGGTTTCTCCCCGACGGTCGAACTGCTTAAAAGATTAAAAGAGAAGCGGAACGATTTTAATATCCAGGGGCTCTGGTACAGGGAAAATAACCGCATCATCGGTCACGGGAGGGCGGTAGGGATAGCAAACCTGGATGATCTGCCTTTTGCCGCCTGGGACCTTCTCCCAATGGAGAAGTATCGATGCCATCACTGGCAGGCATGGAACGACGGCCTCGATCAATCGGGTTTTGCCGTTCTCTATACCTCGTTGGGTTGCCCCTTTAGCTGCGACTACTGTTCGGTGAATGTAGTCTATGGGAAACATTCCACAAGATATCGGAGCCCCGAGCATGTGGTCAGAGAGCTGGAATTACTGGTCAATCAATACCATGTGAGACATATCGAGATCATCGACGATACCTTTACCATTAACCCCAAAAGGGTGGCTCGGCTCTGTGACGAGATCATCTCACGCGGTTTGGGTGAAAAATTAAATATGTGGTGTTTTGCCCGGACCAATACGGTCCATCCTGATCTGATGGCGAGGATGAAAAGGGCGGGAATCAACTGGGTCTTTATGGGATTTGAATCAGGGGATGATACGGTCCTCGAAGGGGCCCATAAGAAGCAGACAGTTGATCAGATCAAAAAAGCAAATGATATCGTTCACGATGCAGGAATCTATATCGGTGGGAATTATGTTTTTGGCTTTCCGGAAGATACGAAAGAAACCATGCAGGAGACGCTCGATCTCGCTAAGGAGCTGAATACGGAATATGCCAATTTCTTTGTGATGATGGCCTATCCTGGAACGAAATATCACCAGTTGGCCCATCAGAAGGGGTATCCCCTGCCTGAGAAATGGGGGCAGTATGGATTCTTTGCCCCGGATGCATTGCCCTTAAGGAATCAACAATTATCGGCTGAGGAGATCCTGACCTTTCGCGACAATGCCTTCAAAGAGTATTTCAATGGCCAATCCTATCAGGAAATGGTGAAAGAGAAATTCGGCGAGAAGGCTTTGCATTTTTTAAGGGATAAAGTGTTGAGCAAGAAGATCAACAGGGTGAGGTCCACTGTCTGATGGAGAAAATCAGCGAGCAGGCCCGCAGGGTGAAGACGGCGTTTGAGACGCCATGGTTTTCGATCGAGGCCATTCCTTACGGTTATTCAAACGATCAACCGTACTACCAACTCTCATGCCTCGATTCGGTTGAGATCATGGCAATGACACCGGCTCAGAAGATTTTACTCATCCGCCAGTATAGGCCTCCACTGGATGCGTATGTGTTGGAACTGCCATCAGGTCACGTTGACGCAGGTGAACTGCCGGAGGAGGCAATGAAACGGGAGCTTCGAGAAGAGACAGGATTCGTATGCGAATCCATGGTCTACTTGGGAGCTTTCAAGATCGCCCCAAGCCGTATCCATAATACCCTACATATTTTTTTCGGGAGGGATGCAAGGCCAGCGGATGCAAAGTCGCCCGATGATGGAGATATCCAGACCGTCCAGGTGACAATGGATGAGTTTGAGAGATTGATCCTGGAAGGCCAGTTTATAGAGATGGCAGGGGTGGCTACCTATCTCTTATCCCGACTTCATGGATGTTTGTAAGGAGAGACCAGGGACAACCGATGCCTGTCGAAAAAAATCGGAGGAGCCTTAACGGATTGGAGGATATGCCATGAACGATGATTATCAAAAAATAATTGTGAACAAGCCGTGGGGTTATGAATATCTGATGTACCAGAACGACATGGTGGGAATATGGTATCTCCATATCAACCATCGCGCAAAGACCTCGCTCCACTGCCATCCCCGTAAGAAGACCGGCCTCATCCTTCTGTCCGGAGAAGCGACCCTCTCTTTTTTAAACGATTCGGTCAATCTGAAATCCCCGAGCAAATTGATGATTCGGGAGGGGCTCTTCCATTCGACCGAAGCGGTCTCGCCTGAAGGGGTTGCCGTGATCGAGGTCGAGACCCCCCGTGAGAAGGACAATCTGGTGAGACTGGAGGATGCTTATGGCCGAAAAGAAAAACCTTATGAAGGGGCCGAAGCGATCGTTCCGCTCAAAGAGGATTGTATCCAGTTAAGCCCGCCGAAAAAAGGCGAGAAGCGGCATTACAGCCTTCACAAATGGACTCTCTCCGTTGAGCAGATTGAAGAGGTTTCGTATCTTCGGAATAGGGATCCCGCTGAGATCATCGTTGTCCTGGAAGGAGGCCTGGTTAGCCGCACAGGAGAGCCGATTGTGGCCCCGGGCGATGTCGTATCCATGAGTACATTGAATCGTCTTGCAGAAACCTTTTCCGCCCCTCAAGGAATTTCTCTGCTCATCATAGGACGGGGAGAAGGGGGAAGAGATCGAATCAAAGAAGCGCGGCATCGGGAAAGGAAGGAGCGAGGGAGCCCCGAGGTGAGACACCTCACAGTTTCCCCAAAGCAGTTCAGAAGAAGAGTAGGGCTGGCTTAACTGCTTATCAGAAAGGGAAAGCCCCCCGTTCCGAGGGCAAAGGGAATCGATAGGGACGGATGGGTTAGGGGATGAAGGCATGGTGAGGAGAAAACAGATCGACCTTCTATTGGTCAACCCTGGCGGTCGAAGTCAGACCTACCAGACCCTTGCCTCAGAACTGGTTGCTGTAGAACCTCCAGTCTGGGCGGGCCTGATGGCCACCTTCGCTCGCCAACAGGGGTTCGAAGTCCAGATTTTGGATGCAAATGCAGAGAACCTTGGGCTAGAGGAAACGGCAGGCCGGATTACAGAAATCAATCCGGCGCTGACAGTGGTCGTTGTTTATGGCCATAACCCCTCGGCCTCCACCCAGGTGATGCCCTCTGCCGGCGCGATTTGCACATCATTAAAACAGAGCGCTCCGGATCTTAAGATCTTGATGGTTGGAGGCCATGTGGCCGCCCTGCCCGAGCAGACGCTCAGGGAGGAGGCGGCGGATTTCGCCTGCGGAGGAGAGGGGCTCTACACGATTTTAGGCCTCCTGAAGGCCTTTCAATCAGGCCAACCCAATTATCGCACGATCCCTGACCTCTGGTATTGGGATGATGGAATGATCAAATCGACACCGTCCTCTCCGCTGGTCAAAGACCTTGACCGGGACATGCCAGGCATCGCCTGGGACCTCCTGCCCATGGAGAGATATCGCGCCCACAACTGGCACTGCTTCGGCGACCTCAAGCGGCAGCCCTATGCAGCCCTTTACACCTCACTGGGATGCCCTTACCATTGTGCCTTCTGCTGCATTCAGGCGCCTTTCAGGAAAGGCGAGGAGGTATTGGGCTACAAGAGGAATATCAATAGTTACCGGCTCTGGAGTCCTGCATCCGTCATCAAGGAGATCGATACCCTGGTCCATCAATATGGCGTTCGGAACATCAAGATTGCGGACGAGATATTCGTTCTCAACCCGAGACACGTGGAGACGATCTGCGATCTGATCATTGAGCGCGGTTATGACCTCAACCTCTGGGCGTATGCGCGGGTCGATACCGTAAAAAAGGGGATGTTAGAAAAACTGAAGCGGGCGGGCGTCAACTGGCTTGCCTTTGGAATCGAGTCTGCAAACAAGCGCGTGTTGGCCGATGCCAGCAAGGCCTATCAACCTGAAAAGACGCTTCATATTTTGGAAGAGGTCAGGGAGGCAGGAATCAATATCGGCGCTAATTATATCTTCGGCTTGCCTGAGGACGATCTGACGAGCATGCAGGAGACCCTGGACCAGGCCCTTGACCTCAACGCCGAGTACGCCAATTTTTATTGTGCGATGGCCTATCCCGGCTCCCGGTTGTATCAGACCGCCCTGAAAGAGGGCTGGCCGCTGCCAAGGACGTGGAGCGGCTACTCGCAGCATTCTGTTGACACACTTCCTCTACCGACCAAATATCTGTCCGGGGCTGAGGTGTTGAGATTCAGGGATGATGCGTTTCAGGCCTACTTCAACACCCCCCGGTATCTCAATATGGTCACACGGAAGTTCGGCCCTGAGACGGCGCAACACATCCGGGAGATGGCCTCCCATAGACTGTTGAGGAAAAACTGAAGCATGGAAGCACCAATGAAGCAACCTTTTCATGATGAACATGTTGTTTTTGATTTTGATCAGGATGATTGTTCCGATGGGGTGCTGAATTCGTTTGACGAAGAAAAAGTGAAATCTCAGATAGAGCGGATTGTTTCATCCGATACACTTCAACTTGTTGAAGAGGGATACAAGGGGTTTAACATCATCCGATGGAGGGACAGCTTCTATGCCCTGGCTCAATCCCTTGGACCACTGGATCTCCCCCAGGTAAAAGAACCCGTTCTAAGAGAATATTTGAAGAGAGGTCGGTGCTTTATCGGCAATTCCCTTGAGGGTGTGAAACGGTTTGTCGACCAGTTTCGTCTGCAACTCCTCCCCAAAATCATCGAAGAAGATATCGAAAGTCGTATTCCGCTGCTTCAGAGACTGACAGAATGGGTGCCCAATGATCCATACGCCCACAATATTTTGGGGGAAGCACTCTATGAAACGGGGCGGATTGACGAAGCCAGAACTGAATTTCTAAGGGCCCAGGAAAGACTTGCCTCTATCGCCTCTGAAGTTCATAACAACCTCGCTGTCCTTTATTGGGAGTATGGGAATCCGATCGACGTGGAGAAAGCGCTGAAACATGCAGACCTGGCTGTCCGGTCTGACCCACAACATTCGGATGCCGTGATAAATTACTCCTTAATGAAAGAGGCCATAGGGGAGAAGAAAGAAGCGGTCCAACTTCTTGAAGACTACTTAGCGGTCTATAAGGACGAAGGGGTTCATCAAGAGTTGAAAAGAATACAGCAACAGTCTTTCCCCTACCGTTCTTCTCCTTCACGGGGTTCTTCTACCGAACCGGGCCGTGAGAAAGAGGAAAGACTTTTCCGGATAAGATGCATTTTGGTGGAAGCCATCGATTCCCTCCGGGATAAAGAGGCTGCCAAGAATTTAGGATATTTGATCAAATCATTTGGTATTGAGGATATCAGAAACCTGGTGATATCACTCCCAACCTTGAAGCACCTTGATGATTTAGTAAAAAAGTTGTCCCGATTGCAAAAAGAGAGAATCGAAAGGAGCCTGGATCCCCACCAGAAAACGGTTGCCATTTTTTTTCCAACCGGGGCCTACAGAGAGCATCTTGGGGACATTCCAGAGAGATTAAAAGAAAAAGGCTATAACGTCATCATTTTCATAGCAACAATATGCAATGATCAATATGAAAAAAGGGACCATGTTTTTTATGGGGGGCATGACATGGTGGGACAGATGGATTTTGTCGATGTTTTTATCTGCCCCTCGCTCACCTATGGCTTGCCGGAGAAGGCGAAAAAAGTTCTCTTCGTCCACGACATCCATGATACCCCTGTTGGGGATGAAGACGAATTCTTAAAGATTATGCTTCAATTTGACTATTTTTTCTTGCCTTCCGATCCTGTCATCAACCTGTTCAAAAGAATCCTCGCACATCCGACAGAAACAAGGCTAAAAAGGAGAGAATTATGCCTGATCAAAGGGGGATACCTCAAACTTGATCGACTGATGGCCTTTTACGAAAAGAACAAGAAAGATTCTAAAACGATCATCTATGCTCCTACTATTCCTGTTTTCAATGATCTTGCTTCTCTCTCACAATTTAGTGAGCCCATCATTGAAACGATCATGAAAGAGTTTCCGGATTACGAGTTAATTTTCAGGCCCCATCCTCATACCCTCCGCACAAGCGAGGTCCATCGCATTGAAGAGAAATACAAGAATCATCCGGGGTTCATCTTCGATGATAACGCAAGTTTTTATATGGAGAATTACTCGAAGGCCGCCCTTCTGATTACCGATTTGTCCGGAACGGCTTATACATATGCTCTGGCAACATTGAAACCAGTCATTTTCTTCTCCCCCAATGAGAAGGAGATAACAAGCAGGTTTAAAGACGTTAAATATTTTGAGGATCGACACCATATAGGGATGGTGGCAGAAAATATAGGAGAAATGGTTGAAAAGGCCAAAGGGTTACTGATCCATCGGGATCCATGGAGGGCCGGGATAGAAGAATACCGGAATAGGCTCATCTACCATCTCAAAAACGCTGAAGACTATTTTATAGAAAGTTTTGAATATATCATCCAAGGGAAAAAGCATCAGGACTGGATCTATCTATAAGGGGGATTATTGTCGGGTTTTTCAATGAGGGGGGGGTGGCCCTTTGATCAGGAGATTCGTTGGGTTGAAAGCCGAGATGGAAGGAGAACAAAAGGGAATGGTGATATGGGTGACTGGCTTGTCGGGTGCAGGGAAGACCATGCTCTGCAATGCCCTTTGGGGGTTGCTTAAAATCCATAAGCCGGAACTCGTCATCCTTGACGGGGATGCGGTTCGGGCTGCTTTTGGCAACGACCTGGGTTACCGGGAAGAAAATCGGATCACCCAGATCAAACGGCTGCAAGGCATGGCCAAGATACTCGCCGACCAGGGATTGATCGTTGTTGTTGCCGCACTCTATGCTCATCCGGAGCTCCTGGCCTGGAATCGGGAAAATCTTTTTGATTATTTTGAGGTGTATCTGGAGGTTTCTTTGGAAGCATTGCGCCTCCGCGATTCGAAGGGGCTTTACGCGGGTGCAGCCGATGGTGAGATCAAGAACGTTGTAGGTGTTGACATCCCTTGGCATGCACCAATCGCTTCTGACCTGATCATCAATACGAACCACCCCAAAAGGCCCGAGAGACTCGCAGAACAGGTCATTGCGGCCATTCCTCGCCTTCGCAAGGTAACGGAGGCGGCATGAACGATATCCTCCTCTCTGTCAACCTCCGTCAATATTTAGAACTGGAAAAGATAGCCATCGGTGCATTTGCACCGTTATCCGGGTTCATGAACGAAGATGAATTCATGTCTGTGGTCAAGCGTATGCGGCTACCCGACAGCAGACCATTTCCGCTGCCTGTGGTGCTTGACCTGACACGAGAGCAAGCGAGAGAAGCGCACGGCGCAAGGGTTCTCACACTGGTCTTCGAAGGGATCGAAGTCGGAACAATGGTTATCGAAAGCATTTTTACTTGCGACAAGAAAGCCGTGGCAGAAGAGGTGTTTGGTACGTCCGAGACACAGCACCCCGGGGTCGCTCACTTCTTTAAGATGGGAGATTGGTTTATAGGGGGGGGCGTACGTCTTACACAACGGGTTATTTCCGAGTTTTCGAAATATGAACTTACCCCCGATGAGACCCGTGCCTGTTTTGCAGAAAGAGGTTGGAGAACGGTTGTAGGTTTCCAAACGAGAAATGTTCCTCATAAGGCCCATGAGTATCTGTTGCGTTTGGCACTGGAGCAGGCCGACGGTTTGTTCATCCAGCCCTTGGTCGGACGAAAAAAGCGCGGTGATTACACTCCCGTTGCGATCATGAGAGGATATCAGACATTGATTGATCATTTTCTACCACCCCAAAGAATTCTTCTCGGGGTCTTGTCAACAGCGATGCGCTATGCTGGCCCGAGGGAGGCTATTTTCCATGCTATCATCCGCCGCAACTATGGTTGTACCCATTTTATTGTAGGCCGTGACCATGCCGGAGTCGACCAGTACTACGGAAAATATGATGCTCACGAACTGACACGGCAGTTTGATGGTGAGTTAGGAATACAGATCATGCGTTGCTTCGGCCCTTTTTATTGTGCCCTATGTTCCGGGATCTCGACGGAACGTACTTGTCCCCATATTGAAAGTAAACCAGAAGTGACCCGGCAAATCAATGGCACTGATATGCGTGCTATGCTTTTGAACGGCGGGATATGTAATCCCGAATTCATGCGTCCAGAGGTTCTTGACAGTCTTCGGGGTTTACCTGTTTTTATCGAGGGGGATGAAGAGTGAACCGGGTAAAAATCGTCGCCACCATTGGACCATCGACAAACCATTCAAACCTTCTCCGGTCCCTCCAGGAGTCTGGGATGGACGTTGCCCGGGTGAATGGTTCTCACGGGGATCTCAACTGGCATGAGAAGGCGATTGCCCTCCTGCGTAAAGTCGTCCCCGACATCCCAGTCCTGTTCGACATTCCGGGGCGGAAGATTCGCATAGGGAGACTCGATCGTGATTGGGTAGTTGCTCCCCTTCAACAGGTTACTTTGACAACTGAAGATGGCGTTCATGAGCAAGATAAAGTACCCGTGACCTATTGTAACCTTCACAGAGATCTTGCTCCAGGCGATACGATCCTCGTTGATGACACCCTTTTGCGTTTGACCGTCGTAGATATTGTTGGACGGGATATTCGGTGTCAGGCTAAAACTGCGGGTCAATTTCGAAGTGGGAAAGGGATCCATATCCCCCAAGTGGAATTACACAACGAATTCCTATCCAACCGAGATCGTCAGTTGATTGACTTTGCTACCCATAGCGGAGTTGATTTCATCGGCTTGAGTTTTGTGGGAAATGCCAGCCAGATTGGGGATGTGAGGGCATTGGTTGGGGAAAAAGGCCCTCAAATTATTTCAAAAATAGAGACTCAAGAGGCTATTGATCACCTGGACGAACTCGTCAAGGTTTCAGACGGATTAATGATCGACCGGGGAGATTTATCAATGGAGACAAGTATAGAAAGTGTTGCACTGCTTCAAAAGCAGGTTCTCAGTGAGGCACAAAGGGCGGATTGTCCTGTCATTGTTGCTACGGAAATGCTTCAGTCGATGGTCAATCGCCCCATACCCACGAAAGCCGAGGTAAACGATATTACCTGTGCTGTTCTGGATGGCGCCTCTGCGTTGATGCTTTCGGAGGAGACCGCCGCAGGGAGATTTCCTGTTGAGGCAGTATCACTTATGCGCCAGGTGGCGAACACAGCCTCGGAGCATCTCCAAGCATTATTTGACCAGGGGAAATCTCAGGACACTGAAAGTGTCCCACAGGCCATCGGGGATGCAATCTCCCTGATATGCCGGCGTCTCAAGGTGACGAAGATCGTTGCTATAACGATATCCGGATATGCCGCGAGCGTGATTGCTTCAAAGATGCCGCGGCAACCGATCCTGGCTGTCAGCAATGATGCCGAT
Organism: Deltaproteobacteria bacterium; assembly: GCA_016875195.1. GTDB lineage: Bacteria > Desulfobacterota > BSN033 > BSN033 > UBA1163 > RBG-16-49-23. The sequence continues at coordinate 51,639 of VGRY01000015.1, forward strand.
GCAGCTCGAAGATTCAATCTCTTACGGGGGGTTAAGGGCATACATGTCAATATTCCTTTCTCCCGAACCAATATGAACCATATTCCCTGCTGCCTGGAAGCACTGTGGAAGCGGGGGGATCTGGTTGAAAAAGATCTTGTTCTTGTTACTGCCGTCAGTTATCCAAAATCCGGCAATCGGATGAATTTTATCGAAACGCACCGTGTTTCAGACTTAAGGGAAAGTTTAGGGTGGGATTCCGCGCCCAGTTTTTGTACTTGAACAGGATAATGAAGATGCCGAACGAGCCAAATCCTCCCATAGAGGATTTATTTACTTCAGGTGCCTATACGACCGTGGCCATGGAAGGAGGGCCTGACCAGTGGCAGACGTATGCCGCCATGGGTTTCATCGGAAAATGCCGGGAAGCCATCGAAGGCTTGAGCCGTTTTAACCATTCCGAGGCACGTTTCCATCTGGGGGCTGCCCATTGGATCGACGGCAACGAAGCAGAAGCTATTCAGATTCTGAAAGAGATTCATACTCCTCATGCCCAAAATCTCCTTACTCTTATTCGGAAGCCCCAAATCCATGTCCTCGCCCAGCTACCCTGGACTCGTCAAGCGCCCCATGACCTGTTGACCGCCGCTATCCATGACAACAAATTTAAAATTGAGAATATCAGTTTTCACCCTGATGATTTGAAGAACGAGCCCTATGCCGATATTCATAAATATTACGATCCCCAAAGGCCTCCTGATTTTTATATCTGCCAAATGGTCGAATGGCATTCTATTGCCCCCAATCTTCAACAGATGTCCTGTCCCCTTTTTGGAGCTACAGCCGATTATGATGTCCATATTCAGACGGTCTATCCCTGGCTTCGGGTGTTTGATGAACTCCTGGTGGCCGCACAAAAGGAATGGAGAGAGGTTCGGGGGTTGACCCGTATTCCAGTAGCTACCTTTCCAAAACTCTACGGCATTGCCGATTCACTGCCACCCATTGTCACCGGTCCGAGGGAAATCGATCTTTTTCTGTCTGGGACGGTCACCCATCCCTACCATCCCGAAAAGGCGAGACTCCTTGATGAAATTCTTCAAATGCCAGACCTGAAGGTTCGATTCATTAATGGATTTATTGGTCCCAAGGCCTATCAGACATTGCTGGGGCACTCAAAGGTTTCCTTTACCTATGTGCGACACCCCGATGGTATGGTGACCCGGGGCCTTGAGGCGCTCAGCATGGGATGTGCTGTGGTGGTACAAAGAGGCAGTGTGTTAAACCTTTATGTGGGAGAGAAGGAGGGAGTTCTCCCCTATGATTTCAGAACCAAAGGTCTCGCTCCAGCCATTCGCCGGATCTTGGAGGACTGGCCGGAATTTGAAAGACGCGCACGGAAGGGTGCAGAAGTCATTCGTCGGGAATTCGCACTTTCACGAGTTGCCTCCCAATATCTCCGTTTTCTAACGTTTCTCGCTGCTAAGCCCCGTGGAAAACGTCAAATTCAACCCATGGAAAGATTGGACCAAAAAAGATCCATCTTGCAGAAGGGCTGGCTACCTGCCGGCCTTGATACGCTTAAAAAGATGAGGAAAAGCAACCTTGGGCGGTGGGAGGCAAAACTTGAGAAGGAGTCTGATTCGAAACTTCTCATTAATATCGCCAGAGAATTGATGCTTGAATATGCACAGAAGCATTCTGATGAAACCAATTTATCCGAGAATAAAATTTTTATTAAGCACATTCTCGACTTTTATCGCAATGGCCTATTGATCTTTCCCCGCTCCCTTGTCCTTCGGTTTAATCTGATCCGGACAGTCTTTCATTTCGGCCAAGACACTGATATCGAAGAGGGCCTTCAAATAGCTGGAGAGACGCTCAACATGCCGGAGTCGGGCTGGGAGATCGATGTGATGGACGATGTCTTTCCATGGGACTTTTCCAGTACCTTCTTCAACTACCGGCAATACTTCGACCTGGTTACAAAACATCTGATGCAAGGGATGCCGGTTCATGAAGATCTTGTTCGATTGATCCTGGCCTCCCTCCACTATTACGTGGGGCGTTATTTAGAAGACCTGGGCCATCTGAAAGCGGCGCAAACGCTCGACCCAGAGTTTCCATTCTATAAGTATTACTATGCGCAACAATTGGTGAAACGCGGGGAGGCAGGGGATGATCAGGAAGGGGGCGATCTCCTGACGCAGTTGGCTGAAGAATCCATTCTCTTTGCCGAGGCCTTTGAACTCCTGGAACAGCTTCAGGGACAACAGCGTTTTACTACTTCAAATTTCTACACCCTTGCACACAAAGTAGGTCAGGCTCAGAAAAGCGGTTTTATTATGGAAAAATGGCGTTTTGAGACCCTACGGCCAACCGCCCGATTATCAAGTCTGGGCCTCCCAACAGAGCCTCCTTCACAAGTTCAATCCGGCCTGCATCATGATTTAAGTAAGCCAGTTGTTCCAACCAAGAACTATTTAGTCTCCGCATTAGTCTCTTCTTACAATGCAGAGCGTTTCATGCGGGGTTTATTAGAAAATTTGGAGTCTCAAAGCAATGCCGACAAACTGGAGATTGTTATTATCGACAGCAACTCATCCCAGAACGATGGAGCTATCGTCAGGGAATTTCAAAAGCACTATGATAATATCGTGTATGTAAGAACAGAAAAAAGAGAGAACTATTTTGATTCCCTAAATCGGGCTATCCAGTTATCGCATGGCAAATACCTCACCATTGCCGATACAGACAATCGCCTCCGGTTGGATGCCCTTGAACAAATGGGTAAAGTGTTAGAAAGAAGACCAGAAATTGCCCTGGTCTATGGGGATGTGGCCGTGACAAAAAAAGAGAACGAAGAGTTTGGTTCCCCTGACATCACGGGTTACTTCCGATGGCCTGAATTCAACCGGCGGCTTCTTTTCCAGGCCTGTTACATCGGACCTCAGCCCATGTGGCGGAAGAACCTTCATGAACATTACGGATATTTTGACTCACATTTCTATCCGGTGGCCAACTATGAATTCTGGCTAAAAATTGCACAAACTGAGAAATTTTTTCACATTCCGGAGGTATTAGGCCTTTATCTACTTTCACCCAACGGCCATGCACAGAAGGATCCGGCTCTTACCCATAGTGAATCGGAACGGGCACGCAAAAAGCATTGGCCTCCAGTCTGGGGCGAGCGTCCATCTCCCCGGGATGGTTTTTTCATACCGATTCGTCTCCTCCCTTCAACGTGGGCCTCGGAATCACAAAGCCTGTTCGAGTGGAGAATCATATCCTCCTACGATTTAGTCGAGATCAAATTGATGGAGTCCCTCGTGAAAAATGCGATGTTTAGGCAGGATTGGATAGTTGCAGAGACGGTTTTGCGAACCTCCATGGAACGTTTTCCTTTCTTCCTCGGCGCTTATCTCACACTGGACGAATTGCTCATGACGCAGGGAAGAATCCGCGAGGCTGAAGAAATTCTTGAGGCGGCCTTAAAGATGAACCCTTTCACGCTTGAACTGTTAAAACGTTTAGGAATGAATCGTTATGCTCAGGACCATCCTGTTGAAGCTGGGAAAACATTCAGCCAAGCCCTTGCACTATCTCCCCACGACCCCGACGTGCTGGTCAGCCTGGGAAAAATCTATCTGGAGTCAGGCCGGTATGAGGAGGCCATTCGATATTTTGAAAGCACCTTACAGAAGAATCCAAAGGATGTGGATGCCTGTATCGGTCTGACCCTTGCAGCAAAACGGATAAACGATCAGACTACTTTCATCAAGGCTTACCAAAAGGCCCGCACTCTGGATCCTCACCACCCGATGGTGGTCCAGCTGGCTGCTTATTTCAATCAGAAGAAGAGTACATTCCCAGGTGGGAAAGTAAAGGTAAGGAATCACGTGGGTCCATCAACCCTTATCAAGGAGAAAAGATAATGTCTTCGGATAACTATCTCATCTCTGCGCTTGTTCCTACCTACAATTCGGAGCGGTTCATGCGAGGGCTCTTAGAGGACCTGGAAGCTCAAACCATTGCCAGCCAATTGGAGATCGTCATTGTCGATAGTAACTCTCCGCAAAAGGAGGGGGAGATCGTTAAGGAATTTCAGAAACGGTACAACAACATCGTCTACCTGAGAACCGACGAATGGGAGAATTCCCACAAGGCAACCAATCGTGCTATTCAGTTGGCCCATGGCAAATACCTCACCTTGGCTTGCACAGATGATCGCCATAAGCGGGATGCTTTTGAACGGATGGTCTCTGTGTTGGAGGCCAGACCAGATATTGGCCTGGTCTATGCCAATAGCTTTATTACGGTAGAGGAGAATGAGACCTTTTCCAAACATACCCTTGCGGGAAGATATCGTTGGGCGGACTTTGATCCATTGAAGTTACTCTATGGCTGTTTCATTGGTCCACAGCCCATGTGGCGGAAAAAACTTCATCAGACATATGGCGGTTTTGATGAGAATCTCAAATCTGCCGGAGATTGGGATTTATGGCTCCATTTTGCAGAAGGGGAAACTTTTTTACATATAGATGAATTCTTGGGTCTGTATCTCTACTCGCCGACGAGCAGCGAGCACAGGGATCCTGAACTTTCGAAAAGAGAGGCTCAAGCTGTTCGGAACCGTTACATTCATCGAGAGCCTGAATTGAAAAAGAGACAAGAGAAGGCCCAGATCAATCTGCCTGCCACCTCCGGTCTCCTGGCCCTCGTTGTAAAAGATGAAAAAACGAAGAAGGAGGAACTGGAGCAATGCGTTGAGCGGCTTAGAGGTTTTAACACCGATAAGGACGGCCTATCTGTAAAAGTTGTCAAAGCCCATTTGGATGTCCCTGAAAATGACCTTAACGTTACGGTCTCTCCAAAGACTCCGTTGGCTTTGAAAGCGTTAAGTCAGGGGGTTAACTGGGAAGCCCGCTATGTCCTGTTGCTCTCACCCCATACTCTCATCATCCCATCCAGTTTGAGCAGACTCTTGGCTGTCGCAGAGTCGGATCCCTCCATTGCTGTGGTCGGCCCAACATCCAATGAAGGGCCGATCATGCAACGGGTCGAGAAGAAGTATGACGAACTCCAGCACGGACTCGAACTATATGCCAAAGGACGAGAAACCGAGTATGGCAATGGATGGGGAGACGTTCCCTATTTAGGGAACTCCTGTTTATTGTTTAAAAGCGAAGTGATCAGTCAGATCGGTGGAATAAACGATCGGTTGTCCCTCACGGAAGCATTGTGGAATCTGTATCTCCGGCTCAGGGAAAAAGGCTTCAAATTGGCTTGCGCCTTAGGTGCCTATGTCCATCAAGCCGAAATCAGGGAAGATAAGGGCCTCGGTTTCAATGATATAGCGGATGGTGAAAGGCTCTTCGATTTGGGTGACACAGATGGGGCAAAGAGGATTTTTGGGAAGATCCATTTGGCCGATCCGAATCGCATAGAAGCGCTCAACAACCTTGGTGTGATCGCTTATCAACAGGAGGCCATTGACGATGCGATCTCCTATTTTACCCGTGTGCTGAAGATCAATCCTGACTATTTCGAATCCGTCGAGAACCTGGGGAATTGTATGGTGACCCAAAAAGCATACCGAGAGGCGATCCATTGGTTCAAGAAGGCGTTAGAGCTGAAGCCCGATGACGTGACTATCTTGAATTCCCTCGCCAATTGTTACATCCAAATCGAGGATTTCACCGGGGCCGAGGAGGTTTATTCAAAATCGTATCATCTCAACTCCGGACAGGTCCATGTGGGAGAGATACTGGTTGAATTGGGGCGGTTGAAGGTCGAAAGGAGGATCACTCCATGAAGAACAAAAAAAGGCGAATCAGGGGATATCCCTTCCCGTTGGGCGGTCACTCACGATCCTCCGGCTCAAGACTATCACTCTGCATGATTGTTAAGAACGAAGCTGAAAACCTGGGCCCCTGCATCCAGGCCGTGAAGCCAGTGGTCGATGAGATCATCGTGGTGGATACGGGATCAACCGATGGCACCAGAGAGGTTGCAAGACGATTAGGGGCTAAGGTGTATGATTTTCCTTGGCGCGATGATTTTAGCGCAGCACGAAATGAATCGATCAAACATGCCACAGGAGATTATATCCTATGGCTCGATGCAGACGACCGGGTCGACGAGTCAGAGGTTCAAAAAATTAAACTTCTTAAGAGGATGCTGTCCTTAGAAAAGCGTCAAGCCTATTACTTCGTCGTCAACAGTCCCTCCCCGGTGGATGGGGAAACCTCCTTCCTTCAGATGAGGGTGTTTCCAAATATTCCAGGCGCAGTCTTCGAAGGAAGGATCCATGAGCATATCTTTCAAGCCCTTGCCCGTCAGGGGATCAAATTCGTCAATACGGATATTGCGATCAGGCATACGGGCTATCATGACGCCGCGGTCGTATACAGGAAATCAGAAAGGAACCTGAGGATCATCGAGGAAGAATTGAAATCAGATCCGGGGAATCTTTTACTCCATTACAATGCCGCCCGGACCCTTGCCGGGATCAACCGGCAGGCCGAGGCCATCATTCACATGAAAAGGATTATGGAAAATGAAAAGATTAAGGAGGAGGATGCCCAATTCTTTCTGGTGACCGGTCTGCTCCTTGGGAAATATTATGCAGAGCTGAGATCTTATGACGAGGCCATTTCTGTTTTTAAAGGGCTGTCGAGAGATTTTGAGGGGAATGGACTGCTCCATTTCTGTTTCGGGCAGATCCTTTTTTCTGCGGGAGATTGCAGGAGATCACTCGAAGAATTGGAGAAATCCCTCCACTCACCTTTGGAGGTCAGCCTGTTTCCAATCGATATTAAACACCTCCAATATTACCGCTATTATACCCTTGGCCAGTGCTATTTGGAAACGGGACAGAAGGAGCTTGCAAAAGAGATGTTCTTAAAATCACTTGACCTCCATCGAGACCATTACAAGAGTCTGGAGGCTCTTGGCCTGATGAGTCTGAGAAATCAACAGTATAAAGAAGCCATAGGTTATTATAAGAGAGTCGTTCAAGAAGGCAGGGAGTCCGATCAAATTTATACCAACCTTGGGCTTGCCTCCTATAAACTCGGCTTGTCAGACGAAGCGGAAAAAGCTTTGCTCAAGGCCTTGGAGATGAATCCCAAAAGGATCGAGGCCCTCACCAACCTCGGGCATCTTTATCAAAAAAGGAAGGAGCACCTCAAAGCCATGAATTCTTTTGTAGAAGCGTTGGATCTTAATCCGAGCCTGAAAGATGCAAGATTGGCCCTGAGCGATATCTATTTTCATCTTTATGACCTTGAACATTTGGTTCAACAATGCGATGCCCTGTTGAATCAATTAGACCTCCCGCGCGATATGACTCTTAATAGTTTTGAGGATTTAAGCTCGTTGTACTTATCGATTGGAGAGGCCCTTTCGCTCAATGGACAGGAGGACCTCTCACTCATGGCCTTTCACCTCTCTTTTCTCATATCCCCATCGGAAGGGGTCTTAGAAAAAATCGTCTCAAAAGCCACTGATTTGAAGACGCTCGGGGATGCTTTAGGAGAAATCGAAGAAGCCCTGGAATTTCATGGACAAAGGAGCCAAATCATAAGCCCTTCCCCGTCTGCCCAGGACAGTCAGTAAAAGATTTAAGTTTTTCGCTCCGTCAGTCGATAAATAAAGTGACAAAGGCCCGGGCTTAATCTCAGACGAAAGGAGGGGAGGGTTCACAAAAGGCAGTAAGTGGTTGAGAAAAAAGTAGGTAATAAAATCTTTTCATTTGACGGGCATGGAAGCCCAAGAACTCAAAATTCAAGGAGGAAAAGACTATGGCACTAAGAATTAATACCAATATTGCTGCTTTGAATGCGCATCGTCAGCTGTCTGACACCGATGCGAGATTGGCCGTCTCCATGGAGAGGCTCTCATCCGGTTATCGAATCAACAAAGCCAAGGATGATGTGGCCGGTCTCTCCATTGCCAACAAGTTCAGGCTGGAAGTAAGAGGGTTGAGAATGTCCCAGCAGAACGTCGCCCAGGCCACTGCTCTGTTGCAGTTGGGTGAAGGAGGAGCCCAGAAAATTGAGACCGTTATCGAACGTCTAAAAGAGCTGGCGACCACTGCCGCATCCGACAATACCGATAGTGACGGCCGGACCCGGCTCAACGCCGAAGCCTCGAAACTCTTAGAGGAAATCGATCGGATCGCCCAGGATACCAAATACGGTTCAACACAGTTGCTAACGGGTTCTGTGACGATGACCTTCCAGATCGGATCGGCGAACACGGCCGCTCAGGACCAGATTTCGGTCAACCTGACCCAGGGTCTTGAGACCAACGATTTGGCACTGAACAATCTCTCTCTGAGCAGCCTGGCGAGCGCCCAGGCAGCCCTGACGTCCATTGATAATTCCTTGTCTTCGGTCAACGCGGTCATGGGAGATATCGGTGCGGCCCAGAGCCGGCTCGAGTTCGCCTCAGCCAACTTGTCCATCACCGTGGAGAATCTATCCGCTTCGGAATCGACCATTCGCGATGTGGATATGGCCTTTGAAATGATCTCGTTTACAAAGAGCCAGATCCTAATGCAGGCAGGCACGGCCATGCTTGCCCAGGCCAATATGGCCCCACAGAACATCCTCGCTCTTATCGGTGGCGGCGGTTAATCGAAACTGAAGAGAGAGGGAGGAGCGGATAATCCCTCTCTCCCTCTCTCCTATTTTTCCTATACAGCAAAGGAAGGGTTGAAATGGAAATCACCGAAGCCAAAAAAATGATAATGATAACCCCTCCTGCAGTCCGAGAGCCAGCCCCAAAGCCATCGAAGAAGACAGAGCCGCCTTCGGATGAACGGGTGAACGATGATGAGAAGATAACAGAATTTGTTGAAAGGATCGCCGCTGGAAAAGACAAGGCGGTCCAGGATTTGGTAGAGAACCTGAATCAGTTCATGAAATCGATGCGGTTCAGTCTTCGATTTATCCCGAACATGGAATCAGGGAGGGCTGTCATCAAGGTATTGAACGGGGATGGAAAGGTTATCCGGCAAATACCTCCAGAGGCCATGATTGCCCTTTCATCACGATTTGGTGCAGATATCGGCCTTTTGGTGAATATCAAATTGTAAAGATCTCCACTGTGTGAAAATCGTTTGCAAACCCAAAGAGAGTTTTTAAATGGAATAGATTTATACGATGAACACTTAGACCCTTCGCTCCCCTCAAGACAAGGGGAGCGAAGGTTGAGACAAGTTATCTCCTACTCGATCTGGTCTTTTTAGAGGAGCATCAATGGCTGGAACCAGCATGGTCAGCGGTCTTTCGAGCGGTCTGGACTGGAAGAAAATCATAGATGAGTTGAGAAAAGTCGAGCATAAGAGGATAGACCTGATTGAAGGTCGAAAAAAGGTCTATCAGGACAGACTCAGCGCCTGGCAGAGCATCAACACCAAGCTGCTCTCCTTAAAGACGGCATCTGGCACTCTCAATCAGACGAGCTTCTTTAACCTCTATACGACGTCCCTTGCATCAAATACGACCACCGAGGCCGAGGATGTCCTGTCTGCGACTGCAAGTACCGATGCCTCTCCGGGAACCTATAAGATTATTGTCACATCTCTGGCCAGCGCCCAGAAGCTCTCTTCCACCAGTTATGCCAGCCAGACCACGTCACTCAGCCTTTCCGGTGATATCATCGTCGGCGGCAGGACGGTCAAGATTTCAACAACGGATAGCCTCTCAAGTATTCGTGACAAGATCAATGCCGTGAACACTGGCACGAGCGCCTCACAAGTCACGGCATCCATTGTCAACTATGGGACGAGCGGTTACCGGCTGATTTTGACGAGCGATGAAGAAGGCTCTGCGGGGATGAGCCTCTTAAATGGAGGGGCTACTGATCTTCTCGGGTCCCTTGGGTTTGTAGACGCCTCTGCCAAGACGGCCAAAAATACGGTCACGGGCGGCAACAAAAGCGATGCCTTCTCTGCCGCGGATAAGGCAGTGGGAGGATCCGATCTACTGAACCTCACCAGTCCTCAGAGCGGCGAAGTTACAATTATCATCAATGGCATAAGCAGAACACTTACGACCACCAATACGATCAATCTGGCTACTAATTCTTTAAATACCATCAGGGATGCCATCAATAACGCCTTCAGCGACGCGGGGTTCACATCTAACCCGGCCTCAGTGGTGAGCGAAACAGTCGATGGGACGACAAAATACAGGCTTCTCATTGAGGGAAACACCATTACCTATACCGATTCAAACAACGTCCTGGAGACCCTTGGCATTCTAAAAAGAGCAGGCGTCTCAGATGAGAAGGGAGTGACCGGCGATGTCGCCAATACATCAAGCGGCTCGGCCATCACCTCCTCCACACTTATTAAAAATATCGATGGGTATAATGATTATGTTTCAGGGGATACGATCACATTGGGTGGAACCAGCACGACCGGCGCCGCGGTCAGCAATGTGTTCACCATCACCGATGCCACCACGGTCGGAGATCTCCTGACCGAGATTCAGACGAGATATGGGGAGGTAACAGCCTCTATTACGGCAGACGGGAAGATCCGTGTCGTCGATAATGAAATCTTGGATACGGATCTGAACGTGACCTTGACGCCCAGCAGATCCAGTCTCAAATTTGACACGGATGCGGGTGGCAGTTTCGGGGCCATCTCTACGATTCGGTCCCGGCAGATCCAGGCTGGCGCCAATGCCAATCTCTCCGTGGATGGAGTGACCCTGACACCCTCTACCAATAAGCCGGACGATATCATCACCGGAGTCACCCTCAACCTGAAAAAAGCGGCCAGCAATACCACGGTTACCCTCACCGTGGGAAGAGATTATGAGGCAGTCAAAACAAAAATTGAAGAGTTTGTGACGGCTTATAATGATACGATGGATGCCATCAATGCCCAATTAGCCTATAATGAGGATACACAGAAAACCGGAGGCCCCCTTTTCGGAGACAGCACCCTACGGACGATCAAATCGAATCTCATCAAACTCGTATTGAATAAAGTTTCAGGGGTTTCAGGAAATTTTTCAACCCTCGGGATGGTCGGCATCAGCATGGGGACGGATAGCAAGCTGACCATCGATGATGACGACCTCCAGGACTATCTTGAGAGCAACTTTGACGACATCAAAAAGTTGTTCGCCGCCGACTGGTCATCCACCAACAGCAATTTGAGTTATATCTATCATACCATCGATACGCAGGCAGGCACTTACAACGTTCAGATCACCGGTGTCAGTCCTGTGGGAGGCTATTTTGTGTCACTCGGGGATGCTACTGGAAGCAGTGAATATTTGACGGGGATCTCCGGAAATGCCAAAGGCCTTGTGGCTCGTTACTCGGGAACAGCCACAGGGGGAGTGGGCAGTCTTTCGCTCACCTATGGGGTCGCCGAACTCCTGGATCGTTCCCTCTATTATATAACGGATTCCGTAAGCGGGACGATCACCAATAAAGAGGAGACCATCCAAGACACGATTGAGAACTTGGAGGATGATATTACTACAATGGAAGGACGTCTCGACAAGAAATTGGCAGAACTGGAACGCCAGTTTATTGTCATGGAAACAGCACTGAGCAGACTGCAGAGTCAGACCGGATGGCTCACAGGGCAGATCAATGCCACTTATCGAGGTTGGTGGCGATAATAAAAATAATGAAGGAGGTTTGAGGGAATGTACGGGACCCGTTATCAAGTTTATCAGCAGACAGATATTCTGACTGCAGACCCGAAAAGGTTAGTCATGATTTGTTATGAAGAAGCGATCCGCAATTTAAATATAGCCAAGGCCAAGTACTTATCCAAAGAGTATGAAGCGAAGGGGAAAGCCCTTCAAAAGTCTTTAAACATCATTAGCGAATTGAGGGAAACCCTTGACTTCGAAAGGGGGGGCGAGATCGCCAAACACCTGGATAGGCTTTATGGCTTCATGACGCGCCACATTATAGAGGCCGATCAAAGGCGGAATGTGACAGGCTTTTCTCAGGCCGCCGCAATGATCGAGGAATTGAAATCTGCATGGGAGCAAGCATTTTATGCTCAGCCGGACAACTCACATGAATATCTTTCCCAAAAAAGAGAGGGGTCTTATCCCTTATCCTTATGAAGGCATTATGCCCTTGAGCGGAATGAAAGCGAAAGAATCTCCATTCGATCCAACCCGTCATCCTGAGCCCATAGGGTATCTGGAGAGCAAATTACATACTCTGAGAGAATTTTTAGCGATCACGGAATCCCTGAAGACAAAGCTCGATCACCAGGATATGTCCGTAGTCATCCGGCTGCTGGATCAGCGCCAGAATTTGATCCACATCATTGACCAGATGGAAAAGGAGGTTCAAGAGATCAGGCCAGGGAATCTTCTCAATAATCAGCAATATCCCGATGAGATCAGGGAGAAAGTCTCCACTCTTTTAAAAACGGTTGAAGATGTTATTCGAAGAATAGAAATTCTGGACCAACAGTGCATCAACAGGATCACCTCCTGGCGAAGCGAGATCAGGGGTGAGTTGCAAAAAATCCAGTATGGCCTGAAGGCAGTTGAGTTCTATAGTGAGAAAACAATTCGTCAACCGAGATTTCTCGATCTCAGAAGATGAACCCGGAGCTTCAAATGTGAAAGCCCAACGTCCCCATCGAACCTTGGATCAGACCCCAATATTGAAATTTGATATGGATATATTCAAAACCACACCTTTTTTATCTTTCCCTGAACAGGAAATGATTTGACCGATGGGCCCGACACAAGGAAATCACATTAAAATATGGATTGCCGAAGATGACGATGAACTCCGGCAGCTTCTGGGCGGTTCTCTGGCACAGGAGCAAAGGGAGATTCTATTGTTTGAAAACGGGCGAGCGGTTCTGGAGGCCCTTGAAAGGTCGTCTTATGACGTCCTCGTCACCGATCTGATGATGCCCGGAGCCGATGGCATCCAGATTTTGAATAAGGCAAAGAGGCTCCATCCCGACAGCATCGTCATCATCATGACCGGTTACGCCTCTCTCGATTCGGCGATTCAGGCCATCCGGGGAGGGGCCTACGATTACATCCGGAAGCCCTTCAGGCTGGATGAGCTCGAGATTATCCTCAAAAATGCCTGCGAAAGGATTTCTTTGCTAAGGGAGAACAGAGACCTTCTCAGAATGCTGAGAGAGACGAAAGAGGAGCTGGCACGGTTGAAAGGGACCTGGGAAGAGCATCTGAGCCAGCTATTGAGAATCTGCTGGATCATGTTCGGAGAAAAAGGAAATCCGGAGATGGATTTAGTCCTCAAGCAGATCAATCCCCCCGCACCGGATTTCAATCTGAAGAAGAGGGAGGCCGAAGAGAGGGCGCTTGAGAGCCTTCAGCGTCTTGCTGACCTTAAAAAGGAGAGATCGATTACGGAGGAGGAATTCTCCACCTTCAAGAAAATCCTGCTGAAGAAGCTGACCGACGAATAATTAAAAATTGCAACACTTTAGCGGTTTGAAAATCTTTATAAAATCCCTCCCGGCCTGGTTTATTCTTGTCAAGTACTTTTTCGGGAGGTATTTATTACAAGTTCTTAGGTATTGCACCTTGCCTAATCCTGGTAATTTGAGGGTCTCAACTGAGCCCTGACCTTGCTAATCGAGGCTAAG
>VGRY01000016.1 GCA_016875195.1 Deltaproteobacteria bacterium
ATTGAAGGGGGGCGAAGTTCTCGTCAAAGTTGAAGCCGCAGGCATCTGCGGCTCGGATGTCCATATGTGGGAAGGAAGGGATCCCCGGACCCGACTTCCCATGATTCTCGGCCACGAAGGAGTCGGGAAGATTGTGGAGTTAAGGAGAGAAAAAAAGGATATTTACGGAACATCCCTCAAAATTGGAGATAAGGTTCTTTGGAATAGAAGCATCACCTGTGGCCAATGCTATTATTGCAAGGTAAAGAGACAACCCTTTCTCTGCCCGCACCGGTGGGTTTATGGCATCCATACAACCTGTTCAGAGCCTCCCCATCTGACCGGGAATTATGCGGAATACCTTTTGCTGGTTAAAGAGACAGATCTGTTTAAAATCGAAACAGGGAGGAACCTTGAAACTTTTGTTCCCGCTTCCTGCTCCGGCGCCACAGCCGCTCACGCCTTCGATCTTTCCGGGATGGAATTCGGAGACTCTGTTCTCGTCCAGGGAGTGGGCCCGCTTGGCATATTTGCCGTAGCATTTGCTCGATCGCGGGGAGCCTCCAGCATCATTGCCATCGGAGGTACTGAAGAAAGGTTGAAGATGGCGGGATATTTCGGCGCAACCCACTGTCTCAATCGCCATCAACGTTCTCCAGAAGAGCGGAGGGAGGCGGTGATGGAACTGACTCATGGCCGGGGAGTGGATGTTGCTTTTGAAATGGCTGGAGAACCGGACGCTCTTAAGGAATGCGTCTCTCTCGCCCGGCCTGGCGGTTCTTGTGTGACAGCAGGATTCGGGGAACCCCATGGTTCCGTTGAGCTTGACTGTTTTCATGATCTCAATCGCAAGAACTTACGTCTCCAGGGAATATGGACCAGCGATGTGAAACATACGCATATGGCGCTTCAGTTGATTCTGAGCCGATTGGATGATTTTCAAAAACTGATCACCCATCGCTTTTCTCTGGACCAGGCCAATGAGGCCATCCGAGTGATGAAAAATAAGGAAGCAGTGAAGGCAGTATTGGTACCACATGGGTAAAACTTTAAAATTCGAAGCACGAAATCCGAATCTCGAAACAATCGCAAATGACCAAATTTCAAATGTTCGAAACAAATAAAAAGTTTAATAAATTTGAAAATTCGGATTTGTTTCGGATTTCGATATTCGAATTTCGGATTTAAAAGGTATGAAACTCTTTCATTGTGATGTTCTGATCATCGGTGCAGGAGGTGCGGGTCTCAGGGCGGCGATTGAAGCCAAGGAGACCTTCAAAAAGGGAAAAATCTTCCTCGTCACCAAAGGTTCCCTCGGAGCATCGGGCGTCACAGCGACTGCTTGCTCGGACCGGATGGCTTTCCATGCCACACTCCCTTACACCGAACCCGGGGGGTCTGACAACTGGAAAAAACATGCGGAGGATATCTTTAGGATGGGTGGATATGTATCAGATGGCGACCTGGCCATGATTCTGGCGAAGGAATCACAAGCCGCCCTTGAATATCTCGACCATCTGGGTGTTCCATTTGTAAAAAGAAAGGATGGCTCAGTTGATCAGTTCATTACCGACGGATCTGAATATGCTCGAGCCTGTTATACGGGTCCAAGGACAGCTAACCATATTGAAGAGGCCCTGGTAAAAAAGATCGTCTCAACAGATATTCGCATCATCGAACACTGTATGATAGCAGACCTCATTAAGTATCGAAGACGGGTGATCGGGGCTTTGGGAATCGATGAGGGAAAAGAACCGGGAATCAAAGATCGCCTAAAAGTCTTCTCCAGTAAGACGACCATCCTTGCCACAGGTGGGGCCGGAGAGGCCTATCAAACCCACGTCTTTCCTGAAGGGATGACAGGCGATGGCTATGCACTGGCCTATCGGGCTGGAGCAGAATTGGTCAACATGGAGTTCATTCAGATCGGCCCAGCTTCAATCAAGACCAAATTGAATTGTTCTGGAAGCCTGATGCGGGCCGTTCCCAGGTTCTTGAATGAAAAGGACGAAGAATTTTTGAAAAACTATCTTCCGGAGGGGGCTTCCCCTGCAGAGGTGTCAAATCTCATTTTTGAGAAAGGAGCGAGCTGGCCTGTATCGATCGATAAGAGAACTCTTCTGATTGACGTTGCCATGTTCAAGGAAATCGCTCAAGGCCACCGGGTCTTTCTCGATTACCAAACCAATCCTGAAGGATTCCGGTTTGAGGATCTGGACCCGAAGTGGCAGCAGAGATATGAGAAGGAGATCAAGGAACCCATTCCTTTTGAAGAGAAAGCGAGATCACCCCTTGACCGTCTGTCAGAGATCAATCCGGAATCGATTGAGTGGCTTAAGGAACACGGAATCGATCTTCGAGCAGGGGAACCAATGGAGATTGGCCCCTGTATCCAGCACTTCCAGGGAGGAGTGAAGATCAGAGAAAAGGGAAATACTTCTCTCAAGGGGCTTTACGCTGCCGGGGAATGCGCAGGCGGTCAACACGGTGCGAATCGCCCCGGTGGAAATGCCCTTCTCGATGGTCAGGTCTTTGGAAAGATTTCGGGCCGTGAAGCAGCGCTGGAGGCGATGCACTTTGATCAGAATCTGAAAGTAACCTCTCATCAAATTGAGAGGCTTCTGTCAAAACTGAAAAGGATAGGGAAAGGCAAGGGAGCTTCAGAAGTGAGGCAAGAAGTCCAATCGATTAATTCCCGTTCTGCCAGTGTGGTCCGAACGCCAGAGGGGATCAGAAATGGACTGAAACGTTTGAAGGCCTTGAGGAGAGAAGGTCTCTCCATTGATGAGAAGGGACTCGTCTATGCTTTGGAAACGGAGAATCTTCTCGACGTAGGAGAAATGGTTTTAAGGGCATGTCTTGCTCGAAAAGAATCAAGAGGACCCCATCTCTTCTTTAATCGTTTTGATGACCCTCGTCCCCTCCCCTCTCAAGATCCGAAGTGGAGAAAATATATCGTCATCCAGAATCGATCGGGAAAGATGGTCCTAAAAAAAGAGAAACCAGTAGCGATAAATCTTTAGTCAATGGAGCAAAAAAAATGAATTTAGAACTTCTTTCCTCACCCATCCAGATTGGAAATAAGACAGCGGCCAACCGCATTGTGATTCAACCGATGGAATGTAATGACGGAGATTCCGGAGGAGGCCCTACCGAACTTACCTTCAAGCGTTACCGGAAGCTCGCCGAGGGAGGGGCAGGGATCATCGTCGTTGAATCGCTCACTCTCTCCTACGAGAGCCGAGCCCGGAAGAACCAGTTGAAGATCTCTGAAGAGACGGCCAAAGGTCTTGAAAGATTGGTCAAGGAGATGAGAGAAATCAATCCCAAGCCCCTCATCCTCTTTCAGATCAACCACTCGGGAAGAATAAGCGGCGCCGCCTTTTCAAAAGTCGTCTCCCTCTATCCCACAGGAGACCCTAACGTCCATATCCTGACAGACAAAGAGCTTGAAGATATCGGAGAAAGTTTCGCCCGAACCGCTGTCATTACAAAACAGATCGGAGCAGACGGCATCGATTTCAAACATTGTCATGGATATCTTTGCGGGGAGATGCTCCGGCCTGCCAATACAAGACCGGGTCCTTACGGTGGAAGTTTTGAAAACCGGACAAGGTTTTTCAGAGAGACGACCGAGAAGATAAAGAAGGCATTAGGTAAGGGAGATTTTCTCACCGGTGTGAGATATTCGTTTTATGAGGGCATTCCAGGAGGCCTTGGCACATCTGGCCCTGAAGAAGTCGAAGAAGATCTTTTCGAACCTCTTCGTTTCGCCAGAATGATTGAAGAGATGGGAATGGATTATATCAATGTCTCAGCAGGCATCCCTGCCATCACTCACGAAATCGTGAGGCCGACTAAAAGTTATCCGGAAGGAGTCTACAGGCATTTCGGCTGGGCAAAGATGGTGAAGAGACTGGTCGGGATTCCAGTGATCGGCTCCGGATACAGCTACCTGAGAGATGGGAAAAATGATTTGAAGGAACCCAACCCTTCGAAAAAGAGTTTTCTCTACTGGGCAGAGAAGAACCTTAAAAGTGGCCATGTGGACCTGGTTGGAATCGGAAGGCAATCCCTTGCGGACCCCCTCTTTGCAAAAAAACTCCTCTCGGGAGATTTGGATCGGATTCAATTTTGTACTGCTTGTGGAGGATGCAGCGTTCTCCTCAGGTCTCAAAAGGAGGTCGGTTGTACGGTTTATAACGAATATTATAAAGAGGTGCTGCGACAGGCTAGAAAAGAAAGTTAATCCACTGATTAGTAACCAGTAATCAGTCATCAGTGATAAATTTAAAATAAGAAAGGGGGACATCAGTATGTATGATGTCGTGACTTTTGGAGAAGCAATGGTACGGCTCTCTCCACCCAACTATCAAAGGCTGGAGCAAACCAAGAGTTTTGATGTCAATCCGGGTGGAGCAGAGCTGAATGTAGCCGTGGGAGTAACCCGATTTGGGATGAAAAGCGCCTGGGTATCCAAACTTCCAAAGAATGGATTAGGATACCTCATTCGCAATCGCGCTCAAGAGTTTGGAGTGGACTGCTCGCATATGGTCTGGTCAGATAAGGGTCGGGCTGGGATATACTTCGTCGAATTTGGGGCATCTCCCCGGGCTTCAAGTGTCCTTTACGACCGTGCACATTCAGCCATTAGCATGATTCAACCAGGGGAGGTTGACTGGGCAAAGGTCTTTACCGGATCGAAACACCTTCATATGAGCGGCATCACGCCTGCTCTGAGTGCTTCCGCTTCAGAAACAACAGCCGAAGCCCTGAAAGCTGCAAAGAAGGCAGGATGTACTGTTTCTTACGACCTCAATTACCGTAAGAAACTGTGGACACCGGCAGATGCCAAAAAGATCCAGGAGCCCCTGATGGAGAATGTGGACATTCTCATCACAACAGAGGAAGATACCAATGTCGTATTTGGAATCAAGGAAAAGGATTATGAGACTGCCGCCGAAAAATTAGCCAAAACATTCAAATTTAAAATTGTTGCGATCACCTTGAGAGAAGATCTCTCCGTCTTGAGGAACAACTGGACGGCGATTGCCTATCAGGATGGAAAAATCATCCGGGATCGAAAGTATGAAGTGGAGATCGTTGATCGGGTGGGCGCAGGTGATTCTTTTACTGCTGGTTTCCTCTACGGCTGGCTTAAGTTAAAGGATGTCGAGAAAGGCGTCCAGTACGGAAACGCCTTCGCCGCTTTGAAGCATACCATCCCGGGTGATTTCAACTGGGGTACGCTCGACGAAGTGGAAGCTCAGTTAAAGGGAGCTGGGTTGAGGATTTCAAGATAGAGAAGGAAGAGTTATGAGTTATGAGTTATGAGTTATGAGTTATGAGTTATGAGTTATGAGTTTAAGCGAGGAGGAAAGAGATGGAAAAGCGAGAGATATTGAATCGAATGATTTCAGAGGGATTGATTCCCGTGATCAGGGTTTCATCCGCCAAAGAGGCGATTGATGTTGCTGATGCCATAAAAGAAGGCGGAGTGAGCTTCATTGAGATTACGATGAGTGTCCCCGGGGCCATCGATACCATCAAAGAACTGGCTCAGAAATATAAAGATGAAATCATTATGGGAGCAGGAACGATTCTCGATCCTGAAACAGCAAGGGCCGCTCTGCTTGCCGGTGCCCAGTTCATTGTGAGCCCAACCCTCAATCTCGATGTCATCCAACTTGCACACCGATACAGCGCTGTGGTTGTTCCGGGTGCAATGACCCCTACAGAGATTCTGACCGCCTGGAATGCAGGCGCGGATATGGTGAAGGTTTTTCCAGCGGCTCAGGTGGGAGGGCCAGAATATCTTAAAGCCCTCCGGGGTCCCCTCCCTCAGATTCTTCTCGTTCCGACGGGTGGGGTGAACCTTCAGAATGCAGCAGCCTTCATCAAGGCTGGCGCTACTGCCCTTGGCGTAGGCGGTGAACTGGTGGATAAGAAAGCGATCAATGAAAAGAAATTTAACATCATCACTGAGAATACCCGTGCCTACCTCAAAGCCGTAAGAGAGGCACGAACAGGCTGAGGTTGAGGTTAAGAAATCCTTAGCCTTGACCTTAGCCTTAACCTGTATCCAAAGGGGTTATAGATGCGTATCTCTTTCCCTTACTCTGAGATAGATCCCGTGGATATTCCCGAGAGGAATCTTCTCGGAGTCTTCTCTCCTTCCATCTTCAAGACTGAAAAGAGTGAAGAACAGGTCATTGAAGAAGCAATCGCTCATCCTATCGGATCAGCTCCTCTCCCCCGGATACTGACAGGACGTGAAAAGGTGCTGGTGGTGGTAGATGATTATACGAGGCACACCCCTGTTCAGAAAATTCTTCCTTACCTGATCAAAGAACTGGAAAGAGCTGGAATCAAAAAAGAGAGAATCCAAATCATTGTGGCCCTGGGGACCCACCGTCCCATGACGGACGAAGAGATGACAAAGAAGTTAGGGTCTGCATTTTTAAACCAATACTCCATCCTCAGCCATTCGTGGTGGGATCCTTCTCAGCTCATCCATCTCGGAGAGACAGAAAAAGGGACACCCATCTTCGTCAATCGTATCGTCAAGGAAGTCGATTTCATCATTGGTGTCGGTCAGATCGTTCCGCACCGGGTTTCCGGATTCAGCGGTGGAGGGAATATCATCCAGCCCGGGATCTGCGGAGAAGAAACCACAGGAAAAACCCATTGGCTTAGCGCTCGATTCAGCGGCAGAGAGATTCTCGGGAAAATAGAGAATCCAGTCAAAGATGAGATCGAACAGGTTGCCCTGAAAGCAGGATTAAAATGGATCATCAATACCATTCAGGACGGTTCAGGCAGAACTGTGGATGCGGTTGCCGGGGATCCAATTCTGGCCTATCGAAAGGGAGGAGAGCGATCACTTCAGGTTTATCAGGCAGAACTTTCCCGGGATGCCGATATCGTGGTTGCCGACTCTCATCCCTATGACTCCGAACTCTGGCTCGCCTCAAAAGGAATTTATGCTGCGGAATTAGCTGTCAAACAGGATGGCGTAGTCATCCTGGTCTCTCCCTGCCAGGAAGGGGTTTCTCCCAGCCATCCAGAAGTCCTTGAGTTTGGATATCAGATTTTTAAGGATGCTGAACAAATAGTCCGACAAGGGATCATTAAGAAATTGACGGTGGCCGCCCATCTCGTCCATGTGGGCAGGGTGATCAAAGAGAGGGCGAAAACGATCTTTGTCGCTCAGGGAATATCGAAAGAACAGAAGGAACGGCTTGGATTTATTCATGCGAACAATCCACAGGAAGCATTAGACATCGCCTTTTCACTATTGGGTCGTGATGCAAAAATAGCGGTCCTTCAAAGAGGAGGCGAAATCCTGCCTTTGGTAAAATAACTCGTCTTCCCCCTCTTGCCAAAATACTCATGTTAGGCGCAATGTGTATTTCGTGCTATTACAGGGAAAACACGAAATAGGGTCAACAATTTTGTACCGTTTTTTACAGAATTTCGTAAACAAAACCGGGAAAAAAAAGTTAAAAGCTAAGATTAGAAGATCCAATTCCCAGAAAATACGAATTGCATCTATTAATTTTAATAATTGTAAATATACTTGTAAATACATTTAATTTATGATAATATAAAACTCAAATTATGAAAGAATTCCGATGGGACGAAGATAAAAATGAATTTCTAAAACAGGAAAGAGGAGTTTCATTCGAGGAAATATTAGACTCGAAATTCATTGGAGCAGAAAGGCATCCAACCAGAAAAAATCAAATGGTTTTAAAATTTGAACATAAGGAATATATTTGGATTATTCCGTGTGTTGTTGAAGATAAATATATATTTTTAAAAACAATATTTCCGAGCCGTAAATATACAAAATTGTTTAAAGTAAGAGAGGTGAAAAATGAAAAAGTATAAATTAACAAAAGAAGAAAAGGAAATTGAAAATGGTTTATTGCGAGGTGAATATATTCCGATAAGAGGAAAAGAGCTGGAAAATATAGAAAAAGCACTTAAATTAAGGAAAAAAGATATAACGATGACTATAAGAGTGAACAGTGAAGATATTGCAAAAATAAAAAATAAAGCAAAAAAACTTGGAGTGAAATATCAAAGTTACATCTCAGAAGTTATTCATCAAGTCGCAGAGGTATAAGAAATAACAAAAGAGTTGCACCTGCAATTTCTCCACTGCAAATGCTCGGATCATATATCTTCCATCTTCCAATTTCCCTGTCGCCATTGCTACCGTATGCGGCGCCCCGTGTCAAACAAGGTGATAAAATGTATTGACCAAATTTCCCTATACGATTAGAATTGGTATCATCATTCTGAATTGGTGCTATTGATAACTCGATATGATTTACCAAGGTATATCCGTATTTACGAATAAGCCCATAGATGTGAAGGTTCAAGGGAAGTTTATCCAGGAAGTCACTCCGTCAAAAACAAAGGGACATCTTCCTTACATCTCACCTGGCTTTCTCGACATTCAGGTCAACGGGTACATGGGAAATGATTATAGCCTTGAAGATTTTTCTGTAGACCAGTTGTTAAAAATCATCTCCCATCTGAATCGCTCCGGAACGACCCAGCATGTCCCAACGATCATCACCAGTCCCAGGGAGCGAATCCTCATGAACTTGAAAACCATCTCACGGGCTATCCGGTGCTCAGAAGATATTGCACATGCCATTGCAGGAATTCATTTAGAGGGACCTTTCATCTCTCCGAAGGATGGTCCGCGGGGCGCCCACAATGCAGCCCATGTCCGTCCTCCAGATTTAAGCGAATTTCAGCAGTGGCAGGAAGCAGCAGAGGGGCGGATTACGATCGTCACCTTAAGCCCCGAATGGGATGGAGCAATCCAATTTATAAAAGCAATCTCTGCAGCAGGCGTAACAGCAGCGATCGGTCACACAGCTGCTTCGCCAGGCCAGATCAAGGCCGCCGTGGAAGCAGGAGCACGATTGTCCACTCATCTCGGGAATGCCAGTCACCCCATGATCCCTCGGCTTAAGAATTATATCTGGGAGCAACTGGCAGAGGATCGCCTGATGGCCGGGATGATCTGCGACGGTTTTCATCTGCCGAAATCGGTGGTTCAAGTTTTTACGCGGACAAAGGGATTGGAGCGATTGATTCTGGTAAGCGACGCAGCCTACCTCGGTGGCCTTAAACCCGGGCTCTACAAGTGGAACGATGTTGACGTTCAGGTTTTTGATGACGGACATTTAGGGCTGCCTGGAACTGAAGCCCTCGCGGGCGCAGCTCATTTATTGGACTGGGATATTCCACGGTTCATGGAGTTCACCGGATACAGCCTGAAAGAAACCATACCTTTATGCACTCAGAACCCGGCTCGTCTTCTAAGGATGTCTGATCATTATGGAAGACTGGAACCAGGGGCTCCAGCCAATCTCGTCCTGTTTGATTATGAGCCAGGAATGGACCGTTTGAGGATTATGAAAACGATCCGTTGTGGCAAAGAAGTCAATGTTTTAGAATGAAAAAATCATTTTGAAAGGAGAAACAAATGAAAAAGTTATTCTGTATCACGATTGTTCTTATTCTTACTTTAGGTTTGGCCCTTGCCGCTGCCGCCCAAAACAAGGTTTCGATTCGCTTGGGACATATCCGCGATACCAACCATCCCACCCATATGGCTGCTCTGAAATTTAAAGATATGGTGAGTCAGAAGTCAGGCGGAAGGATCGACGTCAAGGTCTTCCCAAACAGCCAGCTGGGCGGACCCAAGGAGATGTTTGCCCAGATGCAGACCGGCGATCTCGAGATGGTCTATGGCGGGATTAATACCCTCGCCTGGATCAAAGGGGGAGAGGCATATGAAATCACCGCTATTCCGTTTCTCTTCAGGGATTATGCCCATATGAGTAAGGCTCTCTTATCCGATTTCTTCAAGCCCGTTCAGGACAAAGCAGAGCAGGACACCGGGCTCAAGATTGTGACTATCAATGGCGATACAGCTCCAAGAGGCCTCAGCACAAAGGATAAGCCCATTTACAAGGCAGATGACTTCAAAGGTTTGAAGATTAGGACCGCTGCCAGCCCCACCGTGCTCACAGCCATGAAAACACTTGGTGCCTTGCCCCAACAGGTCTCCTTCTCCGAACTTTATATGGCTCTGAAAACAGGAATCGTGGATGCCCAGGAGAATGGCGCCATCGTTGTTCAATCTGCCAGCCTCTTCGAAGTCCAGAAATATTACATGAAGACAGACTACATTCGAGACATTGAGACCTTCTATTCGGCCATGCCTTTCTGGAAGAAACTTTCCAAGAAAGATCAGGAGATGATCTTCGACGCCGCTGAAAAGTCGGGGAATTACGAAACCGAGCTCACCCAAAAGCAGCTGACCACTGTATATGATTCGCTCAAGACCAAGATGACAGTGGTCGTACCACCCCAATTAGATCTGGATTCGATCCGGAAGAAACTGGAAGGAGCCTTTGACAGTTTTGAAGGAACGAAGTGGCCAGCTGGGTTGATAAAAAAAGTCAGTGCTCTGAAGTAAAATTATACTGCATGGGGGGATGATTCCCCCCCCTTTTTTTCTGCTTCTTCCGGCTTTCGTATGGATGCTTTCCCTGTTTTATTCCCCCCTTAGCTTAAGGGGGGATGATGGGGGGTTAGGAAGATCATTGAGGCCTTTCAAAATGATTTATCATGAAAGTACCGTTAAAAAGATGTGGAGGGAAATCAGACGGGAGGAAAGAAGGCGACCTATCACATCTCCCAGACAAGTAACCCCTCCCCACCTCCCCTTAACCTAAGGGGAGGTGACCCACTCAATTCCCGGAAGAATTTTTTTTCTTTAAGGATATTGATGATACTCATCCTGTTCGTATTGCTCTTTCTCTTCATCGGGCTCGGCTTCAGCATCTGGACCGCCATGGGAATCAGTGGAATGATCTATTTGCTGATCTTTGGCCAGGTTTCCCTGAAAATTCTTGCCTCCACCCTGGTCAGTGGAGTCGATATTCCCACCCTGGTGGCCATTCCCTTCTTCATGCTCGCAGGGGAATTGATGAACTCCTCTGGGATCACCCGCAAGCTGGCGGACTTTGCGGATTACTTTGTAGGCCGCTTCAGAGGCGGCCTGGCCTATGTCGCCATCGTCGTCAATGTCATCATGGCTGGTGTTTCAGGATCGGCCGTAGCAGATGCCAGCGCCGTCTCCTCTGTGCTTCTTCCCACCATGAAGGAGAAGGGTTACGATCGGCCTTTTGCTGCCTCTATTAATGCAGCAGCTGCTGTGATTGGTCCCATCATTCCTCCGAGCATCCCTATGATCTTTATTGGAGTGATCAGTGGATTGTCGATCGGAAGACTTTTTCTCGGAGGGGTTGTCCCAGGCTTGCTGATGGGATTCTTCTTAGCCATCACGGTTGCTATGGCCACCCGGAAGAAAAACTATCCAATAGATAAAAAACAATTGAATCCAAAGGCAATCCTTTCCCTGCTGAAGGACACCCTCTTTGCCCTTCTAGCGCCCCTTGTCATCATCCTGGGAGTCGTCTTCGGAATTGTCACCCTGGTTGAAGTAGCCGCCCTGGCCAACCTCTATATCCTGATCGTTTCGCTTTTCGTTTACCGGTCTCTCCGGTTCAAGGACATCCCAAGAATATTTTCTAAGGCAGCGGTCTTCTCCACGTCCATCATGATCATTTTTGCAGTGGTCGGTCTTTATCAATATATCGTGGCCTCAGAGCAGTTGGGTGAAAAACTGGGTTTACTGGTCGCCAGCATGAATCTGAATCAATTTACCTTCTTGCTTCTGGCCAACATCTTCTTTCTCTTCATGGGCTGCATTCTCGATGCGGTGCCAGTCATGTTGATCTTCTTCCCTGTTCTCCTGCCCGCAGCGATAAAACTCGGAGTGGATCCGACCCATTTCGGGGTCATTGTGGTGCTGAACTTGATGATTGGGCTGTTAACGCCACCCATTGGGGCGCTCTTGTTTTTAGAGGCTAAAATTGCAGATCTCGAATTCGACGTGCTGCTCAGGAGTGTCTGGCCGTATACCCTGGCCCTGATCGTTGTTCTGCTTCTAATCACCTACATACCCCAGTTGGTGCTTTTTATTCCGAATTTGATTTTGTAAGCCCCGTTAGAAGAGCCTCGCCCTTCTAACAGGAAGGCTCACACCCCGATAGGAGCTGAGTTTCGCATGAGGCAATCAGTGGGGTTTTCTAACGGGGTAAAGAGGTCTTGATGAAGTCCTGGATAGAGCGGATGTCAGGAAGTCTGGAATGGTTCGTAGGGGGTCTCTTTCTTGCTCTCTTTCTGTTGAACATCCTGCGTATTGCCCTGAGATATTTTTTCGGAATCGCCTGGCTATGGGAGCCGGATTTTTCACGTCTTTTATTTATCTGGATCGTTTTCATCGGGGCTACCGTACTCTATGCTCGAAAAGGCCACCTGGTGGTCGATTATTTCTTAAATCAAACGAAACCGAAAAACAGGGAACGCATGCATTTTATCATCGATCTGGTGACCGCCATTTTCCTGGGGACACTTGTTTTGAAAGGGATTGAAGTCGCAAAAGTACGCATGAGAATTCCTTTTGACACCTGGGACTTTCCAACGGGATATGCTTATATGGCCGTTCCCATATGCGGAGCGATCATGATCATCGTCACCCTGGTCAGGATGGGCGATTTTTTATGGGACAGGAGGAAAAATGAACACTGAGGCGATCTTTTACAAAAACACCCTCACGGAGATCATGGACAAAATTCTTGGGGAGATGGAGACAATCCAAAAAGCTTCCCGCGTGCTTGCCGAATCCATCGCTAAGGAGGAACCGGTTCATGTCATCGGTCCCGGCGGACATTCCAATATGGCTGCCGAAGAGGTCCTCTGGCGGGCAGGCGGATTGGCTCCGATCAATGCGATCTTAGACCCGGGGACCAATCTCATCCACGGAGCCAAGCGCTCCAATATCATCGAACGGACGCCAGGGTATGCGATCAAAGTGCTGGATGCCTACCGGGTAGGGCGAAAGCCCGGAGAGGTGATCATGATCGTTAACGCCTATGGTGTTAACGCCATGTGCATTGATACGGTCTTAGAAGCAAAGAAGAGAAAGATGATCACGATCGGGATCACTTCCCGTTCCTTTGCAGATGCCCTGCCAAAAGATCATCCTTCACGCCACCCCACCGGAAAAAACCTTTATCAGGAAGTGGACTTTTTCTTGAATTGCCATCTTCCCTATGGAGATGCGGTGGTGGAGATAAAGGGCTGTCCACAGAAAACAGGACCAACCTCCACTTTTTGTAATGTATTCACGATCAACCTGCTCATGATCGAGACAGTTAAGAGATTGATGGAGATGGGAGTTCAACCGCCTTTGTGGATGAGCGCCAATCTGCCAGGCGGGGACGAGGCCAACCGTTCCCTCGAAGAAAAATATATTCCAAGGATCAAGCATCTGGGGTAAAATGAGTACTCAATTTAATAAAAAAGCACTCTTCCAATTTTTGTGTGAGTACTTTCCCCCTTTATAACCCATCCACACCTCCCCTTAATGTAAGGGGAGGCTGGGTGGGGTTATAGAGGTATTGTTTGATGTGGAGAGCATTCTGTCTAAATTGGTGCTAAAAGTAATCCCCCTTCGTCCCCCCTTAAATTTAAGGGGGGATATAGAGGGAGGAAGCCTTAAGTGAAGGGAAGGTTATTCTCCTATCCTCCCCAATTAACCAGAAAGGATTTCATTATGAAAGCGGTCGTCAAATATGGAAAGGGAAAAGGTCTGGTCGAAATCAGGGATGTCCCTGAACCCAAGATGAAGGATGATGAGGTCTTGATCCAAGTAAGGGCAGTCTCGGTCTGCGGAAGCGACCTGCACATCTATCATGATAATCATCCCTACTGGCCTCCGGTCATCCTTGGACATGAGTTCTCCGGTATCATTGCCGATGTTGGAAAAGAGGTGAAAGGCTGGAAAACAGGCGACCGTATTGTGAGCGAGACACGCATTGGCTCCTGCGGAGTCTGCTTTATCTGTCAGAGCGGTTTCCCCCAAAACTGCGAACAGAAGAGACCCTACGGAATTGGTGTCAATGGAGCCTATACGAAATATGTGGCTGGCCCTGCCCGCCTCCTTCACCGCCTTCCGGACAATATCCCTTTTGAAGTGGGGGCAGCCATTGAGCCTACAGCCATCTGTGTCACATCCATTCTCGAACGATCGCAACTGCAAGCTGGAGAATCTGTCCTCATCACGGGTCCAGGTCCGATTGGCCTCATCTCTCTTGCCATTGCAAAGATGGCAGGAGCAAGAATGGTTGGAATTACCGGAAGGAGTTCAGGTCAAGGGGTGCGGTTCCAAAAGGCCAAAGAACTCGGAGCCGATTTCATCATCAATGTGGAAACAGAGGACCCCATCCAGAAGATCTCGACCTTAACCAATGGTCTGGGAGTGGATATCCTCATCGAAACCTCTGGCGGGGAAAAGGCCATTGCTCAGTCCTTTGAAATGGTAAGAAGATTGGGAAGGGTTTGTGCCATTGGCATATCAGGGAAACCGGAAGTTTCGATTCCTTATGATCGAGGAGTTTTCAAAGGCATCCGTTTCGACTTCTGTTTCTCCAGCAGTTGGACAGCTTGGGAAAAGACTCTTCACTTGATCTCAAAAGGGCTCTTGCCACTCGGGAAGTTGATCACTCACCAGCTTCCCCTTGAAAAATGGGAAGAGGCCTTCCACCTTCTCGAAAGCCGCCAGGCCGCCAAAGTCATCTTGATTCCCTAAAAGAGAGGTACAGATGGAACAGCATCCTTATCAGGTGGTAATCACCGATTGTGATCAGGGATCCATTGAAGAGGAAAAAGAAGAATTTGTCCGAATCGGAGTAGAATTGGTTTTCGCTCAGCTAAAAGAGGAAGGAGAGCTGATTCAGGTCTGTAAAGATGCAGATGGACTGTTGAACCAGTATGCGCTCCTGACTCGAAAAGTCCTCCAACATCTTCCGAAATGTAAGGTGATCTCCCGTTATGGAGTGGGGGTGGATTCCATTGACCTCAAAGCGGCAACCGATTTGGGAATCATCGTCGCCAATGTGCCGGATTATTGCATGGACGAGGTCTCCAATCAAACCATCGCGATGATCCTGACATTGATTCGGAAGACCGCTTTTTTTGATCAAAAAGTGAAATCTGGCCAATGGGATTTCCGTACAGGAATACCTATCTACCGAACAAGCGGAAAGACGCTGGGCCTTGTGGGTTGTGGAAAGATCGGTTTTGAAGTGGCAAAAAAAATCTCTGCTTTCGGCGTTCGCGTAATCACCTTCGACCCCTACCTTCCGAAAGCGCCTGAAGGAATTGAATTGACCGACCTCGATACGGTTCTAAAGGAATCCGATTTCATCTCCATCCACTGTCCCCTCAATGACTCCACCCGGCATCTGATCGGAGAGAAAGAATTTAAGAAAATGGTGAAGAAACCCATTCTCATCAATACGTCCAGAGGCCCGATTATCGATGAGAAGGCTTTGATTCAGGCATTAAAAGATGGCCTCGTTGCCGGGGCCGGACTCGATGTCCTGGAGAAAGAACCACCCGATCCTCAAAGCCCATTACTCAAGATGGAAAATGTCGTCCTTTCGCCTCACGTCAGTTTTTATTCAGAGGAATCGATTCGTGAATTGAAGCGGAGAACCGCCGAGAATGTCTCTAACGTTCTCCTGGGAAAGTGGCCAAGGTCCGTAGTGAACCGTGACGTGAAGGGAAAGACCAGGGCTACCCTTTCTCCCTCAGAGGTATAGCCGCTGAAGATTTTGACCCCTCCCCCTTCCCCCCTCTTAAGCTAAGAGGGGGGAAGGGGGAGTTATAAGGGGTGAGAGTGGTTTTTTAGGAGTTGAAGATGAAAAACAAAAAATTCGATCCGAAAAAAGATTACCCTCTCTCCTCAAAGAGGCCTGATCTGGTCAGGACTCTTAGCGACAAGGGTTTTGAAGAGATTAGTCTGGAGAATGTCGTCTCAGGGAAGATTGATGCTCAGGAGATTCGGATCCGGCCTGAAACTTTGGAGCTCCAGGCAAAAGTCGCAGAGACATATGGAAGGCCCCAGTTGGCCCACAATTTTAGAAAGGCCGCAGAATTGACACAAATTCCCGACGAAGAAGTCTTGAAGATTTACAATTCTTTAAGACCAGGGCGATCGACAAAAGAAGAGCTATTGGCAATAGCAAAAGAAATCGAGAAGAAATACCATGCAGAACTGAACGCCGCTTTTATCCGGGAAGCAATCAAGGTCTACGAAAAAAGAGGACTCTTTAGAGAAGAATAAAGAACCCCGCCCACAGAGCGGGGTTCTTAAAACCTAAGACCGAGATCCCGAACCAAGTTCGGGATGACAAAAAGAGGAGAACCCAATCCTGTTGTCATGCTGAACTCGTTACAGCATCTAATTTAATGCGTTTGTATTAAATGACCGCAATTGTAAAACTTTCAAAAAATATCTTTACCTACCCTCTGCCAGGAAGGGGATATAGGAGAAAATTTATGCCACAATCGAAACGATTCGAATTATTGGCTCAGCGCGCAGTGAATAAAGACTCCTGCATTCATGAGTGGCCAGAGAAGGGCCTGGTCAATATGGAAAGCGCCTTCGACCCTAAGCCAAGCCTAAAAATCGCCAATGGCATCGTCAAAGAGTTGGATGGGAAGAAGCGAAAAGATTTCGACATCATCGACCATTTCATCATCGAACATGCCCTCAACCTGAAATATGCGCGAAAAGCCATGGCCATGGATTCTCGCAAGATTGCCCGCATGATCGTGGATATCAATGTCCCCCGTAACAAGATCATTGAGATCTTCAAAGGCCTCACCCCTGCCAAAATTCTTCAGGTGGTGAACCATCTCAATCCTGTGGAGATGATGATCGCCTTACAGAAGATGCGTGCCAGGAAGACCCCTGCCAATCAGGCCCATGTGACCAATCGAAGGGACAACCCGGTCCTCTTAGCAGCGGATGCTGCTGAAGGCGCACTCAGAGGATTTGCCGAGGAAGAGACCACGGTAGCTGTGCCCCGGTCTGCGGCTATGAATGCCCTGGCCATCCTGGTCGGATCCCAAACAGGCCGCGGAGGCGTATTGACTCAATGTGCTGTCGAGGAGGCATTAAATCTGAAGCTGGGGATGCTCGGATTGACCACCTATTCCGAAACCCTCTCGGTCTATGGAACGGAGTCAACTTTTAAAGACGGCGACGATACACCCTGGTCCAAAGCCTTTCTGGCCTCGGCCTATGCCTCCCGCGGAGTGAAGGTCCGTTTCACCTCTGGAACAGGCTCTGAGGTCTTAATGGGGAACGCCGAAGGAAAATCGATGCTCTACCTCGAAATTCGGTGCCTCCTCTGCATCAAAGGAGCGGGCAGTCAGGGAGTTCAAAACGGCTCCATCAGTTGTATCGCCCTTCCCCTTTCCCTTCCAGGAGGAGGACGAACGGTCCTCGCAGAGAACCTCGTCGCTACCCTGCTCGATTTGGAAATTGCCTCGGGAAACGATGCGATGTCTTCCCATTCCGATATGCGTAAAAGCGCTAAACTGATGACCCAGTTCCTTCCGGGCACGGACTTCATCTGTTCGGGTTACAGTTCGATGCCGAGAATGGATAATATGTTTGGAGGAGGCAATTTCGATTCAGAGGACTATGATGACTTTCTGATCCTCCAGAGAGATTTTCTGATCAATGGAGGAATTTTCCCTGTGCAAGAGGAAGAGGTAATTAACGTCCGTCGAAAAGCAGCAAAAGCCATGCAGGCGATCTTTAAAGAATTCGATTTCCCATCCATTAAAGATGAAGAGGTGGAAGCCGTCACTACGGTTCACTGGAGTCCAGACATGCCTGAGAGGAATCGGGTGGAAGATCTGAAAGCCTCGGAAAGGATATTGAAGGAGTCTATCACAGGGGTCGAGATCGCGCGGGCTCTTGACAAGCACGGATTTCAGGAGGTCGCAAAAAGAATCCTTGAGATTCAGAAACAGAGAGTAACTGGAGATTATCTTCAGACCTCTGCCATCTTTGATGCCAATTTCAATGTCCTCAGTGCCATCAATGATTCCAACGACTATCAAGGGCCTGGAACAGGATATCGCCTGGAAGGAGAGACGAAGAGAAAGATCATCAACCTTCCTCAAGCAAAGAATCCAAGAGAGCGATCAACAGTTGACCCTTCCAAAACCATGGGGATGGAATTAGTGGAGATTGGAGCAGCTACTGCAGGAAGTGATTCCAGGGAAGTGGTGATCGGGCTTGGTCCGGCCTTTGGAACAGCCTTGCAGGAAACAATCACCGGCCTTCCCCTTGATAAGGTTCTCAAGGAGATGATTCGAGGGATTGAAGAGGAAGGGATCAAACCGAGGGTGATCAAAATTTATGAAACCTCTGATTGTGCTTTTATCGGCCATAAGGCAGCCCAGTTAAGCGGTTCGGGTGTTGCCATCGGCATCCAGTCAAAAGGAACCGTGGTGATTCATCAGAGGGACCTGCCCCCTCTCAATAACCTCGAACTTCTTTCCCAGGCCTCAAATGCAACATTAGATACCTATCACACCCTCGGTAAGAATGCGGCCAGATATGCCAAAGGAGAAGCCACAGTTCCCCTTCCCACGGTCATCGACAACATGGCCAGGCTCAAATATATTGTCCAGACGACCCTGATGCACATGAAGGAAACAGAACAGGTCAATCTCCATTTGGCTCCAAAAGAACTGAGGATCAAATTTTTAGAGATGAATTAACCTTAACGTTGTAGTAAATTTAGTCACAATGGCATGGGTAAATCCTGCTAAGAGCGGGACTTCGACTTGCCTGCTCGTAGCCGCTTCAGCGAAGGCAGGGGTGAACCTTTAATTGTAAAAATTAGGATTTGACCTTACAGAAAGTGTCAGGTCTAAGCAAGGACTCCTTCTTGTAATCGAATGTTGGGTACAGGCAAAAAAGTGCCGAGTTCTTTTGAAAAGTGTTGAGGCGCCTGGTGGAATGAGAAGAGAGAGATTGAATGAATACTCTCGTTTTGTTGCAGATTACTTGTTTAGGCAATGGCCGGAATGGGAGGAATTCGCAAAGGCCATTGATTATTACCCAGACGACCCTGAGCTCGAACCGGGGACCCTCGTCGTAAAAATCAAACCGCCAAATCCGGGAATTAAAGAACGA
The DNA here is from genome assembly GCA_016875195.1 of Deltaproteobacteria bacterium. Lineage (GTDB taxonomy): Bacteria > Desulfobacterota > BSN033 > BSN033 > UBA1163 > RBG-16-49-23. Next base: position 19,148 of record VGRY01000016.1, read on the forward strand.
TTAGAAATCTGGACCTATAGCAATAAGGTTACCGTAGTTGCCTTTAAGTTGTTCCATACCCATTTCGAATGGTTTGATGATGTCCGAGACGAAGCGGAGCATGTGTTAGAGGCAATTCGTTTTCTTCAGGACATTATTTCGGAAGAAGTTAAGATCACTGCTTGGAGGCGCAGGGGCAAATGGATCGGCGGATCTTATGCGAAGAGGGATGAACAGCCCGATGACTCTTTCCTAACCGAACGGCCAGATGAGTTTATTCAAGTTTCGTGGAATGGCACATACGACCTTGTAAAAAAATATGAAACGTAATGGGACATCATGTTCTTGATAAACTAACGGCAAAATACATCACGACTGTTTCCTGAAATATAGCTTTGACAAAATAGACTGATAAGTTTATATTTTCATCGAAAATGGCGAAAATGCGCTGGTTGCATACTACCCCGAAGATGAGGTATATTTTCATAAGGTGACTGCATGAAGATCGAAATCGAGAAAGAGGAAGATGGCCGTTGGATTGCTGAAATTCCTGACCTCCCAGGGGTTGCGGTGTATGGGAATAGCCAGAACGAGGCCATATCAAAGGCAGAAGCATTAGCTTTGCGAGTCATGGCTGACCGTCTCGAACATGGGGAAGAAATTCCAGAACTCAAGGAAGTTTTCGCGATCTCAGCATGAGCCAATGGCCCTCAACCAGAGCAAATCAAGTCCTCGCTTCCTTGCTTCGTATTGGCTGGATAATCAAACGACAGTCCGGCACTTCTCACCGCGTTCTTGCTCGGTCCGGTTGGCCTGATTACGTATTCGCATTCCATGAACGCGAAGAAATCGGACCGAAGATGTTGGCGCGGATTGCCAAACATACGGGCCTTACTCCTAAGGACCTGTAACAATTGCTAAACTATGAGGTGCATCGGATATGTATAGAACGTCCCTTCCGTTATACTTCATTTCTAACAGAAGTCATTAACCCCAGGGTCTCGACAAGGTTAATGACTTATTATCGCTTAATCGGGAGATCATTTGACACTGTTTGTCAGGTTAAGTCCCGTTTAGGGCATTCTTCTATCAGTAGAATTTTAAGGGCAAAAGTGAAGCTCCCCGTGCTTCCACACGGGGTATCTTCGCAGCTTCGGCGAAACCCGCCGAAGCATACCCTACTACGCTCCTTCGGAGCTTCGAAGGGTACCCTTTTCGCATTCATCCCCGTCCTTCCGGACGTGGCATTCTGCGTAGGCGGGATAAAAGCTAAGAAAATAGACCCCTTTCCCTAGTCCCCTATCTGAACTGGGACGAAAAGTAACCCCTCCCCACCTCCCCTTAACCTAAGGGGAGGTTACCCACTCAATTCCCAGATGAACGAAGATTTTTAGGAGACGAAGTCTTTTAGTATCCTAGGGGCTTCCGCTCAACGTTTCTATTTCAACTCGGACATTGGAACTTCGTCCATGTCTGTAAATGTCTGATTCTCGCCGGCCATTCCCCAGACAAAAGTGTAATGGCTGGTTCCAACTCCGGAATGAAGGGACCAGCTTGGAGAGATGACAGCTTGTTCATTTCTCACGACGATATGCCGTGTCTCTTGAGGTTCACCCATGAGATGAAATACCAGAGCATCCCCAGGGAGGTCAAAATAGAAGTAGACCTCCATGCGCCTGTCATGGGTGTGGCACGGCATGGTGTTCCACATGCTGTTCGGCTCCAAAGCGGTCATCCCCATCACGAGCTGACAGCTGTTCAGCACCTTGGGGTGGATAAACTGGTTGATGGTTCTGACGTTGGATTTGTCCGGTGTGCCAAGGTTGAGGTGCTGGGCTTCCTTCGTGGATACTTTAACCAGGGGATAGGAAGAATGAGCCGGGGTACTGTTAAAGTAGAATTTTGCTGGATTATTTTTGTCAGAGCTCTTGAACGACACATTCTTTGGCCCCATGCCGACATAAAGACACTCCTTATTCTCTAAAATATTTTCTTTGCCTTCCACCGAAACGGTTCCTTTGGAACCCACATTGATAATTCCCATTTCTCTCCTTTGGAGAAAGAAATCCACTCCCAACTCTTTGGTCACCTCCAGTTTCAATTCTGAGGCGACCGGACAGGCTCCCCCCACGATGATTCTGTCGACATGGCTGTAGACCATGGTCGTCTTGTCCTTTTCAAAGAGGTTTTCAATCAGAAAATGTTTTCTCATTCCGGCCGAATCCATCAGCTTCATTTGGTCGGGATGAATGGCATATCGAATATCCATTGTCTTCTCCTTTGCTCTTGATGGTCTCCTGATCTGATTGGAGGCCTTTTGACTGTTGTAACAATCCATCCATATTTGAGCCACTTATATGCGAGATGACTCCTTTTGTCAACGAGCATCTCTTAAAATCCTCTCAATCCAATTTAAGGAAGAAATGAGTCGTCCCAAAAAGAGTTGCTAAAGAAGAAGTAAGTTAGATAAAATGCCAATGAGGGAACGATGGAACTCCACGGGCAAAGCCCGTGGTACCTCCATAAAGATACCCTCCTACGCCAAGGCTTCGGAGGGTTATCCGCCTTCAGCGAAATCCGCCGAAGCAGTAATTTACAAGCCCATGACTATCTTTGGCAAATATACGCATTCATCCATCCCGCTGAGCGGGGTGGTCTTCTGCGTAGGCGGATAAAAAGAGGAGACGTCTTATGAAAAAGATAACGTATCAGGAACTTCTGAAAGATAAACGCATGCGTTTTGCCATCTCCATCATCAACTCCGCCTATGCCAGTGATAGCCTCGACAAGCTTGGCATTCAGAAGCCTGGCAGAAACCACTACTATCTCCCGATCGAGATTCATTACCTTGCAGGTGCTGAAACCGATCCACAGCATCGGGTCTTCGGTGCTGTCCATACAGCCGCCTTTCGCATTGTTGGCGATCCTGACTCACCGGCCTACCAGGCCAATCCCTATGAAGGGGAAATCACTTTCATCCGAACCCTGAAGCCTGGCGACGTTGCGGTGATTGATACCCCCATTGATGATGAATTCCAAAATGAGGAGGAGAACGAGAAAAAGTGCGGAGGCGTCTGGGGAGGACTTCTGACAGCGCTTTCGCTCTCTTATGGCGCTGTTGGTGCAGTGATTAATGGACCTACCCGTGACACCCATCAGATTAACAGCTACTTTCGCCACGGATCCTTTGATGCTCGCTCCATCCGCTCTCTGGAGAAGGCATTAGGGAAGAAGGCATCGAAAACCAATATCAAAAAGATTCGAGCTGCTCTCCTCAAGGCAAGCAAATTCCCTGTTTATGGGACAGGAACCCTTCCCACTGATTCTGCCTTCCGTACGGAAGCCTTTTCTGTAGAGGAGTCCATTAAGATCGGAAATGTGATCATCAACGATCAGGACTTCATCATCGCTGATAATGACGGACAGGTTGTGATTCCGAATGAGGTGGTCCACGAAGTCCTCGCAAAGGTCATCGAGATTGACGCTGGTGATAAGGATGTCTGGGCAGATGCTCTCACCCGTCTCGCCGGATTTCATCACGACTCCATCGATGAAATCGTGGCTCGTCGCGGAGGCCATCTCTGATTAGATGGATGATCCATAGTCGTTAGTCGGATAGTCAGTTAGTCGGTTAGTTAAATACTATGAGACTATAAGACTACAAGACCATTACAACAGAAAGGAGTCAGAATGAAATCTGTTGTTTGTGAAAAACCCTGGGAATTAAAGATGAAAGAGACGGAACTCCCTGAGGTAAAATCAAGCGAAGCTCTGATTCGTGTCCATCGTGTTGGCATCTGTGGAACCGACCTCCATGCCTTTAAGGGGGAGCAGCCCTACTTCACCTATCCGCGAGTCCTCGGGCATGAAATCTCAGGTGAGATCGCACAGGTAGGGGAAAACCCTTACGGGTTTAAACGAGGTGATCTTGTGGCTGTCATCCCCTATCTCGAGTGCGGACATTGCGTCGCCTGCAGAATGGGAAAAACCAATTGCTGCACCCGGTTGAACCTTTTCGGTATCCAGCGGGATGGAGGCATGTCCGAATACTTGAGCGTGCCCCTGGATCACCTCCTGAAATCAGAAAAGCTCAATCTTGACCAATTGGCCATGGCAGAGTGTCTTGCCATCGGCGCTCATGCGGTAAGACGTGCTCAGATTGAGAAAGGAGAACCTGTTCTTGTGATAGGTGCGGGCCCCATTGGGATGGCCATCATCCAGTCCGCCCGGGAGGCCGGCGCAAAATTGATGGCTCTGGACATCGTCCAGGAACGGCTTCAATTTTGCAGAGACAGATTCAAGGTAGATCATGTGATCCATGGAGGAAAAGATCCAATCAAGGAGATCGAATCGATCACCAAGGGAGACTATCCCACTATTGTTTTCGATGCAACTGGAAATGCCAAGTCCATGATGAATGCTTTCAACTGGGTATCCCATGGAGGGCGCTTGATTCTGGTCAGCCTGGTCCAGGATCATATCACCTTTTATGATCCTGATTTCCACCGCAGGGAACTGACCCTTTTGAGCAGCCGGAATGCTACCCGGCAGGATATGGAGCACATTATTCGTTCTCTTGAGGCAGGAAAGATCGATGGTACTTCTCTGATCACCCATCGCGCTTCATTGGACCAGGTGAGCAACCAATTTGAATCCTGGTTGAGGCCTGAAACCGGTGTGATCAAAGCAGTAGTGGAAGTATAGAAAATTTCTTTATTTGGATTCATCCGGGAATTGAGTGAGTAACCTCCCCTTATAACTCCCCCTCCCCCTTATACTTAAGCTTATCCTTACCCATAACTCGGACTACTGGACACAGGGGATATGATGTAGCTAAGCAGCGGTAAAAATCCGAAATCCGAATATCGAAATCCGAAACAATGACCAAAATCTAAATTTCAAATGACCAAAACGTGTTTTTGTGGTCTGTTTGTTTCGAATTTGGAACATTTGAAATTCGGATTTGTTTCCGAATTTCGTGCTTCGATATTCGAATTTCCAATCCCCTGCCGTACACGCACTAAAAGATGCTTGTGTCTAGCCCCCCACTTATGGGACACGTAAAGTATACTTAAGAGGGGGGAAAGCACCCATACAAAAGCCGGAAAAACCTTTATTTATAAAAAAGGTTGGGCAGGAAGAGAACCATCTGCGGCCAATAGGTGCAAATGATCAGGGTGCCCACAAGGGGGATAAGAAATGGACCGCAGGCACGCGCGGTGCGCTCGAAAGAGATGTTGGACACCCGTGCCAGGATGTAAAGGACCATGCCCACTGGCGGGGTTAAGAGACCGATCATTAAATTGAGAACCATGACCAGCCCGAAGTGAACCGGGTCAACGCCGATCTTCTCCATGAGCGGAAGAAGAACTGGAACTAGGATGGTAATGGAGGCAATGGTCTCCATGAAGCAGCCGACAATGAGGAGGAAGACATTCACCATGATGAGGATCAACCATGGTCGGGTGGTGATCGAGAGAACCACATCGGCGATGTTATCAGTGATCTTCGTGGTGGTGATCAGGTAGCCGAATATCGAAGCCCCGGCCACAATCAGGAGAATGATGGCTGTAGTCTCGGCGGTTTCCATGCTCACTTTGATGAAGGCCCGCAGGGATAGTGTCCGATAGACGAATATTCCCAGGATCATGGCATAAACAGTAGCTGCGATCGCTGCTTCGGTGGGAGTGAAGACACCCGTGGTCATTCCCCCGATTAAGATGACCGGGGTCATGAGAGGCAAAAAAGCTTTTTTGGTTTTGCCCAAGAGATTCTTGAACGAGAATCGGGCGTCGCGGTGGAATCCCCGCACATGGGCATACCAGGTCACCATCACCATCATGGCTCCGGCCATAACCAATCCAGGAATGAATCCGGCGGCAAAGAGCTTTCCCACAGAGGTATTGGCCATCACTCCATAGATCACCATGGGCAGAGAAGGAGGAATGATGGGTCCGATGGTCGAGGATGCCCCGGTGATTCCTACGGCAAAGTCCACATCATAGCCATGGTCTCGCATGGCGCGGATTTCGATGTTCCCCAGCCCTCCGGCATCTGCCACGGCCGTTCCTGACATTCCGGCGAAGATGACCGAACCCACCACGTTCACATGCCCAAGTCCACCCTTCATCCACCCGACCAGAGCCATGGCAAAATCATAAATCCGGGTGGTGATCCCGCTCGAGTTCATCAGGCTGCCAGCCATGATGAAGAAGGGAATGGCCAGAAGTGGGAAGGAGTCTGTCCCGCCGATCATCCGATGCAAAACTACGAGGTGAGGCTGAACCCCTTCGATGATCACATAGATGAGGGACGCCCCCGCAAGCGAGATCGCAACAGGCACGCCGATGGCCATGAGCAAAAGAAAACCACCGATGAGCGCGAGGGTAGTCATTGGTATCGTCCCTCCTGCCCCACGCGGGTAAGCACACTCGACCCGCTACGCCAGTTTTGAATCGCTACTTGAATCGCCCGAAAGGTCATCACTGCAATGCCAACTGTACATATTCCGTAGACGATACTCATGGGCCAGTCCACCACCACCATGGGTTGGGTTTTCATGATCAGGGTGACCTTCAGGCAAAGCCATGTGGCGTAGCCGAAAAAAACTACCCGGATGATGTCCACTAAATTAGAGAGGAAATGAGCAAGCCCCCGAGGATAGTAAATGTAGAGGAACTCCACGTGGATGTGGCTATAACGTCGGACAGCAATCCCGCCCCCCAGAAATGCTACACATGTCAAAAGGTACCGGGCGATTTCCTCAGTCCATGCGAGAGGATTGTTGAGCGCGTACCGGGTGAAGAATTGAAGGAAGACCACGATAGCGAGAACCCAGAAAAAAACCAGGGTCACCCAATCCTCTGGGCTGTATTCTCTAAGGTTCACCTCTGGTTCGTCGCTCGTGTTCTTGTTTTGAGTCTCGAGATTGGAGTTGGTGTTATGTTTCTCGGTCATACCTTTGTTGCATTCAGTTTCTCTTTAGGCGGATTGACACCGGATGGAGAAAAAGATCGCGGCTCCCATTGAGGAAAAGTCCGTCGATGTGAGCCGCGTCAATTTGTTTATGATACTATTTTACACCTTGCAACCGGTCATAGAGGTCTTTAGTCCAGACTGCCCCAAAGGAAGCATCGTTGTGGACTTTCACTGCCGCCTCACGGAAGGCCTTCAGATCCGGTATTACTACCGTCTTGCCCTGCTGCTTGAACCAGTCAGCCAGCTTCTGCTCGGATTCGCGGATCGAAGCGCCGGCGCGAGCTGAAGCTTCTTTATATACCGTCTCGAAGATCTGTTGCTCCTGTGGGCTAAGTCTTTTCCATAAGGGGGAACCGATCACTGTGGTCAGGTTGTCGAGGATGTGGCCAGTCAGGTTGATGTGAGTCTGGACCTCGTAGAATTTTTTGGCCTGGATGGTTGGCAGGGGATTCTCCTGTCCGTCCACGGTCTTGTTCTGCAAAGCTAAGTACACCTCGGCAAAGGCGATGGGCGTGGGATTGGCGCCCATGGCCTTGGCATACATCATGTACATAGGGGCCTGTGGAACCCGTAGTTTCATACCCTTCATATCTGCCGGAGTGTTGATGGCCTTGTTGGCTGTAGTGTGCCTGGCTCCGTAATAGGTTAGAGCCACAACCTTGTGGCTGGTCTCTTTGAAATACCCGTCGGCCAGCTCGGTAAAGAAAGGGCTATTGCTGTAGGCTTTCCAGTGGTCGAAGTCTCGCCAGATATAGGGAGCATTGACAATGGAGAAAGGTTTGTAGGTAGCCCCCACAAATCCTGCTCCGATGTAAGCCATGTCAATCGTCCCCAGGGGCATTGCCTGTGCAATCTGCTGTTCGTTTCCCAGGGACGAGGCTGGAAACACGTCCACTTGGTACTTGTTGTTTGTCCGTTTGGCAATCTCGCCCGCAGCCCACAATGCTTCCTTGTGGAAAGCCTCGCTGACCTCATAGACATGGGCGAATTTAAGCTTAGTCTGCGCCTCTGCCGACACCATTAGGGCAAGGGCAGCAAATACAACCACGATGCAAATAAATAAACGCTTTTCCATATACAACCTCCTCCTTTTAATTGATGATAACCATTTGGCAAGTTGAATATATATGAGGTGATTTTAGGTGTCAAGGTATTTTTTGGAAAGAGCTTTGGGGAATACCTTCCGCTCTCTGATTAAATAGATTTTAAGAATTGATTATTCCAAAATCTTGATATCAGGATATAGTCATTGCGAGCAAAGCGAAGCAATCCAGTTTTTCGCGATGAGATTGCCACGCACCTTTCAGGTGCTCGCAATGACGGCCTAGGGAAGAACCTTTGTTTTCTAAATCGGGATTTGAGTTACAGAGATTTCTTGACTTCTTCAAAGAACTCTTACAGGATAAGGTGTGATTTAGAAGGAGGGAGAATTCATGCCTGACTTTCAAGATTTGATTCGATTGGTGCGGGGACCGGTTCCGGAAAAGCCGCTGCCGGCGATATGGAACTACTTTCCATGTCACGCCGGTGCCGTGGGAGGCGTGGACAATTTTCTCGATTACTACTTCGACGTGGAAATGAAGCTTCACCTTCAGCTGAAGATAATAGATCTGCTGCCAGAGGCTTTAATCCTTCCTGGAGTCTTTCCCGACCTGGGAGTAATCGTGGAGGCATCGGCTTTCGGGGGACAGATGGTGTGGTTCGAAAAGGGAGCCCCATTTATTTTTCCAAGGATCAAAGAGCTTCGGGAAATTGACGAACTGAAAATGCCGCCTGTAGGCCTGGCAGGCCTAATGCCTCTCGCCCTAAGGCAAAGGGAGATCATGCGGCGCAAGCTCAAAGAAAAAGGAAAAGAGATGGAGAAATGGGGCTTTTCCATGGGGCCCGCCGAAGTGACTGGCCTGCTTCTGGGGTATGATAAGTTTTACCTGGCACTTTACGATGATCCCAAACGAATATCGAGACTGATGGAGATCGTTACTGAATTGATCGTTTCATGGCTACAGAAGCAGGAAAATGAATTTGGAGGGATAGAGGTTTTGTGTCTGGGGGAACATGTTCCCCACCAGGTCAACCCGGAGCAAATGAAAGAGTTTATCCTCCCCTGCATAAAAGCGGCTTACTCCGCTTTTCCAAAGGCTGTTAAAATTTATCACAACGAAGGGTTTCACTCTTGCCAGCATATTCCGCTTGTCCTGGAATTCGGGGCAGACATCTGGCATTTCGGGAGCGACGTGCATCCGATCAAAGATTTTTATTCCCAAACACAGGATCGAATCATCCCTTTTGGCGGCGTCAACCCTCACGGAGTCATGCTGGATGGGTCTCCGCAACAGGTTGGGGCAGAAACCCGGGCGGTTGTTGAGGCAGCCAAAGAACACAAATTGCTCCTGTCCACAGGCACTGGAACCACGCCGGAAGTCACCTTAGAGAACCTGCGAGCCATGGTACAGGCAGCATTGACGGATTAAACCCAAAGTACTCCTCTCACCCTTCCCCTCTCCCCAGCGAGGAGCTTATCCTTACTCATAAGTCAGACTGCTGGACACAGGGGATATGATGTAGCTAAGCCGCGGTAAAAATCCGAAACCCGAATATCGAAATCCGAAACAATGACCAAAATCTAAATTTCAAATGACCAAAACGTGTTTTTGTGATCTGTATGTTTCGAATTTGGAACATTTGAAATTCGGATTTGTTTCGAATTTCGTGCTTCGATATTCGAATTTACAATCCCTTGCCGTACACGCACCAAAAGATGCTTGTGTCCAGTCCCCCAACTTATGGGACACGTTTAGAGCGGGGAGGGGGTGAGGGGGTAAGAATCAGTGTAATCAGAGGTTTCTGGGCTTTTTCAAAAATCTCTATTTCGAGGTTGACAACAGGTTGTCCATTTGGTAGATGTTATGTGATTTAAAAATTCGAAAGGAGGTATGAAGAATGAAAACGAGGAACATCGAACGTATTTTTATCGGACTTCTTTTGGCTGTTCTTGTCCTTGGAAGTCTACCCACCCAAACATTCGCTCAGGCCAAATACCCTGCCCGGCCTATCCAGTTTATCTGTCCATGGGGTGCTGGTGGTGGAACAGACCGCGTTGCCCGTATGCTCGCCATCCTTCTTGAAAAGGATTTGGGCCAGCCTGTGACCGTGGTAAACAGAACCGGTGGTGGTGGCGCTGTAGGCCATACAGCCGGGACAACCGCAGCACCCGATGGCTATACAATGACCATTGTCACCGTTGAGATCACCATGATGCACTGGATGGGACTGGCTCAGGTCACTTACAAGGATTTCAAGCCTGTCGCCCTGATCAACTTTGACCCCGCAGGAGTCAATGTTCGGGCGGATGCACCCTGGAAAACGCTTAAAGAACTCTTAGATTATGCAAAGGCAAATCCAGGAAAACTGAAGGCTACTGGAACGGGCAAGGGAGGCATCTGGGATCTGTCCCGTGCTGGAATGCTCAAGACCGCCGGAATCCCCATCGATGCCATCCCCTGGGTTCCAAGCGAAGGAGCAGCCCCTGGTCTTGCAGAAATGGTGGCTGGTGGTGTTCCAGTCGTCACCTGTAGCCTTCCTGAGGCTCGTTCGATGATTGAAGCAAAAAAAGCGAAGGCTCTCGCCATCATGGGAGACAAACGGGCGGATATTTTCCCGGACGTTCCCACATTGAAAGAACTGGGGATCAACTGGACCATGGGTGCATGGCGAGGAGTTGGAGTCCCCAAGGATACCCCTGATGATGTGGTAAAGGTTCTGGAGAAGTCTCTCGAGAAAGCGGTTGCCAGCGCTGAGTTCAAAGACTTCATGGTCAAAAATGGATTTGGAATCATGTGGGGATCGGCAGCTTACTATGGAAAGTTTATGGCTGATGGCGATAAAGAAATGGGAGCCATCATGAAGGAAGTCGGTCTGGTTAAATAAAGAGAAACTGATGCTTTCGAAAAAGCGGGGCTGGGGAAATATAGCTTTCTCAGTCCCGCTTTTGGTAAGGGCATGAAAAGAAACGACATCATTGCGGGTATCATCTTTATTGTTTTGGGTATCTTCATCTTTACCCAGACCTGGAATTATCCTTCCCCACCAGAAAAGGGCCACCCCGGGCCAGGTCTCTTCCCAAATCTCCTAGCCCTCCTCTTCATTGGCTTTGGGACAGCTGTTATTCTTAAAGCCAGGAAACCTGCTCCAACTGAAACAGAAGGTGCTTCCGTGGGTCCCAGGAGAATTTCCAATGCCCTCTTCGTCCTCGGAATTGTTGTCAGTTATGTCGTGGTGGTCAATACGGTCGGTTTTCTCATCACCAGCGCTGTCTTGCTCTTTCTATTAATGAAAAAATTGGGCGTGACGCTCCTTAAGAGCACCATCGCAAGCATAATGATCACCCTTTTTATCAATCTGCTGTTTTCAAAGATTCTAAGAGTCCCTTTACCCTGGGGGATTCTAGGATGGTGAAGTCTGACGAATTAGCTAACCCTATACCCCCCTTTGGAAAAGGGGGGCTAGGGGGGATTTAAAGAACAAATTTTTACTAAAGAGTTTTTTATCATTTATAAACTGAGTCTCTCTTATGGATGCCATTCTTCAAGGAGTTGTGCTCCTCGCCAGTCCCAAGGTCATTCTCATCATTGTTGTCTCAGCGATCTATGGCCTCTTCGTCGGAGCCATTCCCGGCCTTACCGCCACAATGGCCACTGCCCTATTGATCCCTTTCACCTTCTTTATGGATCCTGTGCCTGCTCTTGTCTCCATCGTCACCATGTCTGCCATGGCCATTTTTGCAGGGGATATCCCTGCCGCGCTGGTCAGAATTCCGGGAACTCCCTCTTCAGCCGCTTACACTCAAGATTCTTATGAACTTACCAAGCAGGGCAAGGCTGAGATGGTCTTGGGAGTTGATGTTGTGTTTTCAGTCATTGGCGGATTGATAGGGGCAATCATCCTCATGACCTCTGCCCCCCTGCTCGCAGAGATAGCCTTTAAATTTACAACTTTCGAATACTTCTGGCTTGCGACCATGGGATTGAGCATCACGGTCATGGTCTCCCGGGGCTCACAGATTAAAGGCGCTCTATCCCTGATCCTCGGCCTTTTTCTATCCACCGTTGGCGTGGATATTACCTTGGGTTTCCCCCGGTTTACCTTCGGAAGCGTTGAACTTCTCAATGGAGTCAATTTCATACCAGCGATGATCGGACTTTTTGGGGTGTCAGAGGTCTTCCGAAGCGTGATGCATGGTGAACTTGCCTTCCCCATTGCCAAGGTTCAGGCAGGAAAGATTTTCAAGGGAATGTGGGGACTGTGCAAGCGGTTCAAAGTGAACATCCTGAGATCCGGGCTTCTTGGAACTTTCATAGGTATCCTTCCCGGAGCAGGCGCTGATATCGCGGCCTGGATTGCTTATGCCTTCTCAAAAAGGGGATCCAAAGAACCCGAAAAATATGGGGCGGGATCAATTGAAGCCATTGTTGATTCCGGGACGGCGAACAACTCCTGCCTCGCAGGGGCATGGGTCCCTGCTCTCGTCTTCGGAATTCCTGGGGATTCAATCACAGCCATTCTGATCGGTGTTCTCTTCATGAAGGGGCTTCGACCGGGTCCTTTGATCTTCGAACAGCAACCCGAAATTCTTTATGCCGTTTATTTTGCATTCATCCTTGCCAACCTCCTTATGATCCCCTTCGGTTACCTGGCCATCAAATCCAGTTCCCAAATGCTCCGGGCCCCCCGTAATATCCTCATGCCCGGAATCCTCATCTTCTCCATCGTCGGCTCCTTTGCCATCAACAACACCGTCTTTGATGTCGGCGTGATGCTGGTGATGGGTGTGGTCGGTTACTTCCTCGAGGCAAGCGGCTTTCCTGTGGCACCTGTGGTACTTGGAATTGTCCTCGGTCCCATTGTCGAAAAGAACTTCATGATGAGTATGATCAAGACTGACTGGGATGTCACACAATTCTTCACCCGTCCTGTAAGCGCCATCCTCTGCATTATCACTTTATTCATCTGGTTCTTCCCTCTCTTTGCCGCCCTGCTGGAAAAAACCCGAAAGAGAAACAACCGATAAAAAAACAAGTTACTTTTTTCTTCTTTATGGCCAAAAGGTAATATCGTTCTTGCGGCTTTTGTGTGGGTTGTTTCCCAATCTTAACCCCTCCACACCTCCCCTTAATGTAAGGGGAGGCTGGGTGGGGTTACTACAGAGGGGGGAGTTATAAAGGGAGGTGAACCACTCAATACCTGAATGGACAGGTAATATTAAAAATTGGGAAAGTAGCCTGTCCCCTTCTGTGATCTCTAAAGCGCCGAGAGGAGACCACCCTCCACATAGAGGATGTGGCCGGTCACATAATCAGAAGCTCGTGAGGCGAGAAAGATGGCGGCCCCTGCCAAATCAGAAGGCAGACCCCAGCGGCCGGCTGGAGTGCGGGCTTTAACCATTGCGTCGAATTTCTGATCTTCCAGAAGAACCTTATTCATCTCCGTCACAATGAATCCAGGTCCAATTCCATTCACCTGAATGTTATACTTCGCCCACTCCACAGCCATAGCCTTTGTCAGCATCTTCACTCCTCCTTTTGATGCCGTGTAGGGAGAAATGGAAGGACGGCTAATTTCGCTCATAAGGGAACAGAGATTAATGATCTTTCCGGATTTCCGATTAATCATCCCTTTGGCCACCCTTTTGCTCATAAGAAATATTGAAGTCAGATTTGTTTGAATCAACTCCTGCCAGACAGATTCCTCAAAACTCTCCAAAGCCCCGCGCCTCTGAATGGCTGCATTGTTCACCAGAATATCGATGGAGCCGACCTCTCTCTCAATGGCTGAAATCTTCTGATCGATCTGGCTCGAATCCGAGATATCGAAGGGATAGCCAAAAACCTTGAGCCCTTCACTGGAAAGTGTAGAAACGGCTCGATTGAGCCTCTCCACATCCCTTCCATTTAAAACAACGGTGGCTCCCATCTGCCCCAGCCCTCTGGCAATGGCAAATCCAATCCCCTGACTTGAACCCGTAATAAGAGCAATCTTCTCCGTCAAATCGAATAGTGTGTGCATCATCAAGCCTCCTCCTTCAATCAGAATCATTTTTTTTAGACAATATTATAAGAGAAGTCCAATGGCTTTGGAAAGGATTCTTGGATCACTTGGAACAAAAAAGGCAAGATATAAGACGGTGAAATGAATCAGCAGAAAATAGACCCAGCATTAACCCATCTCTGAATAACTCACATCTTAAGAGAAAGTAGAGTTTGTTACGTATAGCACCTACTTATCTATAATCGGAATGGCATCTGAGAATTGAAGATTATTGGTTAAAATCTTTTTATTTGTGGAGGTTCTTTCTGTGTCTTCGGTTATGCTTATATTAAAAACCTTTTTCCTTTAATGTTTTTTCTTTCTCAATTTGTTTTTTAATCGAACTTCTTATATCCCCTATTTCTATGCAGTCCATAAGAAACATACCCCAAGGTGGGCCGTATTGTATTACTATTGGTGTCTTTTCTCCCCTCCAGCCATAACTTTCATTTCCCGATAGCCTTAATCCCCTCCCGAATAGGTCAAACACCGCTTCTTTAAAGTTTTCCCAGTTTTCTTTGCCTTCTGTTTCAATATACACCGCAAAAAAATCTCAGGCTCAGCTCCGTATTTTCCAAATCCTGTCCAAAATTTGTATTCTATTTTCTTAACCTGTGCTTTACCTATCTTCTATTCATCTTTGTTCCCCACATAAATCTTTACGTCTTTTTCTTCGCTGCGTACGTATTTCAAAATGTCTTTCAACGTGGAAATATCAGTTCCCCATTGAATACCTCTAAAACCGTTTGGCTCCGAACCTGACCTAAAACCACCAAGTCCTTGGCAAAAAGCCATACTACTCATCGAAAGAAGGGACATAAAGATGAATACAACCCCAACTTTTCTCATATTCCCTCCTTTTCAGCCATAGCCAAAGATGGAAACGTTATTCCAAATGCGTTTAAGTTTGTGCTTTAGAGTCTACTTTCCCTTCCTTGGCTCCCCAGTGATCATTTTATGATGATCTAACAGGATAATTACCGGAAAAATAACTTTGGGGTCAATTGTTGCAGACTGGTTAGCCCTTAGTCTCGAATATCCAAGGCAATGCTGAGGGCACTGTTAAGCTCCTCGATCTTTTGCGGGGATAGCGATCCGACAAAGTTTGTCAAAAACGACTTGGGCAGACTCACGAGTTCATCGCAATGGATACTACTGTCGTGCCTTAACCCTTCATTGACTCCGACCAACACCTGAGTAGAAAGACCGTCATGAGTTGAATAAATCGGGGCACAAACGACCGTGGAGAAACGAGAATCGATGAGAACTTGGCGGCTTAAGATAACAAAAACTCTAAATTTTTTTGGATCCCTGGCCGAAGGACTAGCAACACGGTACAGTTCACCACGTTTCACAAATCCACCTGATAGGTAAGGACATCCATTGCTTCCCGGTTTAGGCGATCCGCACGGTGATTGATAATCTCGAGGTCTCTGGCATCCTGCTGATTACGAATCAATTGCCTAATAAAATTCCGTACAGCCTCTTCGATAAACTCGGATCGGTTATTATACTCCCGCGCATATTCATCAATCGCTTTGACCAAATCCTCAGATAGGGTTATAGATGTCTTAACTTTCATACTACCAATATACTCCCAAAAAGAATACTTTGTCAAGGGCTTAAACAACTTTTGGGTCAAACCTTTTAGGTGAAAATCTATAGGCCAGCCTTAACTCCCTTTTTAATGCTATAAGTGGCAATTACCTTTGCTACAAATTTCTTCTCCGTGTTGGTTATGTCGACATCCCCGACGGCTGTTTTCGACCCCTTATGTATGATTTTTGCATGTGCTATCAATCTTCCCTGGTTGATCGGCGCAAAAAAATTGATCTTGAACTCAATGGTAGCAATCCTATCCTGCGGGTCCACCAGGCTTATGAGAACCATAGCCACAGCAGAATCAGCGAGGGAGGCGATCGCACCTCCATGCACTATTCCGTAGGGGTGTGTTAATTCCTGCCTAAAGGGCATCTAGATTCTAGACTCCCCTTTCTTTATCTCTGTGACTTCCACTCCCAGGAGTCGATAATAAGGAGAGCGGCTGGCCACTGCTTTTACTGCTTCTAAATATTTTTGTTTTTTCATTGGTGGGACCTCGGCGGATGTTTTAATCAAAAAACCATACTGACCAGAGGGTAAACTCCGTTAGAAAGTATCCGATTTTTTAACGGGAGGCTCAAACGAGGCTTTAAACTCCGTGTTCGCGCTTAAGGGAATTCCATCTTCATCCCTGCTGCAACCCCCAATAGAAACCGAGCTTCGCACGGGGTAAGCAGTGGGGTTTTCTAACGGGGTAAAGAATAGTAACCAATATAACGAGGTATTCCCCCCTTCTATCCCCATGTTGAAACGAGGTTTCCGTTTGGATCAAAGGGGATGTCGGAAGGATCGCTTACGATTTCGAGGCGAGGGTTGGATCGAACTTCCTTCAGAAGAGGCTCGGAGGCATAGAGATATTCCAGTTCAAGTGTATTTTTTGCCCAGACGATCCGGAGATCTTTAGGATTCAGGACTCCGGAGTTATCGTGAGCTGTAGAGAGAACGTCTTCATCTTTTTCGAAGAAGATGGGAACGCGACCATTCTCAGGGCCCATTCCTGTAAGACAATTGACGGCCGTGGAGGGATAGTCGATCTTGTCAAACAATCGTTTGGTGATATAGTCAATCATGCCGATTCCAGTTGCATTCCCATGACTCTCTTCAGTAAGGTCGCGAACGAAAATCCGTGTGATCTTCGGCTTTCGAGGCTTTTGGCTCCAAATAAAAACCCTCCGGCCGATGACATTCGTATCCATGCCTGCGCCACTGATATTTTTCCCCATCTCGTCCAAAATCAGAATATCCATCTGATCAAACGGTAGGGAAGGCGCAATCTTTTTCGCCTTCTTCAACAGGGCCTTCTCCTTTTGGACCAACTCCTCGGCTTTTACAAGGTCGATAAAAGCAGTCTTGCCATACTGGTTTTCGATCAATCCTATTCCAAACAGAATGGGGAGCTTCTTGCGAATGATCGAGCCCACTTCTGCAATGACAGCAGGGAACCCATGTTTAACCGTGAGACGATGAACCATCAGCGCGCCTTGGTGTTTGCCCATGCCAATGACCATCATCTTCAACATTCCACTTTCATTCTCTCCTCGAAAGTCCGTATGTGGTTTGACGCGGTTGACCACCACAATCCGATCGACCTTTAAGAGATCTCGGCCAATGAGAACAGGGGTCCCAAATTTGGTTCGACCGATTTCAACCACATCCATCGAAGAAATGATTGGGGCCCCAACGCTTTTCTCCGTGATGCCCAGGCTTTCCAATACCTCGATTTGACCCTGGGCTGTTGCCCCTCCGTGACTTCCCATGCAGGGGAAGACGACGGGGGAGGTTCCCAACTCTTTCAACCGATCGATGATCGTCTTCAGAACGATCGGTTTATCTTTAATACCACGGCTCCCCGCAGTTAAACCGATCCTTTCTCCCCTCTTCACCTTCTTTGACAACTCAAACTGGTCCAGAAGTTCGTTCACCCTCTTCTCGATGTTTTCCAATTGGGGAATAGCGATCTTCTGACGGATTTTAAAAATTTTGGGTAGGTTTTCCATATTCTAATTTTAACCGAATGGATCTAATAATAGCTAATAGAAACACGATAAATTATTCTACCCCCTCCTCAAAGGAGAAAGGTTAAGGTGGGTCAGAGCAGGTTTTTTTCATCTTCGACATTGAAGAGGTGGATATTCTCAAGGCTGGCCTGGAGCAGGATTTCTTCGTGGAGGTTCACCTTGGTCTTGGGATCAACACTTGCAATGAGAGAATCTCGGCCTGCCTTCACATCTAAATAAATCTCATTCCCAATCGGCTCAATGATCTCCACCTGAGCCTTGAAGGTCTCTCCCTCAATAGGAGAGGAGGCCTTTGAGAGGTCCTGGGGTCGGATTCCAAGAGTCACCTTCTTATTCACATACCCCTGAAGCCTGCCTGCCTTCTCTTCAGGAATTCTCAACCTCATTCCATCGGTCTCCACATAGAGTTTTTGATTTGAAGCTAAGAGTTTACCCTCCATAAAATTCATGGTCGGGCTCCCAATAAAGCCAGCGACAAATTTGTTGATAGGATGAAAGTAGAGATCGAGTGGTCTTCCCACCTGCTGGATGAGACCATCTTTCATCACTACGATACGGTCTCCCATGGTCATAGCTTCCACCTGATCGTGCGTGACATAGATGATGGTTGAAGCAAGCCGCTCATGCAGTTTCTTCAATTCTCCCCGCATCTGAACCCTGAGTTTAGCGTCCAAGTTGGATAAGGGTTCGTCGAAGAGGAAGACCTGGGGTTTTCGAACAATGGTCCTCCCCACGGCCACCCTCTGACGTTGTCCACCAGAGAGTTGCTTGGGCTTCCGTTCCAGGAGTTCCGAGATCTCAAGGAGGTCTGCGGCCTCTCGTACTCTCTGATTAATCTCCTCTTTTGAAAATTTCCTCATCTCAAGGCTAAAGGCTAAATTGTCATAGACCGTCATGTGGGGGTAGAGGGCATAATTTTGAAAGACCATGGCAATGTCGCGATCTTTGGCTGGAATTCGATTGATCAGACGATCTCCGATATAGATCTTTCCATCGGTGATCTCCTCCAGCCCAGCGATCATTCTTAAAGTCGTCGTCTTCCCACAGCCGCTGGGACCAACGAAGACCACAAATTCCTTATCTTCGATCTTCAGGTTAAAATCCCTGACCGCGACGACTTCAGTGGACCGCTTGGAGACAAAGTGTTTAGAGACATTTTCCAAGGTTACTTGTGCCATAATGGATTACTCCTTAAGTGCTCCTGTCAAACCAGCAACGTAATGCTCAACAAAGAACGAATAGACCAAGGCCACCGGTACGGAGGCAAAAAGGGCTCCTGTCATCAGCGGCCCCCAATGATAGACATCTCCGCGAACGAGTTCAGTGACCAAACCGATGGGGGCGGTCTTACTCTCCGTAGTAGAAATGAAAGCCAGAGCGTATAGGAACTCGTTCCAGGAGAGAGTAAAGGCGAAGATCCCAGCGGAAAAGATCCCGGGAAGGCAGAGAGGAATGATGATACGCCAAAATACCCGCAGACGGCTGGCTCCGTCGATCATGGCGCACTCTTCCATCTCCTTGGGAATCGATTTGAAATAGCCCATCAGCAGCCAGGTGCAAAAGGGGATGAGAAAGGTGGGATAGACAAGGACCAACGACCACAGAGAATCCCACAATTTGAGGTCGAAAATGATTGTGGCCAGAGGAATGAAGAGAATCGTCGGCGGAATGAGATAACCGAAGAAAATAACCAGCCCGGTCGGACCAGAGGTCTTGAATTTGAGCCGTTGGATGGCATAAGCGGCGAGCAGGCTGGTACTAAGAGAGATCGCTGTCGAAAGAATGGCTACGAAGAAGGTATTGAACATCCATCGGAAAAAGATGGTTTCGAAAAGAAGGGTCTTTACATTGGCCAGGGTGGGGTTGTGAATATAGAACGGATTAAGTTTTAAATTATATAACTCCTTCATCGGTTTGAGGCTTGTATTGAACATCCAATAAAAAGGAAAGAGAAGAAATATGATGAATAAGGCCAGTGGCAGATAGAACTTTAGTATTTTTTGCCAGAACGATTCGCGCATCCTCAGTCCTCTCTCCTCAGATACTTAAAGCTGATCAAAATACAGAATACCAGGATCGGCAGAATGAAATTGGAGATAGCTGCACCTTCTCCGAAATGCCCTCCGGGGATCGCTCTCTGGAAGGAGAGCGTTCCAAAGAGGTGGGTAGCATTGGCCGGCCCCCCTTTGGTGATCACCCAGACCAGTTGAAAATCTCCGAAGGTCCAGATGGTTGAGAAGGTGGTGATGACAGCCATCAGGGGAAGGATGAGAGGCAAGGTAATTCTACGAAACCTTTTCCACGCACCCGCCCCATCGATGGATGCTGCTTCATACAGAGTGGGATCAATCGTTTGAAGTCCTGCCAGGAGGCCGATGGTGAAAAAGGGAATTCCCCTCCAGATATTAGCCACAATCAAGGAGAGCCGGGCATTCGTCGGATCTCCGAGAAAATCGATCTTATGGTTGAGGAGGCCCGTCTTTATCAGTGTCCAACTGATGGCGCTGAATGTGGAATCATAGAGCCACCAGAAGGCGATGGCAGAAAGCGCCGTGGGAATGATCCAGGGCAAGAGAATAATGGCCCTCACCAGCCCCTTTGCTTTAAAATCGCGGTTGAGAACGATAGCTAAGGCAAAACCCATGATGGCCTTGAAAATCACGGCCACAATGGTATAGAGAAAGGTGTTATAAGTAACCATCCAGAAAGTAGAATCTTTCAGAAGGCTGATGTAGTTATCAAAACCGATGAACTCTCCCTTTCGACCGACCAGCGTATCTGTGAAGCCTAACCATAATCCCAGGATGAAAGGGTAGGCTAAAAAGATGAGGAGGATGGCTTCGGCTGGAGCGACCAGTAAAAAACCAAGGAAATGACGATTCTCCAACAGGTCGGAGAATTTCTCCCGAAGCCATCCTCCCTTTTCTATCGTTGGTTGCACTGAATTCAGTTCTTTCAAGTCTAATTTTCCTTATTACTCAGAGCATATTTTTGTTTTCATTGCAAGGCAGCTGTCATTGCGAGCGAAGCGAAGCAATCCCCTGAGATTGCCACGTCCCCCGTATCAAGTGCGGGGTCCTCGTAATGACCGTTATGGGTCTTTCGAAGTAAACTACTTTATGCTCCTCTTAATAACCGTCTACTTTTTCGGCGCTGCAGGAGCCTCTTTCTTTGCTGGTGCAGGAGCTTCCTTCTTGGGCACAGAAACTTTCTTCTTGTAGTACCTGAGCAGTCTCTCCTCGGCAACCTGGGCGGCTTCTTTTGGTGACTTTCCTCGCACGCAGGCATCACCGATCAGATCGACTACAATATATTCGGCCATGGCTGCTGCGGAAGCCGGGCCTTCGGGTCCCTCATAGCCATTCCAGAGCATATTGGAAATGCAGTCACGGAACGGAGTGATCTTGGGATCACTGGTCCATATGGGCAAGTTCTTGTAAGCCTTCAGGCTCGGGCCCACATAGCCAATCATGGCATTGATCCATGGACCTGCCTGCTCTTCTTCTAACATGAACGTGATATAATGTTTACAGGCATTGGGGAACTTCGAATATTTAAAAATGAATGCCTGATTGAAGAGGTGTAGCTCTGTAGACTTCTTCGATGGCCCGATGGGCAGGTTCACATGGTGTGTGTCTTTGGCAATCTCTGGAAAATCCTTCTTGGCAGCCGCATAGATGCTAATACCGTTGGTAGTCACGGAGATTTCTCCGGCTAAGAAGGCTTTGTTGTTGTGTGGATCAAGCCATGAAGCCGTTCCTGGAATCAACGTATCATAAAGCTCTTTCACAGCTTCCAAAGCAGCCCATGTTTGCGGCGAATTGATGACAACATTCCCGTCCTTGTCCACACACTTTCCGCCAAAGGTCCAGAGCCAGGGATGGGTCCAGTTGTTTCCGTCACCTACAGCATGCCCCAGAGCGAATCCAGGTGGATGACCATTGGCTTTCAGTTTCTTGCACATCTTGATGAATTCATAGACTTCGCCCGGAGGTTTTTCATAGCCTGCTTCTTTGACCCAGCTCTCCCGGTAATTGATGCAATTCACCGGCCCGCCTAAGGGTAGCGCGATCCATCGTCCTGTCTTTGGATTGATCCCATATTTGTAACAGACAGGTTCAAATCCTCCATATTTCTTTGAGAGATAGGTACAGACGTCCGTCATATCAACGAGCTTATCCGGATAGAGATGGGGGTCATCATGCCAGCCGAGGACCATATCGTGTCCTGCACCGACTGAGGCAGCCATGGCTGCTTTAGGTCTCACGTCCTCCCAGCTAATGTACTCGGTTAACACTTTACATCCCGTCACCTCTTCCCATTTCCTTGTATTCTTGTCCCAGAGGTCTTTGTCTCCCTGGACAAAGACCGACCATCGCAGGACCCTCAATACAGCCCCCTTCTCTGGCTTTATTGGAAGAGGTTCAACACCCTTTTGAGCTACTGACTCTAAAGGGATAGAGGTTAGTCCTGCCCCTGCAATTCCAACAGCAGTCGTCTTTAGAAAATCCCTTCTCGTTAATCCTTTTCCCATAATCGTCCACCTCCTTAGAATAATTGCGTCTAAATTAGAAAAAAACCTTTGCCGGAATAAACCCCGTTAGAAGAGCTTCGCCCTTCAAACGGAATGCCTCACTCCCCGATAGAAGCTAAGCTTCGCACGGGTCAAGCAGCGGGACTTTCTAACGGGGTAAACTGGTTTCATCCCTCCTTTCCTTCCGAGATAGATTGATAAATTTGCTAAAAGAATCCCACTTGCTCGCCTATTTCACCACTTTCAATGAAAAGAGTCAAGTCAAATAAATTCACACCTCATACCCTCGGTCCCACACCAAACTCGGTAGGCAGAAGGCCATTCAGAAATCCCCTGACCCAGGGAGTCAGTTCCTTCCGTTTCCTTTCGATCTCTTTCATTCTTCTCTTGAGCCATGGCCTGGATAAAATTTCTTTTTCGCTCAACCGAATAAACGGATACTTGATCTCCTTTCTGGATAAAAGCTTCTTTCTGTCGAGGAGGTTGATTTCACTTCGATCGAAGTTGAGATAAACGAGGTCGCCGGTCTCAATGGCTCCAATCCCTCCCCCGATAAGTGCTTCAGGGGAACAGTGGCCTATGCAAGGACCGTAAGTTGCCCCTGAGTATCTGCCATCAGTAAAGAGCACACCAATGTAGCGAAGAAGTAGATCACGGTTGAGATATTCCGAGGGGTAGAACATCTCTGGCATCCCATCAGCCAGAGGCCCCTCTCCCGCAATCACAATGAGGATTCTAATCTTTCTTTCACGAACCACTCGGTCAAAGAGAAGATCTTTATTGAGGTTTTCAAGGCCGTTTTTTTCCTGGAGGCTTTCCGGGAAATTGTATGATAGCATTTTAAGAAGAGCCTCTTTGCTCACCCTCTGCTTTAACTTTTTTAAGACAGCCTCGCCCTTTAGAAGATCGTTCTGGACTGTCTCCTGCCCCTGATAATAGATGGCAAAATAGATCTTATCATTGAAAAGGCGGATCGCCTCCTCAGCCAATCCAGCCCGCTTAAATATTGCAGTTCGGCAGAAATTCCCACGCACGTCAACGATACCGCTTTTGCCTCTTAATGGAGAACCATAGAGAATGTGATCGTTCGCCTCTTTTGCCTTTATAGCTCTCTCAGACCACTTCCCCTCAACTGTGACGGTGTCCTCTATGAGATTCATTTTAAAAAGAGTTTTCATGATGGTATCAATGCCCGAGCTTTTGCCTTTGGCGATTTCCTTGGTCAGTGTCAGTACGTCCTTATTTCTCAACGCATCGGATTTCATTAATAAGGGGGCTCTTGCACCAACTTCAGCTATCTGTCGAGGAGTGAGCTTTAGACCCACAGAGGCAGCCACATAGGGGTAGTGGAGTGCCCAGTTGGTCGAACCTCCAATGGTGCTCCAAAGGACGATGGCATTTTTCAAGTTCTGACGAACCAGTGATGAAACCGACTCTTCAGGATTCCCTCTTCTATACAGGCCCAGAAGAATATCCACAGCCGAGTCCACTTGGGCCTGAGAGAAAGGCCGCTCCGGCAATTCCATCCCCGAAGGAACGAGACCAAGGCCGCTCAGAGCAAATTTGCTCGTACACCCTGTCCCGAGAGAAGTGAAAGCGCAGGTTCCACTGGCAATACAACAGTACTTCACAATCTCGGATTTCAGATAATTCTCTTTTTCTGGGTCGATCTTCCCCTGACGGACAAGGGTCTCAATCAACTTCTGATACATCGCGTAGTCGTTACATTTCAATTTCATCCTAATCAGGTCGGAGATCTCTTTTCTGATGGATGGGTCAGCAATGCTCTTCTTAATTTCCAGAAACTCTTTTTTAATAGGGGATGGGAGAAAACGGTCAGGCATCATATGTGCAGGGAGAAAGACTGCGTAGAATGGTTTCATGCCTTTTTTTCTTCTGGCAAGGTCAACCTGGGCGAGTCCTGCCACCTCTCCGGCTGGCCGTTTGTCACAGCTGGTGAGCACCAGAGCCCCTTGATATCCGTGGGCCTCGCACTGAGTAATGACGTTGAGGCTGGCGAGATTCCGGGAGACAAGTACGTGGCTCATGCCGATGTGGCCCTGAGCAATGCCGTCGCAGACCCCTGGATTGGCCATGGGAAAAGGAAGGCTATTCCTCGCCCAGAGGCTTCGGACCGCCTTCTTTATAAAATCTTGATCCAGAACCTGAGCAGGATGGTCCTCTCCACCATGGATGATGGCGATGCGTGGGCTTCCAGTCATCAACCGGCTGACGACTTCATCGCGAGATGTTTTAATCCCTGCGCTTCGAAGAACATCCATCATAAAGGGAAGGATCAAAGTGATGGGTACGGGTTGGTGAATAATGGGATCATTAAAAGACGGATCATGCATTCTCATGTTTTTTTCTCTCCGGAAATAGATTTAATACTCCGTATAGGCCCCTTTATACGCGGGAGCAGCAGATTGGAGATACCGTTTCAGAACACCTGAGCGTTGAGGAAATTTGGGCATTTTCCAATTCTTCTTCCTTTCACTCAGAACCTCATTCACCTTTTCAGGTATCATCTTCGTGCCTTTCAATCCAACAATCTCCAATCTCCTTTGGGGAATATCAATCCTGATGAGATCCCCATCTTCAACCAGACCAATCGGCCCTCCACGAGCCGCTTCCGGGCAGACATGACCAATGCAGGGGCCTCTAGTCGCCCCGGAATACCTCCCGTCTGTAACCAAAGCAGTCGTCTTTGAAAGAATCGGGTCGGTGATCAAGGCTTCAGTCGTCGCAAGCATTTCTGGCATCCCGGTCCCCCGCGGACCCTCATAGCGTATAATGATGACATCTCCCGACTTAATCTTTTTATCGAGGATGGCTTTCATTGCCTCCTCTTCGCGATCGAAGACAGCCGCTGGTCCTTCATGAACCATCATCTCCTTGGTGACAGCAGAAAATTTTACCACTGCCCCTTCTGGAGCGAGGTTTCCCCTCAATATGGCGATCGAACCCCTGAGGCTCGTCTGTTTCGCATCACGAATCACTTCAGTCCGGTTCACCTTGTGATTCCGAAGCCAGCCTTCTGTCCTTTCAAAAAAACCTTCTCTTTTCAAATCTTTCAAATTTTCCTTCAGGGTCTTTCCAGTCACTGTCATCACATCGAGATCGAGGAGATCTTGAATCTCCCACTGCACTCTGGGAACCCCTCCTGCAAACCAGAACATCTCTGTCAAAAAGGTGCCACTCGGCTGAATATTGGTGAGGTAGGGAACGGTCTCATTGGCCTTTTCAAAATCATCGTACGAGATCTCAATATTTAATTCATGCGCAATCGCAGGCAAGTGGAGCAAAGCATTGGTCGATCCTCCAATGGCAGCATGAACTTTAATAGCGTTAAGAAAAGCCTCCCGTGTCAGGATATCCGAAACTTTGATCCCCTTCTCTGCCAGTTCCAGAATCTTCTGGCCTGATCTTCGGGCATAACGGTGCATCTCCTGAAGGGTGGCAGGAACCAGAGCTGAACCAGAAAGGGCCATCCCCAATGCTTCGGACATGCACTGCATGGTGCTGGCTGTACCCATGAACTGACATGCTCCACAGCTCGGATCACATGAAAGGATGTAAGATCGCATCTCGTCTTTTGAAAATTGCTTCTGTTTATACCCTGAGGTCATCTCAGCGCTTTTGGCCGAGCTGGTCATATCCGGACCAATCCTTGCACTTCCACCCGGAAGATGAAGGAGAGGGATATTGATTCGGGCGGCCGCCATAAGATGAGCTGGGATGGCCTTGTCGCAAGAGGAGACGAGGACAATGCCATCCCACGGAAGGACAGCTGCATGAACTTCCACCATCTCGCAGATGACTTCCCGTGAGAGGAGGATATAGTTCATCCCATCATGGCCCATCGCCCATCCGTCGCAGATGTCCGTCACATGGAATTCTGAAGGCTTCCCTCCTTTTTGATAGACACCCTTAGAAATCTCATGCGAAAGGGAATCGAGATGGAAGCTTCCAGGGTGACTGTGACCAAAAACATCGTCCACGAGGATCTGAGGACTTTCCAAATCCTCTTCACTCCAATCCATTCCACATCGCAGGGTGTCAATCTGCAGCCAATTTTCTCGAAAAGATTTTGCCTTTTGTTGAATCGCCATAACGCTCCTCCACTTCTCTTTAAGAATTTTACGGACATGCTATCAAATATCCTGTGCTTAATCAATCTATATGTAAAAAACAGGTGGAATTTCAAAAAAAATTCTTGTATAGTTGACGAGATGCCAAAAGCCATAGAAAATCTTATTCTCTCTCACCCTAAGGATAATGTGGCCACCGCAAGGTCTCCTCTGAATGCGGGGACTCTCCTTAATCTAACAGAACATAAGGCGATTGTAGCCAGAGAACATATACCCTTTGGTCATAAGATTGCGCTTCAAAAAATTAAAAAAGGAGGCGCAATCATTAAATATGGGGAGCGGATAGGAAGGACGATCCGTGAGATCAAACCCGGGGAATGGGTCCACATCCATAATGTCGTAGGCGAACGGGGGAGAGGCAAGGGTAGAAAGAAAGGTTAAGGCTGAGGTTAAGGTTAAGGTTGAGGTTGAGGTTGAGGTTGAGGTTGAGGTTGAGAATAGAGAAAATGAATTTTCTCGGTTATAGGAGGCCGGATGGAAAGGTGGGAGTGAGAAATCACGTCCTCATCATCCCATCTGTCGCCTGTGCCAACGAAGTCTGTAATGCCATCTCACTTAAAGTGAAAGGCACCATTTCCATCCCCCATCAACATGGTTGCGCCCAACTCGCCTTTGATGCGGAACAGACAGCAAGGACATTGATCGGTGTTGGAAAAAATCCAAATGTGGCAGCTGTTCTGGTTGTTGGACTGGGATGCGAAGTGGTCAATTCTTCGATGGTCGCATCGAAGATTTCGGAGTCTGGGAAACCGGTTAAAAACCTCATCATCCAAGAAGTCGGAGGAAGCCCAAAAACAATAAAAGAGGGGATCAAAATTTCCAAGGAGTTGGTTTCCTATGCTTCTCAACTCAAGAGAGTGAAGGCAAAGCCTGATTCTTTGATTCTCGGCGTGGAGTGTGGAGGTTCGGATGCCTGCTCGGGGCTTGCCGCCAATCCTGCCCTTGGTGTTACCAGTGATCTACTGGTCAAGGAAGGCGGAACGATTATTCTTTCGGAGACAACTGAGAGCATCGGAGCTGAACATATTCTGGCGAGGAGGGCTGTCAACAAAAAGGTACGAGAGAAAATCTTCGAAATTATACGACGAACAGAAATGCGGGCGCTCAATCTCGGTCATGATATCGGAAGGGCAAATCCGGCTCCGGGAAACTATGAGGGAGGCATTACTACCCTTGAAGAGAAATCCTTGGGGTGTGTGATGAAAGGTGGGTCAACCAAGGTGATGGAGGTGGTCGAATATTCTGAAGCCCCCCAAAAAAAGGGATTGGTCCTTATGGACACACCCGGTCATGATGCTGAATCGATGACTGGCTTAATTGCCGGAGGCACCCAGATCATTGCGTTCACCACAGGGCGGGGAAATCCTCTGGGCTCACCGATTGCTCCGGTGATTAAAATCGCCAGCAATTCGTTTCTTTATTCCAAGATGCAAGATAACATGGATATCAATGCAGGTGAGATCGTCACCGGCAAAAAAACGATTCGGGAGATTGGTGAGTCTATCTATCGCGAAGTCTTTCGGGTTGCCAGTGGAAAATTGACCAAAAGTGAAATTTGTGGACATCGGGAATTCGCCATCAATCGAATTGGTCCATCTTTTTAAAGGTAAAAATACGAAGCACGAAATTCGAATTTCGAAACAAATTCAAATGACCGAAACAGAAAAACTCACCCCCACCTCCTCCCATCAAGGGAGAGGGAGATATATATTTTTTGGAAATTTGAATTTTGGATTTGTTTCGGATTTCGATATTCGGATTTCGGATTTTAATGACCAATAATCATAATTTAAGTAGGCTCCAATTTAGGTAACAACTGCCATGATGAGAATAATACCTAATGTGTGTACTGGTTGTCGCATCTGTGAGATCATCTGTTCCCTCACACATGAAAGTTCCATCGCACCTAAACAGTCGAGGGTTCGCATTTCATCCAATTGGCCAGAAGAGGAAAAGATTTTTCTCTGTGTGGCATGCGAATCCAAACCTTGTATTGATGCCTGCCCGGAAGGAGCCCTCTCCTGGAAGGACTACCTCCGGATCGACGAGGTGAAATGCACAGGTTGCTTTCTCTGTAAAGAGGCTTGCCCTTATGGGGGAATACATCGAGAGAATTCGAAAAACTTTCCTTTGTTCTGCGATACCTGTCATGGGCAATTTCAGTGCGTTCAATGGTGCCCAACAAAAGCAATAGTCAGGGTGAAATGAGATGAAATCGGAGTTTGATGGCTATGCCGGCGAAATATTGGAAGTCGATCTAACCGAGGGGAAGGTAAAACGAATTCCCTTGGAACGTGAGATTACCTCCAAATACATCGGTGGAAAAGGCTTCGCAGCAAGAATCCTCTATGACCGCTTGCCTCAGGAATGCGATCCTTTCGATCCTGACAACATTATGGTCTTTGCCGCCGGTCCTCTTACGGGAACGCTTGTTCCTGGAAGCGGCCGAAGCATCGTTTCAACGAAGAGTCCTGCGACCGGTTTCTGGCTTGATGCCAACTGTGGAGGTTCCTTTGGGCCGGAAATGAAGATGGCGGGATTCGATGCGATCATCATCAAGGGAAAAGCTCCTTCCCCTGTGATGCTCCTGGTTGATGATGAAAAGGTTCAAATCAGGGATGCGAGCGATCTCTGGAGAAAAGATACCTTTTCAACTCACAAATGGATTAAGGATAAATTTGGAGAGGAGTTCCGAGTTGCCTGTATCGGAGAGGCCGGGGAGAAGAGGGTTCGCTTTGCCAGCATTATCTCTGAGGCAAGGGCCTTTGGAAGAGGTGGAGCAGGCGCGGTAATGGGATCGAAGAATTTAAAGGCGATCGCCATCAGGGGACATCGTCCTATCACGATTGCCCATCCAGAGTATTTCATGAAAGTCTGCCGTGAGGCTTTCAATGAGATGGCCATCCATCCTGATTCTGGAGGGGGTCGCCAGAAATACGGAACAAACACTATCCTTTCCTGTATGAATGAGGCTGGAGTTCATCCGGTCAGAAACTTTCAAAAAGGGAGTTTCCCGGGCCATACGATTCTCAATGAGGAAGAAATCCGGGAATTTTACGTAAGGAACAAAGCCTGTTATGGATGCCCCATCTACTGCAGTAAAATTTCAGAGGTAAAAGAAGGGAAGTATAAAGGCGCATTTGTCGAAGGCCCGGAATATGAGGATGTATGGAGTTTTGGAGCCCATTGCGAAAACGCAGATATTCCGTCAATCATCCAGGCCGAATATCTCTGTGACCTCTATGGGCTCGATGCCATCTCTACAGGGAACGTCATTGGGTTCCTTATGGAGTGCATGGAGAAAGAGGTTCTGGAAGAGTCTGATATTGGATTCCCCTTAAGGTTTGGAGATCACGAAGGGATCATTCGGGCCATCCATCTCATTGGCCGGAGAGAGGCATCAGGCCTTCTCTGGGGAGAAGGAGTCAAGAGGATTGCCAATGAGGTTGGGAAGGGTTCTGAATCTTTCGCCATCCATGTAAAGGGCCTGGAGATGCCCGCTTATGATCCACGAGGATCGACTGGGATAGCCCTCGCCTATGCCACCAGCGATCGAGGTGCATGCCACCTTCGATCCTGGCCGATTGGAGCAGAACTTCTCTCTCCAGAGGAGAGAATCGATCCTTTCTCCATCGAGTTCAAGGCGGAGTTCGTGAAGAGTCAGCAGGATCTGTTTACAGTGATTAACTCCTCTGTCACCTGCCTTTTTGCCATCTTCTCTCTCAGTTTGAGACACATCGTCCAGTTTCTCCACTCCGTGACGGGCATCGAATCCTTTGCATCCTCTGAAGAAGTCCTTCGAAGCGGAGAACGCATCAATAACCTCGTCAGGCTTTTTAATTTAAGGGAGGGATTAACAAAGGGCGACGATAACCTGCCTAAACGCTTTTTCAGTGAACCCCTGAAGGATGGTCCGACTCGAGGAAGGGTGGTTGATCTGGAGACCATGCTGGAAGAATATTATTTCGTAAGGGGATGGGATGAGGAAGGAGTACCCAAACCTGAAACATTGAAGAAGTTGGGGCTTCCCTAATAAGACACCGAATAGAACGAATGATAGCGAATTACACGAATATAAATCGTTCGCGGTATTCGTTGTCATTCGAATAATTCGTTTCCACAAGGAGTGGTAGCATGTTCAAACCCGAAGGTATCTATGTGGCGATGATGACTCCGTTTGAGGACGGGTCAATCAACGAAACCGTGGTCCGGCAGATGGTCGATTTTATGATTGAGAAAGGAGTTCATGGAATCTTCCCGATCAGTTCCGTTGGTGAGTTCATCCATCTCGATCTGGAAGAGAAGGTCTTCCTCATGCAGATCATCCATGACCAGGCTAAGGGAAGAGTTCCAGTGACACCAGGAATCGCTTCTACCCGTCCGAAAGAATGCATTTTCCTCGCCCAAAAAGCAAAAGAGATTGGTTGCGAAGCAGTCGTAGTGGCTCCGCCTTACTATTATCCCATCAGTCAGGAGAATATGGAGCGCCACTTTGAGATGATCAGCGATGCTGTGGATATTCCCATCATCCTTTACAATATCCCCCTCTTCGCCACGCCTATCAGCTATGATGTGGTGAAGCGTCTCGCAAGGAAGAAGAATGTGGTGGCAATGAAGGATTCAAGCGGGAGCATGGTTGACCTTCTCCACTTCATGGATAAGATCCGCTTGATTGGTGAGGACCTTTCTGTTCTCGTTGGCCGTGAAGAGACCCTGTTCCCTGCCCTGATGGTTGGAGCAAAAGGATGTATGACCGCCACAGCCGGTATTCTTCCGGAGGTGATGGTCGGAGTCTATAAGGCGTGGCAGGAAGGGAATTATGAAAAGGCCAGAGACCTGCAGTTCTCTATCCTCCTGCTGGTTCGATCCCTGTTTGCGGCGCCGTTCCCCCTCGGTTTTAAGGTCGCCCTCGAAGTTCGAGGATTCAAAATGGGCCCTCCTCAACAGCCCCTCTCCGATGCGGAGTACTTCAAATATTTAGGAGTCAAGAGCCGAATTGAAAAGGTCATGAACCCGATTCTTGAAAATCTGCCAAAGTAATTTAATCCCTCCCCCCTCCCCTTGAGGCTGTGCCGTAATCACTATTTTGTCACCCTGAATTTATTTCAGGGTCTCGTTATTGGTTGAATTCATTAGATCCTGAACCAAGTTCAGGATGACATTTTTAGGAATTACCTAATTACGACACAGCCTCTTTAGTAAAGGGAGGAGAGACCTGAAAAAATCACATTTGGGGTATCGGCCTTGTTCCGGCCCACGGGGTTGGGGGGATTGGAGAAGCTTTAGGGCGGAACCTTTGATATAAAACTATATTGTCCAAACCTGGGGTCTACTGCTTCCTTACTGAAAACGATGGTTCACCATAACATCTACAATCAGCCTTCTAAAGTTTGAACAAGACACCCAGCCCCGTGGGCCGAGCTACAATTCTCAAATTTTTTTTTATAGCTTCAGGGGAAACTACGGGGATTATCTAATCCTATCTTCGGTGGAGATTCCAGGCGGCGATAAAGGCGAGCCCTTTTTCTGTCAGTGCAATGGCTGTACGATTTACCGATTCATGTTTATCGAGATAATTTCTCTCCAGACAATCCATATCTCCGCAGGAGACGATTTCATCCTTATTTCTGAAATAGTCGAGTATGTCTGAGGCATGTTCCCTCGTCTGTTCAACATCGGGATCGCCTCCCTCATGCTTTGCTGAGATGTTGGGTACCTTTGGTGTAACCTCCAGGAGATCGCACCGCCGATTGTATGGCTGTCTCACGATGCTCTTCCATGTTTCGGTGATGTGATGTTCAATCCGGACGTTCTCTTCCAGCCCGAGTTTCTTTCGAATTTCTGACGACCTTTCCAGAGTCTGACAGTCAACAGAGTTGCTCAGGTTGAAACCTATCAGAGAAGTTGTACCATCTTCCCGTGAAAAGAGCCGGGCTGCTAATAAAGTCCAGAGGACGGAATAGGGATTATCGTTCCCCATGAAGACGGAGATCTTAAACTCTATATCGACTCCCAACTTATGGAGAAGGTAACCGAGAAGGACCGTTCCCGGATTGATGTTGAGCACCTGTCGAATTCCATAATGGGTATAGTAATAGAGGTATTCATCAATCCATTGAAGAGCATGCTCATTGGGTTGGCCGATCCCTCCGAAATAGCCGGTAATCGTTTCCGGTCCGCTGAGATGAATATTGGAACCGTCAGTCCCTTTTGTGTCCAAAGTTTCCACATAACTGGCTCCGACGATCTGCATGGCAGCCGCAACAGCCAGAATATCTCCCTGATCGCCCTCCTGCTCCTTCATCTTTCGCACGCGAATATACCGCGAAGGCATGACCTCCTTCTTCTCGATGGCCTGCCGCGCTTCTGTGATCAACCACGGAAAATATTGAAAGGCGCTGATCTCCAGAGTAACGGCATGGACTTCGTCGAAGGTCATCCCCTCAACACGGCCCCCCAAAACGTTACGCCTGAATTCAGGAATGGAGATAAACGAACCCTTATCCCGCTCAGCCGTGAGCCATTTCAGACCAGCGAGGTAGGGAGATTTGATCGCTTCAAGCCTTTGGAAGAGATTGGGAAGTTTCCGGACCTCCCGCGCCTTTGCATTGATCTCTTCCGGGGTCCCATACTTTTCTATGACCTGGAGCAATGCATTGATGACAGGATTATCCGGATCGAGGAGGAATTGATTGATCTCTTCTAACGCTGAAGACTCCACTCTCAGTTTCTCTCTCATATCTTCCTCCAGAACTTTAAACTTGGATAATAATTTATGAAAAGGGAGGGGGGTGTGCAGTAAATCCTTTACAGCGGTACCTTTAAAAGTTTTGCTGCCGACTTTTCAAGCCTATTACAAAGATCATCTCAGGTAATATCGTATGTTCCCCATAAAATTAAAAAAATTCCGCAATTGTAAAGGGTTGGAAGTACACTCCCCTCCCTTTTCAATACAAGTTTAAAAAAACCTATTCGTATTTCTTCTCCTGGTAAAACTGACCTAACATCGCCGCCCCTAAAAGCGAGGATTGGTCCTGATATCTGAACTCAAAGGCACCTGTCCAGCGTTTCTTCGCTTCCAGGAACCCTCTGATCTTTGCACCACCTCCTGTGGTCATGACAATCTTCCCTACCTTGACCAGGCCCGCCACCTCCTTTAGATGGTCACGATGGTAAATTGCATTCCCCCTGACTAATCCGAGAAGGATCTTCTCCCGTGTTGTCTCTAAGGTTAAACCTGAAAAGCTGGCTGTCATCTGTTCAAGACTATAACGGCACCCCTGAAGATAAGGAACGTATCCGGGCAGATCTGCTTCCAGGCCTTCTGCGTCACGGTTGTTAAGAAAATTTTCAAGCACCGTTGGAATATAATCGTTATAAAATTGGTCGGCGTTCATATCACGGCAAAATACGGAATGAAACCACTCCAGAGCCAGCCCTCCTGTATTGAGAACAAAGAAGGTGACCCACCGGCCTGGAATGACATGACAGCGGACATTAAAATTTCCAGAGCTCACAGGCCTGTCCACACAGACATTCGTAATCTCACATGTCCCGCAGATAAAATTGATATCACCAGGTGCCGTGAACCCTCCTGAGAGGGCGGCAAGGACTGCGTCATTGCCCCCACAGAGAACAACACAATCTTCTGGCAAACCTAATTCAGAAGCGATCCCGGGTAAGATATTCCCAACTTGATGATACGATTGTTTAAGTGGCGGGAGTTTCTCTTCGGGTATCTCTGCTTTCGACAGGACATCTCGATTCCAGGTCAAGTTGTGCCGAGTCGTATTGTAAAGACCTGTGATCGAAGTGGTAGAGGGATCAATAGCCCATTGGCCGGTGAAGCGTTTGACCATATAGGTATTGCTATGGCCAAACTTGGCTGCCCGCTTCCAAATATCAGGTTGATTTTCCCGAATCCATAAGATGGAACAGAGAGAGGAGCCACCTGAAACAGGCAGGTTACAGGTCTCCTTGAGAAATTTTTCCTCTCCTACTAATTGCCGAATCTCTCTGGCCTGTTTATGGGAACGACCATCCAGCATCAAAATAGCAGGACCTAGAGCTGTGCCATCTTCTCCCATGGGTAATAAACCAGGGGTCGTCACGGAAAAGGAGATGATGCCAACTTGAGAGAGATGCCTCTTGATCTCAGCACAGCATTCTTTGAGTGCAAACCACCACTTCTCAGGTTCGATATCTGCCTTTCCACGATCATAGAGGTTGATTGCATAGTCTCTGGAAGTCTCACACCTCTTTTCGAGGTCAGGGCTGAAGACGCCTATTTTAAATGCGGTAGTCCCAACGTCAATAGCAAGAATATCTCTCTTCATATCATTTCTTCCGGGCCGACTTAATTTTTTTCAGGGCTGTTTTTAACTTCGGCAGCTCCCCTTCGACCATATTGTAGGTATGCTGGGCTTCAGGGAATTTTCCTTTTCTCACATCATCTGCGTAAGCCTCCATCGCTTTCAACGTCTCTGCTCCGAGATTCGCATACTTCTTTACAAATTTTGCAGTGAAAGCCTGAAAGATTCCCAGGATATCGCTACAGATCATCACCTGCCCATCCGCATCAACTCCGGCTCCAATACTGTAAACAGGGATGGTCAAATCATCTCGAATGATCTTGCAAACCTCTGGTGGAACCGCCTCCACGAGGATGGAAAAAGCTCCTGCCTCTTGAACAGCTCGGGCATCTTCCATCAACTCAAGCGCTGCTTCAACAGTGCGGCCTTGAGCCTTAAATCCACCTAATTGTCCGGAACTCTGTGGGGTAAGACCAATATGGCCCATGACGAGCATCCCTCCATCGGAAATGGCTCTGATCTGGGGACAGACCCTCCGACCTCCTTCAAGTTTGATGGCATCCACCTTCGCCTCTTTGAAAAAGCGTCCTGCATTTCGAACAGCTTCGTCCGTGTTGACCTGATAGGAAAGAAAAGGCATATCGCCGATGATAAAAGTGCTCGGGGCGCCTCTTCGCACTGCCTCCGAATGATAGATGCACTGATCCATAGTGACAGGAACGGTTCCTTCATAACCGTAGATACACATCCCAAGGGAATCGCCCACCAGAAGCATATCCATACCT
Source organism: Deltaproteobacteria bacterium (assembly GCA_016875195.1). Classification (GTDB taxonomy): domain Bacteria; phylum Desulfobacterota; class BSN033; order BSN033; family UBA1163; genus RBG-16-49-23. The sequence continues at coordinate 54,590 of VGRY01000016.1, forward strand.
GCCTGTTCTGCAAACTGAGCAGTCCAGAAATCGTAAGCCGTCACCCAGACTGCCTTCTTGCCAGCTCCCTTCATATTTTGAAGATCGAATCGAGTCAACTTCTTCTTCATCTTTTACCTCCTGAATCTATTTTGTATTAAAAGTCATTTTATTCGACAATGTCCCTGTCACTGTATCGCTACTTCTTCGTTTCTTTCATTCTTTTTTCGTAACTATCCCGGACAGCTTTTAGTTCTTCAGGCGTTCTGCAGATCTGCTCTGCCTGTATAGACTGAAGATTCTTCAGGATAGCAAAACCGAATTTGTCACTGAACATGGTTTCGCCCCATATGACATCCTCAACAACCGAATGATCTTCCTTCCTCATGATCTTCCAGCCCTCTGGTGTCTCCCAGGCCAGAGGTTCTTTCTCTATGGCGCTGATCACTTTTTCGGGGTCGGTGCTCTGAGCTCTCTCTACGGCAGCTTTAAGGAAATAAACCCCCGCATAAGTCTCCTGAGCCATATAGTCAGGGTATTCTTTGAATCGCTCAAGATACGTCTTAACAAAATTGCGGTTCAAGGCCGTATCCGGAGAGAGGAAGAAATAACGAGCCGCCACAAAGATTCCATTAGGCATATCTTTTCCAAGAGGGGCCAACGTCTCCAGAGCAGCGCCGTCTGTGAAAGCGAACTTCACATTGTTAAACACGCCGGTCGGCAGTGCCTGTTTTACAAAATTGACAGCATCATTGCCCCAGAGAGAAGACCAGACCGCATCCGGTTTGGTTTCCACGATCTTCTGTATAAAAGGCGCGAAGTCCTTCTCCATCAGCTTCGGCCACAATTCGCCCACAACCTCCACTTCCGGTTGAAGCTCCTTCAACTTTGATATAAAGGAGGCCCAGGACTCACGACCGTAAGCGTAGTCCGGCCCAATGTTCATCCACCGTTTATATCCCTTGGGAGCCATGAAGTGTGCACCCGCGCGGGAGTGCATCAAGGCATTACTCAACGTGCTGAACAGGTAAGGATTGAACTTGACATCTGTCAGAGAGTTGGCTGCGGCCTGAGTAAGGATGAGAATCTTTTTTTGCTCCAGGACCAGATCAGCCAGGGCCACCGCAATGGCGCTCGACGTGGGTCCCATGATGAAGTCCACCTCATCTTTCTTGATGAACTTGTTGGCGATCTCAACGCCAACCTGAGGACTCATCTTATCGTCTTCGAAAATGGCCTCCACCTTTCTCCCGAGGATCCCGCCTTTGGCGTTTATCTCATCAAGGGCAAGCTGAACGGCCTGGGATCCATGCTTCCCATAGCCACCCATAGACCCGGACATAATAAAAAGAACACCTATTTTAATGGGCTTTTGAGCAATGGCAGGACTGCAGACCACAACAATTGAAAGAAAACAGACAACAATTCCCAACTTCCATCCCCTCTTAATCATATCAACTCCTCCTTTCATAATGTGACTCTCGAAAGATTTTACAATAATCGATCCCCTTAAGGGAATTGATTCACTTGGCTCATCATAATCCACCTTAATCTTGTTTTCATGCAAATAGGTCTATGGGGGGAGATCCTGAATCACGGTCAAGATCTGGTTTACGATGACGATCCAGGAAATTTCAAATGGTTTATTTTAAAAGTTTTGTAATGTTCTTTACTTTATCTGCAGTCTCTTTAATCTCTCTGGCTTCCTTCAAACCAGGGATTTCCTCTATCTCTTTTTTAATATCGGAGACTACTCCTCCCTTCTGATCACTCTGATCTTTCTCCGGCTTCTTTTCTCCCTTTATTTTTCTCAATTCCTTAACTGTTTTCCCGAGACCTTCTCCGATTTCAGGAAGTCGCTTCGCTCCAAAGAGAACAAGGATGATGACGAGAATGATCAGAATTTCAGGCAGTCCCAAACCGAACATGACGAACTCCTCAGTTCGGAGTTTTTAGTTCGGAGTTCGGAGACTAAGAAAATGAAACATATTTTCTATTTTTACTCCGAACCACGAACTCCGAACTCATTACTAATTACCGATACTCCCAGCGACCTGGTCTCCAGGCCCAGCCTCTTCCTCTCGGTTCCCAGTGTCCCGGGACCCATACCGCGTGAGGCTGCGGACGTCTATGCCAGTGACCCGGAACCCAGGCCCAATCCCCTCCGCGATGTTCCCAGTGCCCTGGCCGCCAAACAGCATCAGGATAAGGAGGAGGTCCATAAACTTCAACCCTGGGTTCAGGTGGCCTGACATGAACCACACGAGGCGGACAACCCCATAAGAAGATGGCCATCCCGCAGAGGGAAAATAATAAAAAGAGAATAATTAATTTCTTTTTCATAGGAATCCCTCCTTCTATGTTTTAATATTTATAAGATTTTGGGGCCCTATGCAAGAAAAATATTCACCCCCCCACCTTTTAAAGTGAAGGGGGTGGCTTGATTTTTTTTAATGTTTCAAATATTTATAAAATTAAGGAGATGACCTATGGCGACGGAAATGGAATGCCCGATTTGTGATGCCGATATTCCCATGGATGGAGATGAAAGATCAGGGGACTACGTGCTCTGTTCCTTCTGCAAGGTAACTTTCAAGCTGGTCAAGACGAAAGATAAATGGATCCTCGTTGAAGACTATGAGGTATAGGTCCATTCTTACGGAATAAAAATTCCAAATATCAAATTCCAATATCCAAATAAGCTCCAATGACCAAATTCCAAAATTCATAAAGGGACGTTTTATGATTTGATTTTATGTCTTTTGGTCTTTTTGGGTCATTGTTACATTGGATATTATTTGGTTATTGGTGCTTGGAATTTGGTAATTGAAAGAATATGAACTGCTTATATACCTCCGACCTCCATGGTGAGATTTATCTCTACGAGCAACTTTTGAAACTGGCTCAATCTTCATCTGCAGAGATCATCCTATTAGGGGGTGATCTTCTCCCATCCTTCCCTCCAACGAAACGCTACGAGGACATGATTCCCAATCAGAAGACCTTCATCGACCAGTTTCTCCTGCCTCTCTTTAAAAGAATAAAAGAGACGACCGATGTCAAACATCTTTTTCTCATCCCTGGAAATTGGGACTTGGGTTATCCTTACCTTTTTAAAGAACCTGTAGAGGGGATAATCGATCTCAACCAAAAAATCTACCAGCTCAGAAACGGATATGAAATCATCGGCTACCCTTTTGTCCCCCCCACTCCTTTTCGGCCCAAGGGTTATGAAAAGATGGATGATAGTGAATCCCCCTGGCCTCCTCAGAAGAATCCATCGTACATCAGAAGTTCTGAACTGGGTAATGAACTCACAGCCATCGATCCTTATCTCTACCTGAGGAGTCGGGAAACGATTCAAGAAGATTTGGTCCGACTCCCAAAACCTGTTTCTCTGAAGAGGGCGATCTATCTGACACATTCACCCCCTTATGGGACCCGACTCGATCAAATCCAAGGGGGAAAATCAGCAGGAAGTCGTGCCATTAAAACTTTCATCGAATCATATCAACCCTTGCTGAACCTCAATGGCCATATCCACGAATCACCACAACTTTCAGGTTCCTATTTTGAATGGATTGGAGAGACCCTTGCGATCAATCCAGGACAGTTAATTTCAAAAAGACTCCACGCAGTCACCTTTGAAATAGAGGGGCTAAAAGAGACGTTAAAACACTCTATCTTATCGATATCATAGACTATTCTCATCTTTAAATGTTTTTTAAGAAATGCTTTGACATTTAAGAAAGAGTGTGCGATAATTTCTTTGTAGGTTGTAAGAAGTATATGTTTTGGATCAACGAAAGGTCACAAAAGTGCTTCTGAAAACTTTTGTGGCTTTTTTTTTAGGACCAAAGGCTATTACAACTTACTTTATTTAAAGTGGAAAGGAGGTGAGTTGTAGTGGCCAAAGGTCGTGTAAAATGGTTTAATGAGAAGAAGGGCTTCGGTTTCATTTCCAGAGACGATGGAAATGATGTCTTCGTTCACTTCTCCGCCATTAAGAGGGATGGTTTCAAATCCCTTTATGAAGGCGATGAGGTCGAGTTCGAGGTCTCCCAGGGTCCAAAGGGACTCCAGGCAACAAATGTTGTTGTGGTAAGCTAAAACAAAAAACCTTTAAATTCCGAAAAAGGCTCCGGGTATCTTTACCGGAGCCTTTTTTGCATTTCCAGATACTTCGTAATTTCAATCTCTTTATTCATTTCTTTTGTAGCAACTCAACTTGACTTCACCTTCAACCTGTCCTATATATTTAGTAAAATATATCAGCTTGTCGCGGGGAGTTGGGATGTACCTGGCTGAGAGGGTGACCGGACAGTCACCGACCCGCTGAACCTGACCTGGATAATACCAGCGGAGGAATCGACAGATCACTTTAAAAAAATGCCGACCCTCCAAGGTCGGTTTTTTTTTGAGGAGAAAGCCATGGTCTTTCAAGCCGAGCGTCTCTTGCAAGTTCTTTCAGCGGTTCGGGAACAAAAACCTGTTATCCACGCCATCACCAACTGGGTGACTGCCAATGATGTAGCAAATGTGATCCAGGCCATTGGCGCTCGCCCCATCATGGCTATTGCTCCCGAGGAGGTTGAGGAGGTCACTTCCAAGGCAGACGCACTGGTGCTCAATCTGGGTACTCCTTCACCGGCTCGTATTGAATCCATGCTTTTGGCAGGAACTCAAGCAAACAAGGATGGTCATCCAATCGTATTTGACCCGGTAGGAGTGGCTGCATCTAAATTCCGGATCGAGTCGTGTAAAAGGATTCTATCCAAACTGCGGGTTACAGTCATCAGGGGAAATCAGGCTGAAATTGGAACCCTTGCAGGTCAGGAGAGCCATTCAGCCGGAATTGATTCTGTCACCGGTCCTGAGGATCTCAATCAAGCCTCCGAACTTCTATCTAAAAAGACAGGGGCGGTTGTTGTGGCAAGCGGTCCTCAGGATCTGATCGTCTCCACCCAAAAGAAGGTGATCGTGGAAAATGGTCACCCGATGATGGGGGAGGTGCTGGGCATGGGCTGTATGATCACCGCAATCCTCGGGGCATTCAATGCAGTTGAGCGAGACATGTTAGTTGCTACGGTAAGTGCGGTTACTTTCTTCGGTCTGGCTGGAGAACAGGCAGCTCTCCATGCAACTGCGCCGGCGGCATTTAAGTCGGCTTTTTTCGATGCCCTCTTCTCATTGACCCCCGATCAGATGCGAAAAGAAATTAAGATAAAATCTTAAGGAGAAAGAAGGAAAGACATGGAAACACGTATCATTGCCAGGTCTGTGATCCTTGTTGCGATAGGTGTTGCCATTTCACCCTTCACTAGCATTCCGATTGGCATCGCAAAGATCAATCCGGCCCAGCATTTCGTCAATGTCATTGCTGCCATCCTTCTTGGTCCATGGTGGGCAACTGGTATTGCCCTCATTATTGGTATCATTCGCAATGGCCTTGGCACAGGCACACTCCTTGCTTTTCCCGGCGGGATGATCGGCGCCTTGTTCGCAGGTCTTGCCTATCGTTATAGCCGTAATATCTATCTCGGAGCACTGGGGGAGGTAATAGGTACAGGACTTCTTGGAGCCATTATGAGCGCCTTGATCGTTGCACCTGTCTTTATGGGAAAGACCATGGCCCTCGGAGCCCTCATCATTGCCTTCTCCGGAAGTACCATCGTCGGAGCAATCATCGGCCTCTTCGGCATCAAGCTCCTCGAACGAGCTGGACTGGCGAAACTAAAACCGGAATGAGGTTGAACATCTAATGATTCTCCATTTTGAGGGAGTCACCTACCATTATCCTGGCATAGAAAATCCAGCTTTGGATAATCTTGACCTGACCATTCATCCTGGAGAGAGTGTGCTCGTTGCGGGTGCGAGTGGGAGTGGAAAATCAACCTTCTGCCGTGCCTGTATCGGACTGGTTCCCCATTTTCACCAAGGGAGACTAACCGGAAAGATTTTGGTGGACGGACTTGATACAGCTAAGCATCCTGTTCATGAACTATTTCGCCATGCTGGATTGGTCTTTCAAAATCCCGATGCCCAACTCTTCAACCAAACGGTTGAAGCGGAATTGGTTTATGGCCTAGAGAGCCTGGGATTAGAATCCTCTGAAATCGAAAAGAGGCTCGCCTGGGCAAGCAGGCTTACAGAACTTGATTCCCTCATGGGCCGTTCGCCCCATACGCTCTCCGGCGGTGAAAAACAGAGGGTTGCCCTGGGAGCCATCCTCACCCTTCGGCCACGGCTCCTCATTCTGGATGAACCCTTTACGCACCTTGATCCCGAAGCAACAGAGATGCTTAGAAAGATTCTCCGATCGCTGAATTCCGAAGGGATCACAATCATCATTGTAGAGCACAGGCTTCATGAGATCATCCACGATGTGAATCGAATCATCATCTTTAATCGAGGAAGAAGTGTCGCTGAGGGCCCACCCCATCAGGTTCTTTCCGGAGATATTTCTGGCTATGGCCTCAACCTACCGCCCCTACTACGGCTCTTCAGGGATTTTGGTCTTAAGACAACGGTTTTTGATGTAGAGGAGGCGATCGATGAGCTAAAAGCTCAGAACCTCTTAACTCCATTCCATCATCATCTCATGAAACAATCACCCAACTCCTTTGGTTCTCGTACAGAAACGACCCAACCAGTGGTTGAGGTAGAGGACCTCTGGTTTAACTATAATGGCACTCCTCTGCTTTGCGGAATCAACATGAAACTCCAGAAAGGAGAATCTGTTGCCCTCCTGGGCCGAAATGGAGCTGGAAAAACTACGCTAATAAAATATTTAAATGGTTTACTCAAACCTCAGAAGGGGCTCGTAAGAATCTTTGGTTCTGACTCCCGTAAGAAACTCACCCCAGAACTTTCCCGGCATGTCAGCCTGGCCTGGCAGAATCCGAATGACCAGATCTTCCGGCCCACTGTGCGGGAGGAGGTCTTGACAGGTCCAAAGATTTTTAATTCTTATGACTCACACTGGTGTGATGAGCTATTCAAACGCTTCGGACTCATTCCTTTTCTTGATCGTTCTCCCTTTGCTCTGAGCGAAGGACAGAAGAAGCGAGTTTCTTTTGCTTCTGCCTTATCTGTTAAGCCTGACCTGATCGTTCTTGATGAACCCACAGCCGGACAGGACGAACCTTATCGCCGGGAATTGACCTCTTATCTCCACCAGTTCCGAGAGGAAGGACAAACCATTATCTTTGTGACCCATGATCTCGAATTTGCCGCCGAGCATGCTGACCGCTGGCTCATCCTTTCAGATGGAAAGATCATTGCGGATGGATCTCCGGACACATTGATGACCGAAGCAAATGCCATGGCAAAAGCCGGGCTCAGGCCCACCCAGCGATTTCAATTGATCCAGGCCATCAAACGCTTAGAGGAGAATAAGAATTGAAACAATCGATTCTTGATCCCCGATCCAAACTTGTACTTGCATGTGTGGCTATGGTTCTGTTGATGGCCTTCAGTCACTGGGCTTTCCTAATCACTTCATTCGGGATATTGATCGCCCTCGTTCTCTTTCTTCGTTTCTTTCGGTTCTGGTTCAATTTCTTAAAGGGTTTAAGTTTTGCCGTTCTCACCTTCTTCCTGATTGCTTGGCTGACCTTTGACCTGCAAACGGGAATCATCTCTGGGCTCCGGTTGCTTACGATTGGCGGAGTCTTCTTTCTCTTCTTCCAGGCGACCCCGCCTGAACTCCTCTCCAATGCATTGCTCAAGATGGGGTTTCCTTACCCTTTCACCTTCGTGCTGAGCGCATCCATGCAATTTATTCCGGTTCTCATCCACCGTGCCCGGAACATCCGTGATGCCCAGCGTGCAAGGGGAATCCCCATTGGGGGAGGCCTGAGAAGCATCCTCTACCTACCTGCTATTGCAGGTCCCCTGTTGATTCAATCATTCAAATTTGCCGATGAACTTGCAGAGGCAATGGAGGCCCGTGGTTTCGGAATATCAGGCCGCCGTTTCCGCTACGAACCACGCTTCAGATGGATCGATTGGGTGGTAGTTGTGGGAAGCCTTATCGCACTTATCATTGTTGTTTCTGGCCTTTTCAAATCTGTGTAATCAGTTTTAAATGGCTGTAATCATCTCTTTTTTTCTTCCAAGTTTTTCTAATTGACGTCCCGTTCCTTTTTTCGTATATTCAACTTATCTTGAATATAAAGACGATATTCCGAACTCTGACCGATTTCTTCAAAAAAGAGGAAATCGATTACGCTCTTGTTGGCGCTTTTGCCTTGAAGGCTTATGGATATTTGCGGGCGACTCAGGATGTGGACTTCCTGGTGCGAAGCAATCATCAAAATAAAATCATAGCCTATTTGGAATCTCTCGGTTACGAGACGATCTATCGATCTGCAGGTTATTCCAATCATGTGCATCCTCTCGCAAATCTTGGAAGAATCGATTTCATTTACGTGGAAGAAGAAACCGCTAATACCATCTTCTCGGAAACTAAACCATTACTTCTTCTCGACGATATATCGGTGCCCGTTGTGAGACCTGAGCATCTGATTGCCCTTAAAGTCTTCGCCATGAAAAACGACCCCGATAGGTCCCTCCGGGAAATGGCAGACCTTCAGTATCTCTTGAAGCTGCCGGGGCTGGATTCAGAGGAAATTCAAGGGTACTTTGAAAAATACGGACAAACGGAGAAATATTTTGAGCTTACCAAAAAAGAGAAATCTTAATCTTGAAAAAGATTTAGCGCTCACCCAGGAAGACTTCAAAGCCATACGCCGTTCACCGCCTCATGACCCGAGCGATTTGGGCAGTTATCTCGATTTTCTTGATGAGCTTTGGAGCTCCGAAAGACAGAGAGTTGTCAATAAGAAATTTTACTCTGAACCATTCCGACTGTAGAATTAAAACGATAACCAAATTTAGGTCTCTTGGTCGAATTTGGCAACGAAGTGGAAATGCAAACAAAATAGACCTGACCCCCTCCATTTTTATGGCTTCCTCCTTTTGATGGGATATGGTATTGTTGCAAAACTACATTACCATCTTTAGGGGGAGGCCTTAAATAGTATCAAAAAAATCCAGCGGATGGCTTACAGCACCCGCTGATTTCCATTGTTACCTTTAATACTTCTTGACAAAATATGCATTAATGATGCATATTGGTGCATATAAAAAGGAGTGTTCTATGAGGACGACCTTAAACATCGAAGACAACCTGATTAAGAGGGTTTCCAAATTGACCGGTATCAAAGAAAAGACAACACTCGTCAGACTTGGATTAGAGGCATTAATTACCATGGAAAGCAGCAAGAGGCTTGCAAAACTTGGGGGAACCGAAAAGGGACTGGAAATGATACCCCGCCGGAGAATCGTTGAGAAATAAAATGATTCTTGTTGATACCTCCGTATGGGTGTCTCACTTCCGTGAGGGAGGCGTGGGCCTCGATAAATTATTGAATGATGGGCAAGTGGTATGCCACCCATTCATTGTTGGGGAGCTTGCCTGTGGGAATCTCAAAAATCGACATAAAATCCTTGCCTATCTTCGTTCACTTCCTATGGCAATCTCAGCCGAAGATGAAGAAGTTTTAAACTTCATTGAGAATAACCAACTGATGGGAACGGGATTAGGTTATATCGATATCCATCTGATCGCATCGGCTGTCTTAACGAATGTTCCTCTTTGGACCTTCGACAAAACCTTGGACAAAATCACTAAGAAAATCGGCATAAATTATTGACGAGAAACGATTCAGATAACCGGCAGGTCGCGGCCAGAAACAAGGGTAGAGTAGAGAGCTGGCGTAGTGGCTGATGCCCTATCTCCAGCTCCCCCTCATCAAACCGTACATTCAGTTTTCCCGAATACGGCTTTCCGATCATCTTCTTCCAGAGGCTTTCGCAGCTTGAG